>NZ_JAOWIG010000091.1:29260-527358 GCF_030332245.1 Citrobacter sp. Cy070
TGTGCACAAGCAGGCGTCGGTGCAGACCCCTCCGCAGGTGCCGCTCCGTACAGATGTGCATAAGCAGGCGTCGGTGCAGAATACCCCACGGCCTGCACCCCCTGGAGCAGAAGACTTGCGGAGGTCGGAGTTAAAACGTGAAGTTCTTCTACAGCCAGAAACAAAGGTAATGAGTAATCCAAAGAGCCATGTAGCGAAAAATGCAACTATTCAAGCGGAGAATGTCGCTAAGGTAAAAAACGACGTTGTAAAGAAAAATAGTGTTCCAGAAAAAAAATCACTTAAGAATAAAATCCTGCAATTTTTTAGTATTCACCACAGCAAGGATGCCTTGCTAAATCTGGAACAGAGAAAAGCTTTAGCTTATGAAAATAGGGACTTAATTAATAAAGGTGTTAGGAATATTCTTGCTCTCGATGTATCTCAAAGTAATGGCTCAACACGTCTTGAAGCATTTGGGGTTTTTAGGGGGGCGCATCTCGAAGCCAATAACACTAAAACATATTTTCAAGAAACCATAAATAAAATGGCTGAAGGTAATGGAGAGCTGTTTAATGGTGGTGACGATGTAGTTGCTTTCTTTAATATATTCAAATATGCCATCAATCAGGCATACACTGAAATGAAAAGTGGTCAAGACAAGGAGACAGCCAAGGATGCTTTCAACGAAATGGTGTCATTGCTCGGTTCAATGCAACAGCATTTTGCCAATGCCGATAAAAATACCTATAACTTTAATAATGTAGCGCAAGTTATGTTCAGTGGTATGCCTGAAGCGCTCTCCCATCTAAATTTGGAAAAGCCTACTTTCAATTTGCCTGATGGCCAATAAGTATTCATTGTTTACCGGGTAGTCTGACGTTACCCGGTAATTTTCTCCTCCCCCGCACTCCTCCCCCAATAAACGTTAAGATGATGAGTGATCCTGTACTTCGCTATGGCAAGGTGTCGTCATTATCATCAAAGGGGATACGTGATGTTGAACGCCTGGCACCTTCCGGTTGCCCCATTTGTGAAGCAAAACAAAGATCAACTGACGATTACATTATGGCTGGCAGGGGAAAATCCTCCTCAGCGGGTGACGCTACGCGCGGAAAACGATAACGAAGAAATTTCTCTGAGCATGCACAAACTGCGTAGCCAACCGCAGCCGGGCGTGAACGCGTGGCGAGCGGCGATCGATCTTACCAGCGGACAGCCCCGCCGACGCTATAGCTTTAAATTACTGTGGCGCGATCGCCAGTTGTGGTTCACCCCGCAGGGATTCAACCGCTTTCCGCCTGCGCGTCTGGAGCAGTTTGCTGTTGATGTACCGGATAACGGTCCGCAGTGGGTTGCCGATCAGATTTTTTATCAGATTTTCCCGGATCGCTTTGCCCGCAGCCAGTCGCGTGAAGCGACTCAGGATAACGTCTATTACCACCACGCGGCCGGACACGACATCGTGCGGCGCGAATGGGATGAACCGCTTACGGCTCAGGCCGGTGGTTCGACGTTTTATGGCGGAGATTTGGACGGCATCAGCGAGAAACTGCCGTATCTGAAGACGTTAGGGGTAACGGCGCTGTATCTGAATCCGGTGTTTATCGCGCCGAGCGTACATAAATATGATACTGAAGATTACCGCCATGTTGATCCGCTGTTTGGCGGCGACAGGGCGCTGCTGCGCCTGCGTCACAATACGCAACAGCAGGGCATGCGGCTGATTCTGGACGGTGTCTTTAACCATAGCGGCGATTCGCATGCCTGGTTTGATCGACATCATCGCGGGACGGACGGGGCGTGCCATAACCCAAACTCCCCCTGGCGCGACTGGTACCATTTCTCTGATGATGGGGTTGCGCTGGACTGGTTGGGGTACTCAAGCCTACCCAAACTGGACTTTTCCTCTGAAAGCCTGGTAAATGAAATTTATCGTGGCGAAGACAGCATTGTTCGCCACTGGCTAAAAGCACCGTGGAGTATGGACGGCTGGCGTCTGGATGTCGTGCATATGCTGGGAGAGGCCGGTGGCGCACGTAATAACTTGCAGCATGTCGCCGGAATTACGCAGGCGGCGAAAGAAACCCAGCCAGAGGCGTATGTGGTGGGTGAACATTTTGGCGATGCGCGTCAGTGGTTGCAGGCCGATGCGGAAGATGCCGCCATGAACTATCGCGGTTTTACTTTCCCCCTCTGGGGATTCCTCGCCAATACCGATATTTCATACGACCCACAATCTATTGACGCTCAGACCTGTATGGCGTGGATGGATAGCTACCGCGCGGGGTTGTCGCATCAGCAGCAGTTGCGGATGTTTAATCAGCTCGACAGCCACGATACCGCCCGTTTTAAATCTCTGCTTGGTAAAGACGTTGCACGGTTACCGCTGGCGGTGGTGTGGTTATTTACCTGGCCTGGCGTGCCCTGTATTTACTACGGCGACGAAGTGGGGCTGGATGGAAATAACGATCCTTTTTGTCGCAAACCGTTCCCGTGGCAGCCTGAAAAACAGGACGCTGACCTGCTGGCGTTGTATCAGCGTCTGGCCAAATTACGTCACCAGATCCAGGCGCTACGCCACGGTGGGTGCCAGGTGATTTACGCCGAGGATAACGTGGTGGTGTTTGCACGCGTGCTAAACCGCCAGCGCGTGTTGGTGGCGATAAACCGCGGCCACGCTTGTGAAGTCGTGCTGCCAGCCTCACCGTTGCTCAATGTCAGTCAATGGCAGCACAAAGAGGGCAAAGGCCAACTCGTCGATGATATCCTGACGCTGCCCGCAATATCGGCTTCAGTCTGGATGAGTCATTGATACAAGCGCGCAATTTCCCCACTGGCCAGCAGCGCGTCTCGCCACCAGCGCTGCGCCAGTCCTTCGCTACTATTGCGCCATGCCATATAGGCGACATCTTTTTGACGAAATGAGATAACCTTCTTTTCCACCAGTTCACCGCTGGCAATCCATGGGCTGGCAATGTGGCGGGGGAGAAATCCGCAGCCCATTCCCGCCCGCAGCAGCATCACCTTACTGTGGAAATCATCGACGCGAATTTGCGCCTGTTCATCCATCAGGTTGGTCTGTAATGGGTGGCAAAAGCGAGCGCTGTCGCTGATAACAATCGCCCGGTGCAGACACAATTGCTCATTCGTCAGGTCATCAGGCGCGCTCGCCAGCGGGTGTCCTGGGGCGACGACAAAGACATTGTCCAGCGTGCCGAGCATTTTGTAGGACCAGGCCGCTGACGTTGGTGGTTCATTAATCGCCCCCAGAATGATATCTGCTCCATTATGGGTCAGCTCCTCCCATGAACCCGCCAGCGTATGGTGGGTGAAGTTGAGACGGGTTTGTTTATTAAGTGCATGAAATTCATCAATAATAGGTAGCAGCGCGGCAAAGGGAAAAGAATCATCGAGCGCTATTGCCAACTCCTTTTCCCAGCCGGAACTTAGCTGTATTGCCTGCTTTTCGAGATCTTTTGCCGCACTCAGCAGTAGACGCCCCTTTTCCAGCATCATCCGTCCGGTGTCGGTGAATTTTGCCCGGTGTCCGGAACGGTCAAGCAATTCGATGTTCAGATCGCTTTCCAGCTTCTGAATCATATAGCTGAGTGCCGCAGGGGTTTTAAACAGCGATTCGGCCGCCGCAGCAAATGACCCCTGTTTGTCGAGTGCGTCGAGGATCAGCAGAACATCCAGATTGAGGCGCATAAGCAGAAAATATCCTGAAAATTAAACCCCTCTGTTTTACCGAATGGAGAAAAACAATGCCAGTGAATAAATTAGATGAGTCATGCGCATTTTTTTGATGTTGTTTAGGATATATCGCAACACAGAACGAATAGTTTCACAGGACGGTAAGTTTTCTTTAATAACTCGTTAGAAATTTCCCGCTATACTCAACAAGCTTTCTGATTCAGGATCCTGCTGCTGACGGCAGATACAGACCGTTACCTTTTAACTTATTGATTAAGAAGGTGTGCTATGTCTATTCGGGAACTGATTGACCCTCAAAACTCTACGCTAATTTTTATTGACCATCAGCCGCAAATGTCATTTGGTGTGGCGAATATTGATCGCCAGACATTGAAAAATAATACCGTTGCATTAGCCAAAACCGGGAAAATATTCAATGTTCCAGTAATTTATACTTCAGTAGAAACGAAAAGTTTTAGCGGATATATCTGGCCGGAATTGTTAGCTGTTCATCCTGATGTGAAACCGATTGAACGCACCTCTATGAACTCCTGGGAAGATGCAGCCTTTGTTAAGGCGGTAGAAGCGACCGGGCGTAAAAAACTGATTATTTCCGCGTTGTGGACCGAAGTGTGCCTGACCTTCCCGGCGCTGATGGCGCTGGAAGCGGGCTACGAAGTGTATGTGGTAACAGACACTTCAGGCGGCACGTCGGTGGATGCCCATGAACGTTCCATCGATCGCATGGTGCAGGCGGGTGCTGTACCTGTGACCTGGCAACAGGTTCTTCTTGAGTACCAGCGCGACTGGTCCCGCAAAGAAACCTACGACGCCGTTATGGATTTGGTGCGTGAACACAGCGGCGCCTACGGTATGGGTGTGGATTACGCGTATACCATGGTGCATGGCGCGCCGGAACGTAAAGCCTGAATACACGCCATCTTTCATGTTGCCTCTTTGTTGGCTTAGTTTGCGTACCCCGGTCACTGACTTATGTAAGTGACCGGGGCTACACAATCTTGCCGCCTCGATGTTTCACGAATAATTGTGTATTGCTTTCATGGCTTAAGCAGGTCAATTTCCCTTTAGCAAGGAACCTTTCATGGCGCAGAACAAACATGTGACGTTGGTAATTACTCACACCCTGCGGCCTGACCAGGCGCAGCGTTATGAGCAGTGGTTGGGGAAAATCATGCCGCTGGCCGCCGAGTTTCCCGGACATCTTGGGGCGAATGTCATTCGACCCACAGATGGACAAAATCTGTGGAACATCATCATTCGCTTCGACACCCTTGAGCATCTGTATAACTGGACTCAATCTGATACGCGCCGGGAGCTGGTTGAAGAAATTGCGCCGCTGCTGGCCGAAGGCGATAAAACAGAAGTGCGCACCGAAGCGGCCTTCTGGTTTACGCCGCCAGCCCCCCATGTACGTCAGCCCAAACGTTGGAAGCAGTTTTTGATAACGCTGCTGGTGATTTTCCCCAGTACCAACCTGGTGCCGTGGCTGACCGGTATTCTGCTGCCTTCAATGAAAGGCTCGTTACTCCTGCATCTGATTAATGATGCCTGTGTGGTTGCGCTGGTGGTCTGGTTGTGGATGCCCATCGTAACCCGTCTGTTTGCCGGATGGCTGAAAAAAGCCTGACCGGTTTCTCAGGAGATTGTTATGTCTCAAACTGCCACACTGATTCTGACTCACGGAAAAATTCATACTCTCGAAAAGCAAAGCCCGCAGGTAGAGGCGGTGGCGATCGCTAACGGGAAGATCCTCGCGACGGGTAGTCACGATCGGGTAATGAGCTTTGCGACCGACGGTACGCAGATTGTCGATCTGCAGGGACACACCGTGATCCCGGGTTTAAATGATTCGCACCTGCACCTCATTCGCGGTGGGTTGAACTACAACCTGGAGCTGCGCTGGGAAGGTGTCCCATCGCTCGCAGATGCGCTGCGCATGCTCAAAGAGCAAGCCGATCGGACGCCGTCTCCGCAATGGGTACGGGTGGTCGGCGGCTGGAGCGAGTTTCAGTTTGCCGAACGGCGCATGCCAACCCTGGAAGAACTGAATGAAGCTGCTCCGGATACCCCAGTTTTTGTTCTGCATCTCTACGACCGGGCTTTGCTGAACCGCGCTGCGTTGAAAGCCGTCGGCTACACCAAAGCGACGCCGGATCCGGCGGGCGGTGAGATTGTGCGTGACAGCAACGGCAATCCAACCGGAATGTTGATAGCCAAACCGAACGCCATGATCCTCTATTCGACGCTGGCGAAAGGGCCAAAACTGCCGTTAGAGATGCAGGTTAACTCGACCCGCCAGTTTATGCGTGAACTGAACCGACTGGGGCTGACCAGCGCCATCGATGCCGGCGGCGGCTTCCAGAACTACCCGGAAGATTACGAGATCATCGAGCAACTGCACGCGAACCAGCAGATGACGGTGCGTATTGCCTACAACCTGTTTACCCAGCGTCCGAAGCAGGAAGTGGAAGACTTTGAGCGCTGGACGGATATGCTCAAACCCGGGCAGGGAACCGATTTCTATCGTGCTAACGGGGCAGGGGAAATGTTGGTCTTCTCGGCGGCTGACTTCGAAGATTTCCTGCAGCCACGCCCGGATTTACCGGAAGGGATGGAAGAGGAACTGGAGCGCGTGGTGCGCCACCTGGTGGAACATCGTTGGCCGTTCCGCCTGCATGCCACCTACGATGAATCCATCAGCCGCATGCTCGACGTGTTTGAGAAGGTGAACCGTGACATTCCGTTCAATGGCCTGCACTGGTTCTTCGATCACGCCGAAACGATTACTGAACGCAACATCGAGCGGGTAAAAGCGCTGGGCGGTGGCATTGCAGTTCAGCACCGTATGGCATTCCAGGGCGAGTATTTTATCGATCGCTATGGCAAAGAGGCGGTTAAACATACGCCGCCGGTGGCGAAAATGCTGGCGGCTGATGTGCCGGTTGGCCTGGGTACCGATGCTACGCGCGTGGCAAGTTACAACCCGTGGACAGCGTTGTACTGGCTGGTATCAGGACGCACCGTTGGCGGTATGGCGATGTATGATGATAACAACCGTCTGGCGCGCGATGTGGCGCTGGAACTGTGGACAGCAGGCAGTGCCTGGTTCTCCAGCGAGCAGGGTAAGAAAGGGCGTATTGAAAAGGATCAACTGGCAGATCTGGTGGTGCTGTCAAAAGACTATTTCAGCGTGCCGGAAGAAGAGATCAAAGGCATTGAGTCGGTGATGACGATTGTCGACGGCAAGGTTGTTTATGCCGCCGGACATTTCACCCCACTAGCACCGCCGGCCATCCCGGTTGTACCTGACTGGTCGCCGGTAGTGAAGGTGCCGGGGCACTATCGCTCAGCGCCTCCTGCTGCGGCAAAAATTGGCGCAATGGTGCAGATGCATCAGTGCTGTGGCAGCTGCGGCGTACACGGTCATCAGCATGATATAGCGCGTAAATCGGGGATTCCTGTGTCAGATGACCGGGCCTTCTGGGGGGCGCTCGGTTGTTCCTGCTTCGCGTTTTAACGGACGGGTCAGAGCCAATAAAAAAGGCCGCTTTTGCGGCCTTTTTTCGATTCATGCCAATTACAGGCTGGAAACGTTTTCAGTCAGGTATTTTGCTACGCCGTCCGGAGAGGCGTTCATACCTTCTTTACCTTTTTCCCACTGTGCCGGGCAAACGTCGCCGTGTTCTTCGTGGAACTGCAGCGCGTCAACCATACGCAGCATTTCGTCGATGTTACGACCCAGCGGCAGGTCGTTAACCACCTGGTGACGAACAACGCCGTTAGCGTCGATCAGGAAAGAACCACGCAGAGCAACGCCCGCTTCCGGGTGCTCGATGCCGTAGGCTTTCTGGATTTCGCGTTTGATGTCAGCAACCATTGCGTATTTCACTGCACCGATGCCGCCTTTGTCGACAGGGGTGTTACGCCATGCGTTGTGGACAAATTCAGAGTCAAAAGAAACGCCAACCACTTCTACGCCGCGCTTCTGGAATTCTTCGTAACGCTTGTCGAATGCGATCAGTTCAGACGGGCAAACGAAGGTGAAGTCCATCGGCCAGAAGAACAGAACGGTGGTTTTACCGTTGGTATGCTGTTTGAAGTTGAAGTTATCAACAATCTCACCGCTACCCAGTACCGCAGCTGCTGTGAAATCCGGAGCCTGACGAGTTACCAGTACCATATAATTCTCCTGCAAAGTTAAGGGGTTTTTGGAACGCAACGCGGGCCAGTATAGAGAGTGTTCGGGAATAAGACAAAGAGGCGCTGGCAATCAATGAGACAGGTTTTGTCTATCAATCTTTTGCCGGATGACGGCTACTGCTTATCCGGCGCGTCATGCGGGCTACAATCAAAGGGTTTTACGCCGCGCCTGGTCCATCATTTGCGGATAAAACTGCCAGAATCGTTCTTCTAACGCATCGTAATGCGTATTGAGGTCATACCATGAGTCGCGTAGGGCATCGAGACGTGGACGGCGACTGGCCATGCCGTTGAGTACGTTCTGGATAAAATCCATGTCGCGATAGCGCTCAAGCCATTTCTCTGACCACATATAATTGTTCAGATTAATAAAGCGCGGCGGTGATTCTGGCAGAATAGTGGCAACCTGGGTGTGCGCGTAGCGCACAAAATCCGTCAGTGGGAAATCGGGAGAGATTTCCGACCAGTGGCGCGACAGAAAATGATCCCACATGACGTCCAGTGTAATCGGTGCGACGCGACGCGTTTCGCTACGAAACCACTCCTTGGCTTCACGCACCTGTGGCAGGTTATCGGTCATTACGTCGATGCGACGGTGCATGAAGATGCCTTCCACCACGTCGGGCGAATAGTGCGTTTGGGGATTACCCCGGACAAAATCGGCCAGCAGATTGCCGGAAAGCGAGCTATCGGCAAGGTGGGCCAGATGCAAATGTGCAAGAAAATTCATATCCACTTCATCCTTCAAACTGCCTCTTTGTTAGCTGCTGAGTTACTCGTCTCGTCCTGAGACTCGCCCTTACGGGCCGTCGCTTTGCGACGTTCAAATCTGTTCCTGACAGATTTGTCACTCACCCCAGTCACTTACTTGAGTAAGCTCCGGGGACTCATTCAGTTGCCGCCTCGATGCATCTTGAATGATTTTGTGTATAGATTATGTCTCTTAACTTGAGGGGTAAAGGTTGCAGGGAGAACGCCCCGGCACTAGACTACCCGCCTCTTATTTTAGTCTGAGTCAGTGTCATGCGCGTTACCGATTTCACCTTTGAATTACCCGAATCCCTGATTGCCCACTATCCGCAAGCTGAGCGCAGCAGTTGCCGCTTGCTGTCACTGGATGGGCCGACGGGCGCGCTGACGCACGGTACTTTCACTGATTTGCTCGATAAGCTCAACCCTGGAGATCTGCTGGTCTTTAATAATACCCGCGTGATCCCGGCTCGTCTGTTTGGCCGTAAAGCCAGTGGCGGCAAGATTGAAGTGCTGGTCGAGCGTATGCTGGATGACAAACGTATTCTGGCGCATATTCGTGCTTCAAAAGCGCCGAAGCCGGGCGCAGAGCTGCTGCTGGGCGATGACGAAAGCATTAAAGCAACGATGGTGGCGCGCCATGACGCGCTGTTTGAAGTTGAGTTTAACGACGAACGCAGTGTGCTGGATATTCTGAACGCCATCGGCCACATGCCGCTGCCGCCATATATCGATCGTCCGGATGAAGACGCCGACCGCGAGCTGTACCAGACCGTGTACAGCGAAAAACCGGGCGCGGTCGCCGCGCCGACCGCCGGTCTGCACTTTGACGAACCACTGTTGGCAAAACTGCGTGATAAAGGCATTGAGATGGCGTTCGTTACGCTACACGTCGGCGCGGGTACTTTCCAGCCGGTGCGCGTAGACACCATCGAAGATCACATCATGCACTCCGAGTATGCGGAAGTGCCGCAGGATGTGGTTGATGCTGTGCTGGCGGCGAAAGCCCGCGGCAACCGCGTGATTGCAGTAGGTACCACCTCCGTACGTTCACTGGAAAGCGCAGCGCAGGCAGCCAAAAACGACCTTATTGAACCGTTCTTCGGCGATACGCAGATCTTCATCTATCCAGGCTATCAATACAAAGTGATAGACGCGTTGGTGACCAACTTCCATCTGCCGGAATCGACGCTGATCATGCTGGTTTCCGCATTTGCTGGCTACAAAAACACCATGCGCGCCTATCATGAAGCGGTAAAAGCGGAATATCGCTTTTTTAGTTACGGTGATGCCATGTTTATCACGTACAATCCGCAGGCTATTTCTGAGCGTGTCGGGGAATAAGTTTCCGGCATGAGTGTTTAAAACGTCGGACTGTTTTTCTGACGCAGGAGTGAAGATGAAATTTGAACTGGATACCACAGACGGTCGCGCTCGCCGCGGCCGCCTGGTTTTTGATCGTGGCGTAGTGGAAACGCCTGCTTTTATGCCGGTCGGTACTTACGGCACAGTAAAAGGTATGACGCCGGAAGAAGTTGAAGCGACCGGCGCACAGATCATCCTGGGCAACACTTTCCACCTGTGGCTGCGCCCGGGTCAGGAAATCATGAAGCTGCACGGCGATCTGCACGATTTCATGCAGTGGAAAGGCCCAATCCTCACCGATTCTGGTGGCTTCCAGGTATTCAGTCTGGGCGACATCCGTAAGATAACCGAACAAGGCGTGCATTTCCGTAACCCGATCAACGGCGATCCGATTTTCCTCGATCCTGAGAAGTCGATGGAGATTCAATACGATCTCGGTTCCGATATCGTGATGATCTTCGACGAATGTACACCGTATCCTGCCGACTGGGACTATGCTAAACGCTCGATGGAGATGTCTTTGCGTTGGGCGAAGCGCAGCCGTGACCGTTTTGATAGCCTCGGCAACAAAAATGCGCTTTTTGGCATCATTCAGGGCAGTGTTTACGAAGATTTACGTGATATCTCCGTCAAAGGTCTGGTAGATATCGGCTTTGATGGCTACGCTGTCGGCGGTTTGGCTGTTGGTGAACCGAAGGAAGATATGCACCGCATTCTGGAGCATGTTTGCCCGCAGATTCCGGCTGATAAACCGCGTTACCTGATGGGCGTCGGTAAACCAGAAGATCTGGTTGAAGGCGTGCGTCGCGGTATCGATATGTTTGACTGCGTGATGCCAACGCGAAATGCCCGTAATGGTCATTTGTTTGTGACTGACGGCGTGGTAAAAATTCGTAACGCGAAACATAAAAGCGACACCAGTCCGCTCGATGCTGAGTGTGATTGCTACACCTGTCGCAATTATTCGCGCGCTTACTTGCATCATCTTGACCGTTGCAACGAAATATTGGGCGCGCGACTCAACACGATTCATAACCTTCGCTACTACCAGCGTTTGATGGCGGGTTTACGCAAGGCTATTGAAGAGGGTAAATTAGAGAGCTTCGTGACCGATTTTTACCAACGTCAGGGTAGACCAGTTCCACCTGTGAACGTTGATTAATTTTAATAATGAGGGAATTTGAATGAGCTTTTTTATTTCTGATGCGGTAGCGGCAACAGGTGCTCCGGCGCAGGGCAGCCCGATGTCTCTGATTCTGATGCTGGTGGTGTTTGGTCTGATTTTCTACTTCATGATCCTGCGCCCGCAGCAAAAGCGTACCAAAGAACACAAAAATCTGATGAACTCCATTGCGAAAGGCGATGAAGTGCTGACTAACGGTGGTCTGGTGGGTCGCGTGACCAAAGTAGCAGAATCTGGCTACATCGCTATCGCGCTGAACGACACCACTGAAGTGGTTATTAAACGTGATTTCGTAGCTGCCGTTCTGCCGAAAGGCACCATGAAGGCGCTGTAATTTATTGTTTTCCCAAAGGGAACTGCCGTGTTAAACCGTTATCCTTTGTGGAAGTATGTCATGCTGATCGTCGTTATTGTCGTCGGTCTGCTCTATGCGCTTCCCAACCTGTATGGTGAGGATCCGGCTGTTCAAATCACTGGCGTGCGCGGTGCCGCCGCCAGTGAGCAAACGCTGATCCAGGTCCAGAAAACGTTACAAGAAGATAAAATCACACCTAAGTCTGTGGCTCTGGAAGAGGGTGCTATTCTCGCGCGCTTCGACTCCACTGATACCCAACTGCGCGCACGTGAAGTATTAATGGGCGTGCTGGGCGATCAATACGTCGTGGCGCTTAACCTTGCTCCGGCAACCCCGCGCTGGCTGGCAGCCATTCACGCAGAACCGATGAAACTCGGTCTTGACCTGCGTGGCGGCGTTCACTTCCTGATGGAAGTGGATATGGACACCGCGTTGAGTAAGTTGCAGGAACAAAATATTGATAGCCTGCGCAGCGATCTGCGTGAAAAAGGCATTCCTTATACTACCGTTCGCAAAGAAGATAACTACGGTCTGAGCATCACCTTCCGTGATAGCAGCGCCCGTGATGAAGCTATCTCTTACCTGAGCAAGCGTCACCAGGATTTGGTTATTTCCAGCCAGGGCAGCAATGCACTGCGTGCGGTAATGACCGATGCGCGTCTGAGCGAAGCCCGTGAATACGCGGTACAGCAGAACATCAACATTCTGCGTAACCGTGTTAACCAACTGGGTGTTGCTGAGCCGGTTGTACAACGTCAGGGTGCTGACCGCATCGTGGTCGAACTGCCGGGTATTCAGGATACCGCGCGTGCGAAAGAAATTCTGGGCGCAACCGCGACGCTGGAGTTCCGTCTGGTAAACACCAACGTTGACCAGTCCGCTGCGGCATCGGGTCGTGTTCCGGGTGATTCGGAAGTGAAACAGTCTCGTGAAGGTCAGCCTGTTGTGCTGTACAAGCGCGTGATCCTGACCGGTGACCATATCACCGACTCCACTTCCAGCCAGGACGAATACAATCAGCCGCAGGTTAACATCTCGCTGGATAGCGCGGGTGGTAACATTATGTCCAACTTCACCAAGGACAACATCGGTAAGCCGATGGCGACCCTGTTCGTGGAGTACAAAGACAGCGGTAAGAAAGATGCTAACGGTCGTGCCGTACTGGTGAAACAGGAAGAGGTGATTAACATTGCCAATATCCAGTCTCGCCTGGGTAACAGCTTCCGTATCACCGGTATCAACAACCCGAACGAAGCGCGTCAGCTCTCTCTGCTGCTGCGTGCCGGTGCGCTGATTGCGCCGATTCAGATTGTTGAAGAACGTACCATCGGCCCAACCCTGGGTATGCAGAACATTAAACAGGGTCTGGAAGCGTGTCTGGCCGGTCTGGTGGTGTCTATCCTGTTCATGATCTTCTTCTATAAGAAGTTCGGTCTGATTGCGACCAGTGCGCTGATTGCTAACCTGGTGCTGATTGTCGGTATTATGTCGCTACTGCCGGGCGCTACGCTGAGTATGCCGGGGATTGCGGGGATCGTCTTAACCCTTGCCGTCGCGGTCGATGCGAACGTACTGATCAACGAACGTATCAAAGAAGAGTTGAGTAACGGGCGTTCGGTGCAGCAGGCCATCAACGAAGGTTATGCGGGCGCATTTAGCTCCATCTTTGATGCGAACATTACGACGCTGATCAAGGTCATCATCCTGTACGCAGTTGGCACCGGGGCAATTAAAGGGTTCGCGATTACTACCGGTATTGGTGTGGCGACGTCGATGTTTACCGCGATTGTCGGTACACGTGCCATCGTAAACCTGTTGTATGGCGGCAAGCGCGTCAAAAAGCTGTCAATCTGAGGAGTGCGAAGTGGCACAGGAATATACTGTTGAACAATTAAACCACGGCCGTAAAGTCTGGGACTTTATGCGCTGGGACTACTGGGCTTTCGGCATTTCAGGTTTCCTGCTGATTGCGGCCATCGTGGTGATGGGCGTACGCGGGTTTAACTGGGGTCTCGATTTCACCGGTGGTACGGTTATTGAAATCACGCTGGAAAAACCGGCCGATATGGACGTGATGCGCGATGCGCTGGAGAAAGCGGGCTTTGTTGATCCGCTTCTGCAGAACTTCGGCAGCAGCCACGACATTATGGTACGTATGCCGCCAACTGAAGGTGCAGACGGCGGTCAGGTGCTGGGCAGCAAAGTGTTGAGTGTGATTAACGAATCCACCAACCAAAACGCCGCGGTGAAGCGAATTGAATTCGTGGGTCCGAGCGTGGGGGCTGATCTGGCGCAAACCGGTGCGATGGCGCTGATGGCGGCGCTGATCTCCATCCTGGTGTACGTCGGTTTCCGCTTTGAGTGGCGACTGGCGGCGGGGGTGGTTATCGCTCTGGCGCACGACGTGATTATCACACTTGGGATCCTGTCGTTGTTCCATATCGAGATTGACCTGACTATCGTCGCATCACTGATGTCGGTAATCGGTTACTCGCTGAACGACAGTATCGTTGTATCTGACCGTATTCGTGAAAACTTCCGCAAGATTCGTCGCGGTACGCCTTACGAAATCTTTAACGTGTCACTGACTCAAACGCTGCACCGTACGTTGATTACGTCCGGTACAACGTTGATGGTTATTCTGATGCTGTTCCTGTTCGGTGGTCCGGTACTGGAAGGCTTCTCGCTGACGATGCTGATCGGTGTTTCCATCGGTACCGCATCTTCTATCTACGTGGCATCGGCGCTGGCGCTGAAGCTGGGTATGAAGCGTGAGCACATGCTGCAGCAGAAGGTCGAGAAAGAAGGGGCGGATCAACCGTCGATTCTTCCTTAACCATTAAGAGTAAAGATACTGGAATCCCGATCGTAAGGTCGGGATTTTTTTTGCCTGTGAATTAGCGACAGGCAATTATCTTTTCCTGTCGCCACACTACTGACAGTATGCTGTCAGTAGCCCTGTCTTATAGTCCTTCTGAGATTACCCACACAGGCAGGAGGAAGTATGAGCAACGTAATTAATTGGTTTGAAATCCCCGTAGCACAAATGGATCGCGCCATTGCTTTTTATGAACCAGTGATGCAGGTTTCTTTGCGTCGGGAGAACATGGACTGCGCGGAGCTGGCCGTATTTCCGCATCAGGATCCCGCTCCCGGCGGGGCGCTGGCTAAATTTGACGGTATTACGCCTTCAGCGCAGGGCGCTATTATTTACCTGCATACGGACGATTTGGCTGCAACGCTTGAACGCGTCGCCACCGCTGGTGGCCAGTGCGTGTTTGGCCCGCTTGAACTGGGGCAAGACATTGGCACGATTGCGCTGTTTACTGACAGCGAAGGCAATCGCGTTGGTTTACATCAACCCGCGTAATTTTTTCAGGACTGACGATTAATATGACCAGACGCGCCGACCGCTTGTTTCAGATTGTACAAATCCTGCGTGGCAGGCGAGTGACAACGGCGGCGCTGCTGGCAGAACGTCTGGAGGTGTCTGAACGGACGATTTATCGCGATATCCGCGATCTCTCTTTATCCGGCGTGCCCATTGAAGGCGAAGTGGGTAGTGGATACCGCTTAATGGCGGGGTTTGATCTGCCGCCGTTGATGCTAACCCAGCACGAATCAGAAGCGTTGATGGTAGCGATTCGGTTGCTGAAAACATGGGGCGGGGATTCACTCTCACAGGCGCTGGAATCAGCACAGGAAAAAGTGTTGGCGATATTACCGCCAGAGAGTCGGCGCAGAGCCGAGCAAACGCGGATTTTCGCACCTGATTTTGGTAATCAGCCGCATTCACGCAGTGCGTTCGATCTCATTCATCGCGCGGTTTCGGCGCAGCAGGCGCTGGCGCTGCATTATCGCGATGAGTCCGGGAATCTCTCCTGGCGCGACGTTCAGCCGCTGGGATTATTTTTCTGGGGCGAGCACTGGCTGCTCGTTGCCTGGTGTGAAAAACGTGACGATTATCGCTGTTTTCGCGTTGATCGTTGTCTGAAGATCACGCCGCTTAACAGGTATTTTTGCGAATCAGCGGATCGATCGCTAAGTGACTTTTTACGTAAAGTACGCTGTGAAGACCGGCCATAAAAAAGCCAGCGGTTAAGCTGGCTTGTCTGCGATAGATTGGCTGGATTAGAAGTTGTAACCCACAACCAGGTAACCACCCCAACCGGTAGATTTCGCGCTGAAATCGCCTTCGCCCCAGTTCAGAGTATCCCCACCTTTCCACTGGCCGCCGTTGTGGAAGTAACGCGCCACTACGGAGTAGTGCCAGTGATCGTAGTTCAGCGCCAGAACGTGGCTGGAAGCGATAGAGTTGCTGGTGCGGTTCGGATCGTCACCCAAATCTGAGCCCCAGTCGAAGTTGGTGAAGCCGATGTAGGTCAACTGGCCGCCCCATACCTGGGTGATCGGCACAAAGTATTTCACTTTGAAACGGTAGCCATCCCACTCGTTTTCGTTGGATGCGCCATAGTTCTGCCACTGGTATTTAGCATACACGTTCAGAGACAGACCCATCGGCAGACCGGTATCGATATCGGTACCCAGACCCATATACCAGGTGCTCTGGCGGCTGGCTTTGTTATCACCCATATCGTAGATGTAGTTGTTGGCGAAATACCATTCTTTGAACGGACCGAAGCTCAGGTCAGCGCCGGTCAGCTTGTCGATGGAGAAACGCGGTTCGATTTCCATAAACAGCGGGGAACCGTCAGACCAGATACCTTTATCGTTGCCGTTACCCCAGTCGAAGGTTTTAGGAATATCGATGTAGCCATAGAAGTCAAACCAGTCTTTTTTGGCAAACGCTTCATATTCCAGATACACGTCGTTGTTCAGTTTCGGGGAGAAACGGGTGTGGTAGCTACCCACCACGTTGACGCTCTGGTGCCACCAGTCGGACAGATATTGCGGTTTGTCATTTTCTGCCGCGTTGGCAGTAAAAGACGAGGAGAGCGCCAGCACTGCACCGGCTGCAAGTAATGTTTTTTTCATATGTATGCCACTGTTTGAAATCCCTTTCGGGATAGAAAAATGCGCAATTTGCGTTTCTATACACTTCATCCTTCAAGCCGCCTCTTTGTTGGCTGCCTTTGCTCACCCCTGTCACTTACTGATGTAAGCTCCAGGGATTCACGCAGTTGCCGCCTTGATACGTCTTGCATGATTTTGTGTAGAAATATTTCGTGTTTCTTCGGTGCCTATTATAAAAATCATTGTTCACAAAAATATGTTTTGTTTCACAGTTCTATCATTTGCGTAATCGATTGCGTTCACGTTTGCGTACTTTAGGCGGCGAATTGTACTGGCTCCGGTGAATGTTGCCAAGTTTTACCGGAAATATCGCTTATGTCAGAGGAGTAACAAAATTGGCGGGAGTGATGTTGCGGAACGCACAAAAACGTTCCGCAAAAAGTTTATTGACTAACAGGTTGGATGTCGTGGATGCGAACAAAACCTAACTGATCTGGAGACAGTCCGTTTAACTGCAATGGAATGTCTACATCACTGGGGGCAAGAATACTTGCCGGGGCGTTGACCAATTGGTTGTGAACGTTCACTTCCTGATAGTTGTCCGTGGTGCCCTGAATTTGCCCGTATTCGACGGTGGCGCTAAAGGCGGGTAAAGGCGTGTTGGATTCACCCTGAATCCGCAGCGTCAGGCGCGTACCGTCGGCGTTCGGCGCAATATTTATCAGCGACATACGTAACGTGCCTATCTGGCTGTCCAGTCGGGCAGGGGTTTTGGAACCTGGCAGCAGATAGACGCCGCTGGTTGATTTTGCGTTCAACATATTTTGTTGAGTAATTTTTACCGTTTCCTGATTTAGCTGCGTCATCTCTTTATTCAACGTGCTAACACTTTGATGCATCTGGCGTACTTCGCTTTGCTGTGCGCAGGCGCTTAGGCTAAAGAGACTTCCCACCAGGAGAATTCTTAGGTAACGTCTTGTCATTGTGATTACTTCCTTTATTGTCGCGATAGCATAATGGTAGTGCGCACTGAGCGCGAAGGCATCGATCCTTTGTCTCAAAAGCGTTGCGCCTTTGTTGTCACGCCAGTTCAGGGTAAAATAGATTCCGGTCAACCACTGAGGTACAGGACGCCGTATGCATTGCCCATTCTGTTTCGCCGTAGACACTAAGGTAATTGACTCTCGTCTTGTCGGCGAGGGCTCCTCAGTACGCCGCCGTCGGCAGTGTCTGGTCTGTAACGAACGTTTCACCACTTTTGAAGTGGCTGAACTAGTCATGCCGCGCGTTGTGAAAAGCAACGATGTGCGTGAACCCTTTAATGAAGATAAGCTGCGCAGCGGCATGCTCAGAGCGCTTGAGAAACGTCCGGTCAGCTCTGATGACGTCGAAATGGCGTTGAACCATATCAAATCACAACTGCGTGCGACTGGCGAGCGTGAGGTGCCGAGCAAGATGATTGGCAACCTGGTGATGGAGCAGTTGAAAAAACTCGATAAAGTCGCCTACATCCGCTTTGCTTCGGTTTACCGGAGTTTCGAAGATATCAAAGAATTTGGCGAGGAGATTGCTCGCCTACAGGACTAAGCCATGCAGGATGAATTATACATGGCGCGCGCGCTGAAGCTTGCTGCGCGCGGACGTTTTACCACTCACCCCAATCCCAACGTGGGCTGCGTGATTGTTAAAGATGGGGAGATCGTCGGTGAAGGGTATCATCACCGCGCGGGCGAACCACATGCCGAAGTCCATGCCCTGCGGATGGCGGGAGAAAAAGCACAAGGTGCAACCGCCTATGTCACGCTTGAACCTTGTAGCCATCATGGCCGTACGCCGCCGTGCTGCGATGCGTTGATTGCCGCAGGTGTATCGCGTGTGGTTGCGGCGATGCAGGATCCCAATCCGCAGGTCGCAGGACGTGGGCTCTACCGTTTGCAGCAGGCGGGCATTGATGTCAGCCACGGGCTGATGATGAGCGAAGTTGAGCAACTGAATAAAGGCTTCCTTAAGCGTATGCGTACCGGATTCCCTTATGTGCAGCTTAAGCTTGGCGCCTCGCTTGATGGCCGTACGGCGATGGCCAGCGGTGAAAGCCAGTGGATTACCTCACCACAGGCGCGCCGCGATGTGCAACGTTTACGCGCGCAAAGCCATGCCATTTTAACCAGTAGCGCTACGGTGTTAGCCGACGACCCTCAGCTTACCGTGCGTTGGTCGGAGCTTGGGGAATCAACTCAGGCGAGTTACCCGCAGGAAGAGCTGCGCCAGCCAATCCGCATTGTTCTGGATAGCCAGAATCAGGTCACGCCGGAGCATCGTATTGTGCAACAGCCTGGAGAAACCTGGATTGTCCGGACTGAAGACGACCCTCGTAGCTGGCCGGAGACGGTTCGTAGCCTGAAGGTGCCGGAACATAACGGGCATCTGGATCTGGTGGTGCTGATGATGCAACTGGGCAAACAGCAAATTAACAGCATTTGGGTAGAAGCAGGCCCAACGCTCGCGGGGGCATTATTACAGGCCGGTTTGGTCGATGAGCTAATCGTGTATGTTGCGCCTAAACTGTTAGGCAGCGATGCGCGAGGATTATGTGTGCTTCCAGGCCTTGAGAAACTGGTTGACGCCCCCCATTTCAAATTCAATGAGATACGCCAGGTGGGCCCGGACGTTTGCCTGCATTTAACGACTGCGTGAGGCTTTCTGATTTAGAGGAAGCAGCGCACAGAATATTATGATAAAATCCGCCCCCCTTACGGGGCTATAAATCGAACCCGAAGGAAGAATATGAACATTATTGAAGCTAACGTTGCTACCCCGGACGCTCGCGTCGCCATCACCATTGCGCGTTTCAACAACTTTATCAATGACAGCCTGCTGGAAGGTGCGATCGACGCCCTGAAACGTATTGGTCAGGTTAAAGATGAAAACATTACCGTTGTTTGGGTTCCAGGTGCCTATGAGCTGCCGCTGGCGGCTGACGCTCTGGCGAAAACCGGTAAATACGACGCGGTGATTGCGCTCGGTACGGTGATCCGTGGCGGTACCGCGCACTTCGAATATGTGGCTGGCGGTGCAAGCAATGGCCTGGCGCATGTCGCTCAGGACAGCGGCATTCCGGTAGCCTTCGGTGTTCTGACCACCGAAAGTATTGAACAAGCCATCGAACGTGCTGGCACTAAAGCCGGCAACAAAGGCGCAGAAGCTGCACTGACTGCGCTTGAAATGATTAATGTATTGAAAGCCATCAAGGCCTGATTTTTGTAAGGGGAAATCCGTGAAACCTGCTGCTCGTCGCCGCGCCCGTGAGTGTGCCGTCCAGGCGCTCTACTCCTGGCAGTTGTCCCAGAACGACATCGCTGATGTTGAATACCAGTTCCTGGCGGAACAGGACGTAAAAGATGTCGACGTTCTGTATTTCCGTGAACTGCTGTCCGGGGTGGCGACTAACAGCGCGTACCTGGATGGCTTAATGAAGCCTTACCTGTCTCGCCTGCTGGAAGAGCTGGGTCAGGTAGAAAAAGCCGTGCTGCGTATTGCGCTGTTTGAACTGTCTAAACGTAGCGATGTGCCATACAAAGTGGCCATCAACGAAGCGATTGAACTGGCGAAAACCTTCGGCGCTGAAGACAGCCACAAATTCGTCAACGGCGTACTGGATAAAGCAGCACCTGTGATTCGCCCCAACAAAAAGTAATTCCGAGGCCGGTCGGATGGTGGAACATGTTTCCGCTATCCCCGGCTTTTTCTTTTTTTTCTGCTGAGGCATAACGTATGGCATGCGGCGAATTTTCCCTGATTGCCCGTTATTTTGACCGCGTAAGAACCTCTCGTCTTGATGTCGAAACCGGTATTGGTGACGATTGCGCACTTCTGAACATCCCTGAAAAACAGACGCTGGCGATCAGTACCGATACGCTGGTAGCTGGTAACCACTTCCTCCCTGACATTGATCCGACCGATCTCGCCTGGAAAGCGCTGGCGGTGAATTTGAGCGATCTGGCGGCGATGGGGGCGGACCCTGCATGGCTGACGTTAGCGCTCACGTTACCTGACGTCGATGAAGCCTGGCTTGAAGCCTTCAGCGATGGCCTGTTTGAACTGCTGAATTACTATGATATGCAGCTGATTGGCGGTGACACCACGCGTGGGCCACTGTCGATGACGTTGGGTATCCATGGCTACGTTCCTGTAGGACGGGCCTTAAAACGCTCCGGAGCGAAACCAGGAGACTGGATTTATGTTACCGGTACGCCGGGAGACAGCGCGGCGGGGCTGGCGATTTTACAGAATCGGTTGCAGGTTGGAGATGCAAAAGACGCAGACTATCTGCTTAAACGTCATCTGCGGCCAACGCCGCGCATCTTGCAGGGACAAGCCCTGCGCGATCTGGCCAGTGCCGCTATCGATATTTCCGACGGCCTGATTTCCGATTTGGGGCATATCGTTAATGCCAGCGGCTGCGGCGCGCGGGTTAACGTTGATTCGCTGCCTTACTCTCCGGCATTTGCCCAACACGTGGAATCGGAACAGGCGCTGCGCTGGGCGCTCTCGGGGGGGGAAGATTATGAGTTATGCTTTACCGTACCGGAAATTAACCGTGGCGCGCTGGACGTGGCGCTGGGGAATCTCGGCGCAGCGTTTACCTGCATTGGGCAGATGAGCGCGGACGTGGAAGGCATTCACTTTACGCGCGACGGAAAACCCGTCACGTTCGACTGGAAAGGATATGACCATTTTGCAGCGCCTTAAAAAAGATGTCGCCAAAAGTCGCCTGAGTATGCGCAACCCGTGGCACTTGTTGGCCACCGGTTTTGGCAGCGGACTGAGTCCAATTGTTCCTGGCACCATGGGATCGCTGGCGGCGATCCCATTTTGGTATTTAATGACCTTTCTGCCGTGGCAGCTGTATTCGCTGGTGGTCATGTTGTCTATCTGTATTGGCGTTTATCTGTGCCATCAAACGGCGAAAGATATGGGCGTGCACGATCACGGCAGCATTGTCTGGGACGAGTTTGTCGGGATGTGGATAACCCTGATGGCGCTACCAACCAACGACTGGCAGTGGGTTGCCGCGGGTTTTGTGATTTTCCGTATCCTGGATATGTGGAAGCCGTGGCCGATCCGCTGGTTTGATCGCAACGTGCATGGCGGTACAGGGATCATGATCGACGATATTGTGGCCGGAATACTCTCTGCCGGAATTTTGTATTTTATCGGTCATCACTGGCCGGTAGGTATTATTTAACCCTTTTGGGGGCTGTTGTAGGCCCGATAAGCGTCGCTCCATCGGGCAATCAGTGCTGGATGCGTTATGCTTATCCGGCCTACAATTAGCAATCGCCAATGCTTATTTAAATCCCACCACCGGATGCTGTTTGTACGGCGTTTCCAGCTCGGCTACCTGCTCTGGTTTCAGCGTTAAATCCACCGCATTAAGCAACTCATCCAGCTGTTCCTCACGCGACGTACCGATAATCGGCGCGGCCACACCGGGTTTACTCAGTAGCCAGGCCAGCGCAACCTGTGCACGCGTGACGCCTAATTCTTCACTGATACCGGCCAGCCGTGCGGCAATTTGCGCATCGTTTTCATCGCTCTCGTTGTACAAATTTTTACCGACTTCATCGGAAACCAGACGTGCCGTCGTTTCTCCCCACGGGCGCGTCAGGCGACCACGCGCCAGCGGACTCCATGGGATCACCGCCACACCTTCCTGATAGCACAGTGGCAGCATTTCGCGTTCTTCTTCGCGGTATATCAGATTGTAGTGATCCTGCATGCTAACGAACTGCGCCCAGCCGTGTTGCTTCTGTATGGCCAGCGCCTGAGCAAACTGCGAAGCGTGCATGGATGAGGCACCGATATAGCGCGCTTTACCTGCTTTCACTACGTCGTTTAGAGCCTCCAGGGTTTCTTCAATAGGTGTGTTGTAATCCCAGCGGTGAATTTGCAGGATGTCGACATAGTCCATACCCAGACGTCTGAGGCTGTCGTCGATTGAGCGCAGGATTTGTGCGCGGGATAATCCTTCCGGCAGGTCGTCAACCTGATGAAAAACCTTGGTGGCGACCACGACATCTTCACGGCGTGCGAAATCACGCAGCGCGCGACCGACAATCTCTTCGCTGCTGCCAGCGGAGTAGCTGTTGGCGGTATCAAAAAAGTTAATACCGCCCTCAAGGGCGTGTTTGATTATCGGACGGCTACTTTCTTCCGGTAGCGTCCAGGCGTGATTGCCGCGATTGGGTTCGCCAAACGTCATGCAGCCCAGACAAAGGCGGGAGACCCGAAGGTCTGTTTTTCCTAAGGTGTTGTATTGCATAAATTCGCTCCTGCTTAGCGTGTTATTCATTAAGCATAGCAGGAGCGAGGGGGGGATTATGCCAGCCAGGCCTTGATTTTGGCCTCAATTCCGGTGGCATTCAGGCCCAGTTCGGCGCGAGCCTCGTCCTGAGTTCCCTGGGGAATGAAGAAATCAGGCAGGCCAATGTTCAGTACCGGAACGGGCTTACGATGTGCCATCAGTACTTCGTTTACGCCGCTGCCAGCACCGCCCATAATGGCGTTCTCTTCAATGGTGACCAGCACTTCGTGTTGGGCAGCCATTTCCAGGATCAGCGTTTCATCCAGCGGTTTCACAAAGCGCATATCCACCAGCGTGGCGTTCATCGACTCTGCGACCTGAGCGGCTTCCGGCATCAGGGTACCGAAGTTGAGAATTGCCACTTTCTCCCCGTGACGTTTCACTATACCTTTCCCGATAGGCAGTTGTTCCAGCGGGGTCAACTCTACGCCCACCGCGTTACCGCGTGGGTAGCGCACGACCGTTGGACCGTCGTTGTAGTGATAGCCGGTGAACAGCATTTGGCGGCATTCGTTTTCATCACTCGGGGTCATGATGACCATTTCCGGGATGCAGCGCAGGAAGGAGAGATCGAACGCTCCCTGGTGGGTTTGTCCATCTGCGCCCACAATACCCGCCCGGTCGACGGCGAACAGGACCGGCAGTTTCTGAATGGCGACATCATGCAGCACCTGATCGTACGCGCGTTGCAGAAAAGTAGAGTAAATCGCCACGACCGGCTTATAGCCGCCAATCGCCAGACCGGCAGCAAACGTCACCGCGTGCTGCTCGGCAATCGCCACATCGAAGTAGCGGTCCGGGAACTTACGGGAAAACTCCACCATGCCGGAGCCTTCGCGCATTGCCGGGGTGATCGCCATCAGCTTATTGTCTTTCGCCGCGGTTTCGCACAGCCAGTCACCGAAGATTTTTGAATAGCTCGGCAGGCCGCCGCTGCTTTTCGGCAGGCATCCGCTGGACGGATCGAATTTTGGTACCGCGTGGAAGGTGATTGGATCTTTTTCTGCCGGCTCGTAACCACGACCTTTTTTGGTCATGATGTGCAGGAACTGCGGGCCTTTCAGATCGCGCATGTTCTTCAGTGTGGTGATAAGCCCTAGCACGTCGTGACCGTCCACCGGACCGATATAGTTAAAGCCCAGTTCTTCAAACAGCGTACCCGGAACAACCATGCCTTTGATGTGTTCTTCGGTACGTTTGAGCAGCTCTTTAATCGGCGGTACGCCGGAGAACACTTTCTTCCCGCCTTCGCGCAGCGAGGAGTAAAGTTTGCCGGAGAGCAATTGCGCCAGGTGGTTGTTCAGCGCACCGACATTTTCTGAGATCGACATTTCGTTGTCGTTCAGAATAACCAACATGTCGGGTTTAATATCACCCGCGTGGTTCATCGCTTCAAACGCCATGCCAGCAGTGATGGCGCCATCGCCAATCACGCAGACGGTACGACGTTCTTTGCCTTCTTTCTCAGCGGCAACCGCAATACCGATGCCAGCGCTGATGGAGGTTGAGGAGTGCCCAACGCTCAGTACGTCATACTCGCTCTCACCGCGCCACGGGAACGGATGCAAACCGCCTTTCTGGCGAATCGTGCCGATTTTATCGCGGCGGCCGGTCAGGATTTTGTGCGGATAAGCCTGATGTCCCACATCCCAGATTAACTGGTCAAACGGGGTGTTGTAGACATAGTGCAGCGCGACGGTGAGTTCCACCGTGCCCAGACCAGAGGCGAAGTGCCCGCTGGAACGGCTCACGCTGTCGAGCAAATAGCGGCGCAGTTCGTCGCAAAGCTTTGGCAGGCTCTCTTTCGGCAGCAGGCGTAACTCCTGGGTGGAGTCGACCAGCGCCAGGGTCGGGTATTTGGCTATATCAAAACTCATCGCAAGCTCATGGGATATGTTGGTTTATTTATCACGCTGGATTATGTAGTCCGCTAGCGCTTCCAGTGCCGAGGTATCGAGTGACTGTGCGGCCAGCAGATTCAGCGACTGGCGGGCATCTTCGATTAAATCCCGGGCTTTATTCCGGGCTTGCTCAAGACCCAGAAGTGCAGGATAGGTACTTTTGCCAAGCTGCTGGTCAGCACCCTGACGTTTACCCAATGTTGCAGTATCGCCTACCACATCCAGTATGTCATCCTGAACCTGGAAGGCCAGACCGATGCTTTCTGCGTATTTGTCGAGTATTGCCAGGCATTCTCGCCCTTTATCGCCTGCGCTCAATGCGCCCAGACGTACGGCGGCGCGAATCAATGCCCCGGTTTTGTGGCGGTGAATACGCTCCAGCGCATCCAGCTCAACCTGATGGCCTTCGGCTGCCAGATCCAGCGCCTGGCCGCCGCACATACCGGCGATACCGCTGGCCTGAGCCAGTTCAGAGATCATCGCGATGCGGTCACGGTCAGACACTTCCGGCATCGGGGCGTCGCTGATAATAGAGAATGCCAGCGTTTGCAGCGCATCACCGGCCAGAATCGCATTCGCTTCGCCAAACTTGACGTGGCAAGTCGGCAGACCGCGGCGCAGGTCATCATCGTCCATCGCGGGTAAATCATCGTGCATCAGTGAATAAGCATGGATGCACTCGACGGCTGCAGCGGGAGCATCAAGCGTACTCAGGCTGACGCCAAACATCTGGCCGGTCGCGTACACCAGGAACGGGCGCAGACGTTTACCGCCTAATAATGCGCCATATTGCATGGTTTCGACCACGGGAGTGTTCTGAAAGGGCAGTGGCGCGATAAAACGGCTCAGTGCCTGGTTGGCCTGCTCAACGCAAGCCTGTAGCTGCTGCGTAAAATCCATTTACTCATTATCCGGTGTAAAAGGCGTAAGGGCGGCGTCTTCAGTATCTGACAGCAGGATTTGCACGCGCTGTTCAGCCTGTTGCAATTTAACCTGTCCCTGACGCGCCAACTGTACGCCGCGTTCGAATTCGTTCAGCGCTTCTTCCAGCGGCAGGTCGCCGCTTTCCAGGCGGGTAACAATCTGTTCCAGCTCGCTCAGCGCTGTTTCAAAACTGGCTGGCGCTTCATTTTTCTTCGGCATAATGAATGTCTGACTCTCTGTATTGGCAGCACAAGACTATGGTAACGGACTCGCACTGATAAGCAAATAACGCGCAATGGTAAGGCGATGTGCACAGGATGACCATGATGGTGGTATACTTGCGCGCCTGGATGCAGCCGCAGGGTATGGGCTGCTGTATTTTTTCCCATTACAAGTCATTCAGACTTGCCAAAGAACCATTGCCGCCATGAAGTTTATCATTAAATTGTTCCCAGAAATCACCATCAAAAGCCAATCTGTGCGTTTGCGCTTTATAAAAATTCTGACAGGGAACATTCGTAACGTTTTAAAGCACTATGATGAAGACCTTGCCGTTGTCCGCCACTGGGATCACGTTGAGGTTCGCGCGAAAGATGAAAGCCAGCGCCTGGACATTCGCGACGCGCTGACCCGTATTCCGGGGATCCACCACATTCTCGAAGTAGAAGACGTGCCGTTTACCGATATGCACGATATTTTCGAGAAAGCGCTGGTACAGTATCGTGACCAACTGGAAGGTAAAACCTTCTGCGTACGCGTTAAGCGTCGTGGTAAGCATGAGTTTAGCTCCATTGAGGTGGAACGTTATGTTGGCGGTGGACTGAACCAGCATATTGAATCCGCGCGCGTGAAGCTGACGAAGCCGGACGTGACGGTTAATCTTGAAATCGAAAACGACCGTCTGTTGCTGGTTAAAGGCCGTTATGAAGGTATTGGCGGTTTCCCTATTGGTACGCAGGAAGACGTACTGTCGCTGATCTCCGGTGGTTTCGACTCTGGCGTGTCCAGCTACATGCTGATGCGTCGCGGCTGCCGCGTACATTACTGCTTCTTTAACCTCGGCGGCGCAGCGCATGAAATCGGTGTTCGTCAGGTGGCGCATTATCTGTGGAACCGTTTTGGTAGTTCGCATCGCGTGCGTTTTGTTGCTATCAACTTTGAACCGGTGGTCGGTGAGATCCTGGAGAAAGTCGACGACGGTCAGATGGGTGTGGTTCTCAAGCGTATGATGGTTCGCGCGGCGTCGAAAGTCGCTGAGCGCTACGGCGTACAGGCGCTGGTCACCGGTGAAGCACTGGGCCAGGTGTCCAGCCAGACGCTGACCAACCTGCGTTTGATCGATAACGTATCAGACACCCTGATCCTGCGCCCACTTATCTCCCATGATAAAGAGCACATCATCAATCTGGCGCGTGAAATTGGCACCGAGGATTTTGCTCGTACCATGCCGGAATACTGCGGTGTAATTTCAAAAAGCCCGACGGTGAAAGCGGTTAAAGCGAAGATTGAGGCCGAAGAAGAAAACTTCGATTTCTCTATCCTCGATAAAGTGGTTGAAGAAGCGAACAATATCGATATTCGCGATATTGCCCAGCAGACGCAGCAAACCGTGGTAGAAGTGGAAACCGTGAGCGACTTCGGCCCGAACGATGTGATTCTGGATATCCGTTCTGTGGATGAACAGGATGATAAACCGCTGAAGGTTGACGGCGTGGACGTCGTTTCTCTGCCGTTCTACAAGCTGAGCACTAAATTCGGCGATTTGGACCAGAGTAAAACCTGGCTGCTGTGGTGTGAACGCGGGGTGATGAGCCGTCTGCAGGCGCTTTATCTGCGCGAGCAGGGCTTTGAAAACGTGAAGGTGTATCGCCCGTAATTGAGTAAACACCGTGTTGTAGGCCGGATAAGGCGGTTGTGCCGCCATCCGGCAATGCAACGATATTATTCAAAACGCACAGGAAGCGTCTTCCCGTTCGACTCCCAGACGCCCTGATAAACTCCGTCTTTTAACTCCAGCGTTATCTTCTCTTGCGCTTGTTCAGCAGCAGATGTCTTCAGTTCATAATGTTGATTGTCGGCTGTATCGCATTTGCCGGTTAATTCAATCGGTGCGCCAAATTTCTGGTAAAAGTAATCCCCTTCAAAAAAATCACCGTATTTGCAGTCCACCTTCAACACAATACGCATGCTTTTTCCCAGCGTGCCGTACATGACTTTGCCGTCAATGCCGGGCGCTGGCGAAACCGGTGTTGTACTCTTTGCGCCAGTCAGATACTGGCCGTACGGCGTGAGCCGATTTTGCAGTTCCGCGGTTGGGATTTTCGTGGTGAAATCACCCAACTCGTCAAGCGCGCGGCTGGCGTGGTTGCTACAGCGTCCGTTCAGGAAGACCAGATGGTCTTTTTGCAGGGAGAATTTGTCGATGTAATACAACCCGTCGGTGTAGGTTGCGCATGATGCGTAGAATTCGGCATAGTCAAAGTCTTCGCCTTTCTCTTCTTTTATTTGTTCTGGTGTTTGCGATTTATGCGCATCAACAAAGGTGTCGATTTGGCCACGGATATCTTTTCTGATGCGAGTATTTAATTCGGCCATCGTAGAACGGGAAAAGAGGTCGTTGAGGGTAATTGCCGCGCCGATGGCTAAATCGAAGCTGAGCGGTACATTGTACGATTCGCAATACGCTCCGCAGCCTTCGACAAACATATTCATGGTCAGGATTTTTTCGTCGCGAAATTCAACCGTGTAGTTAAGGTTTGCGGTGGGATTCATGGCTGATTTCGCAAACTGGTTTACTGTGGCCTGCGGAGTATTACCCGGTAGCTGATTGATAAAGGTTGCGAAAATATAATCGTTAATACGTTTCGCAACCTTGGGGTTATCCGTCGAGGAAAACCATGGCACGCGATATTGCATTTCAGTGCTTCCGGGATAGCGATACTCAATACTCTTTATGTCGAGTTGCGTCGCTGTGGCATAACCGGAAAGGAGCAATAAAGCCACTCCACTCAGATATCCTTTCATTATGATTCCTTATAAGGGAGTGGCCTGAAGATTTACTCGTAGTAGTTATAAATTCCCGCAGCCATCACCAGCTGTGACGCTACCTCATGGGCTTTTTCACGACTAACCAAAAGATCAATGATTTTCAAACCGAAATCGATGGAGGTTCCCGGTCCCTGGCTGGTTAACAGGTTAACGCGCGGATCCCACACGACACGCTTGTCCTGCCATTGATCAGCGGGGATTTGGTCTTTCAGCGCCGGGAAACCGGTCATGTTGCCGATGGGAAAAATGTCGTGCGGGACGAGGACGGTCGCGGCAGCGGCGCAGATTGCCGCGACAATGCGCCCGGAGCGATGAAACTGTTTCACGGTTTCGACCAGCAGAGGGCTGTCGCGAAAACACTCGGCGCCTTTAATACCGCCCGGCAGTACGATAATGTCGAAATCGCCGTCAGCAACTTCGACTAATGGCGCATCCGCCAGCAGTTTCACACCGCGCGAGCACACGATCGTCAGGTTGCCATCGCTGGCGACGCTGGCGGTTGTGACCTTAATTCCGCCGCGAACCAGTAGATCGATAGTAGTAACCGCTTCGGTTTCTTCACTACCAGGGGCGAGACATACCAGTGCTTGAGCGCTCATACTCACTTTCCTTTCTTTTAACCATTTCAAACAGGCGGGCATTTTCCGGAACGGCGATGCCGTGCGCGCGTGCGCGTTTTAACAAATAACCGGTAATGTAGTCGATCTCGGTATGACGCATGGCGCGAATGTCCTGCAGCATAGATGAGATATTTTCCGCCGTACTGTCAATCACTTGCTCGACATAATAGCGTAAATCATCCGCTGATGTGTGGTGGCCTTCGCGTTCGATCACCGCTGCCACTTCCTCGCAGATGAGCGCTATTTTTTCCGGATGATGGCGTAACTCACCGTTTGGGCAATCCCATAATGCGGTCAGCGGGTTAATGACGCAGTTGACGGCCAGCTTGCGCCACAGCTCGGCGCGAATGGTGTTATGCCAGGCGACGTCCGGCAGCACCTCTTGCAGGGTTTCAGCCAGATAGCTGAAATCGCCGTCTTGCTCACGCGCCGGCCCAATACGCGTTGTTCCCTGAGCGACATGAATGATGACGTTCCCGTCACGGCGTGCCGCGTGAGTGGTGGTGCCCATCAGCAGGGGTTGTTTAATGTTATGTAACTCTTCAATCGTCCCCATGCCGTTGTGAATAAGCAGAATGGGCGTGGTTTCAGGCAGAATTGCAGACAGGCCTTTTACCGCATCAGAAACCTGCCAGGCCTTCAGGGTGACCAGCAGCAGGTCGCTTTTTGCCAAAAAGTCGGGGTCATTTGCCGTCAGGGATTCATTAAAAACTGAGCCATCCGTGTCGATCAGGTTTACACTGCAGTAGGGTTGCGGTACGCGCAGCCACCCTTGCACCTCATGTCCATGTTTGCACAGCGCTGTAAGCCATAGCTGCCCTAACGCTCCACATCCCAGTACGGTAATTTTCATTCTTCCTCCTCACCTGCAACAGCACCAGGTGTTAATCCATATCGACCGCACCCCATTATTGTTCGCAGATGTCACTACCACGTACAATGAAAGGATACAGCCTAGTATAGCGCTGTCTGTTGAGTAACTTTGCAGGTATTATGCTTCGCATCAAAAATGAAGGGAGAGGAAAAGATGCCATCTTTCGATATTGTCTCTGAAGTTGATCTTCAGGAAGCCCGTAACGCGGTGGATAACGCCAGCCGTGAAGTCGAGTCACGCTTTGATTTTCGTGGCGTTGAAGCCACTTTTGAGCTGAATGAGTCAAATAAGACGATTAAGGTGCTGAGCGAGTCTGATTTTCAGGTCAATCAGTTGCTGGATATTCTGCGTGCCAAGCTGCTCAAACGCGGTATTGAAGGCACCTCGCTGGACGTACCGGAAACCTTCGTGCACAGCGGTAAAACCTGGTTTGTTGAAGCTAAGCTTAAACAAGGCATTGAAAGCGCAGTGCAAAAGAAAATCGTTAAGCTGATCAAAGACAGCAAACTGAAGGTACAGGCGCAGATTCAGGGCGAAGAAATCCGTGTAACCGGCAAGGCGCGTGACGACCTGCAATCCGTCATGGCGCTGGTTCGCGGCGGCGATCTCGGTCAACCGTTCCAGTTCAAGAACTTCCGCGATTAAGTCGTAATGCCTGATCCGGCCTACAGGTAGCACACGCTATTGGTAGGCCGGACGAGACGATAGTCGCCATCCGGCAATCATCACGCCTGGCTGATGGCCTGCTCAACCTCAAATCGATTGGTGACTTTGCTGTCGATTTTCACGTAGGCCGAATGCTCTTTCGCCACAATTAACACTTCGCTTATCCCTTCTTTTGCCAGCAGACGCTGCTTTAACGTGTCATCCGCAGCAATTTCAGGTGGGATTTCCACGCGCAGGCTGCTGACATACGGTGGCTCTTTCATTGTGCTTGCCACAATCAACCAAACTGCTGCCAGCAACGCGCCAGCCAGGAATACCGCCTGGCCATCAAACATTTCGACCACCCAACCGCCGAGCGAACCGCCAATCGCCACGCCAAGAAACTGGCTGGTGGAGTAAACGCCCATCGCCGTGCCTTTATAGCCAGCCGGAGACTCTTTGCTGATAAGTGAGGGGAGGAGGGCTTCCATCAGGTTAAAGGCGAGGAAGAAGATCTGCACGCCCGCAATCAGACCCCAGAAACGCACGTTAGCGCTCCACAATACAATCTCTGCAATAAGGATCAGTAACACGCAGGCGAGGAACACGCGTTTCATCTTGCGCTTCACTTCGGCGTAAATGATGAGCGGCACCACGGAAACAAAGGACAGCAGCATCGTCACCAGATAAATTTTCCAGTGTTCTGCGGCGGGGAAACCGGCTTTCGCCAGTTGTCCTGGTAACGCGACGAAAGTGGACATCAGCAAAATGTGCAGGCACATGATGCCAAAGTTAAGCTTCAGCAGTTTGGGCTCCGCCAGCACTTTGCTGAAGCTATCTTTTACCATGCCCGATTCACGGTTTAGTACGTGGCTGGTGCTATTGGGAACGACCCAAATGGTCAGCACGATACCCGTGGTAGCAAGGGCGGCGATCATCCAGAACAGCGCGTGTAACCCCAGCGCATGGGTAACGATTGGCCCCAGCACCATCGCAATGGCAAAGGTGATACCAAAGCTGACGCCGATAAACGCCATCGCTTTGGTGCGGTTTTGCTCGCGGGTTAAGTCGGAAAGCAGCGCCATTACGGCAGCGGCAATCGCGCCAGAGCCTTGTAGGGCGCGGCCAAGAATTATTCCCCAGATTGAATCGGAGAGGGCGGCAATCACGCTGCCGAGAACGAATACCGCCAGTCCGCCGACAATAAGCGGCTTACGGCCAATGCGGTCAGAGAGCAGACCAAAGGGGATCTGGAAGACGGCCTGTGCCAGGCCATAAATGCCGATGGCAAGGCCTATCAGCGCTTCGCTGGCACCCTGTAGCGCCATACCGTATGTGGTCAGAACCGGCAGAACCATAAACATGCCAAGCATGCGCAACGAGAATACGGTCCCTAAACCCCAGGTGGCGCGCAACTCACCGGGCGTCATTTTGTAATCGTTCATTCCCACCTCTGTATTAATTTCGCGCCTAGTGTAAAGCGGGGAAGGAATGGGGTAAACCTCTACGATATGTGGAATTGTGTAGCACGGAAACTTAAATAGTTACAATCGCAACTAATTTACTTGCGATAATTACAAGTGTAGTCTTTTTGTGGTTATTTCTAATGGAAAGAGGGAAAAGGAAAATGGTATTTCGCGATAAATATAACCAATTGCTTCCTATGGATGACTGTTTCCGATGGATATCATTCTAATGAGTATTCAAGACGATGTGTTAACGCTTTTCAGGGAAGAAATACCTGGGTATTTGGATGAAAACTGGAAAGAGGTTCCTTTAGAACTCGATTCAGATTTGTTTGATGCCACCGGTGATGACTTATACGACGCATTACGAAAGTACAGGAAGATGTTTAATATTGATTTATCGGAGGTAAATTGGGCTTGTTATTATCCTTGGGAAAACACGCCTCTTCTGACTCGGTGGTTCAAAGCTAACCGGGAAGAAGTGGAAGCAACGCGCATACCGTTAACCGTAAGGATGTTTGCTGAGTCGGCTGAAGCGGGGAAATGGCTGTTTGAGGTCTGGGATGATAAACAAAAAGACGAGACCTAATGCTCTCCAAACTGCATAATAATAAAAAAGGGTGCCGAAGCACCCTTTTTGTATTAGCAGATTTTACCAGACGTAAGTCAGCAGGTTCTGCGAGTTTGGCACCATAAAGTCGACGGACATCATCACGGAAAGCGCGGTGATGGCGATGATGGAGAAACCGAACAGCTTGCGCGCCCAGACTTTGTCATCTTCCACTTTATAACCGCGCAGCGCCATGCCCAACCACCAGACGCTCACCGCCGCAGCAACAATCAGGTATTTATAACCTGCATAGCCGCCCAGGGTTAGCATCAGCGTGGCGATAGCAAATGCGATGATATACAGCGTGATATGGTTTTTCGCGACGGAAATACCTTTCACCACCGGCAGTACCGGGATGTTGGCAGCCTGATAATCCTTAAAGCGGAAAATCGCAATCGCGTAAGAGTGCGGCATCTGCCACAGGCTGAAAATAGCCAGCAGAATCAGCGCTCCGCTATCGAACTCACCGGTTACGGCGCAGTAGCCAATCACCGGCGGCGCAGCGCCGGAGAGTGAGCCAATCAGCGTGCCATAAACGGAATGGCGCTTCATGTACAGGCTATAGACGCCCACATAGACCACGAAGCCCATTACCCCCAGCCAGCAGGCCAGAGGGTTCGCGCCAAACCACAGCAGCATAAAGCCAGCAATACCCAGCAGGGTGGCGTATACCAGTGAGACCACAGGGGAAATCAGACCTTTAACCAGCACGCGGTTTTTGGTCCTCTCCATCTTCCTGTCGATATCCCTGTCGATGTAGTTGTTAAATACACAACCCGACGCCACAACCAGTGACACCCCAACCAACGTGTAGATAAACAGGGGATAATCAATGCTGCCTTTCGAGGCCAGCAGGAACCCCCCAATCACCGAGATCAGGTTGCCAAAGATGATGCCTGGTTTCGTTACTTGCAGGTATTGCTTAAACATCATAATCGCCGCTCTTAGTGCATCATCATGTTGTAGTTAAGGTTCCACATAATCCAGATGGAGCCCACAACCAGGATGGCGATGATTAGCACAGTAAAGACAAAGGCCGTCATGTTCCAGCCTTCATCAGATTTGCTATTCATGTGCAGGAAGCACACCAGGTGCACCAGAATCTGTACCACTGCCATTGCCAGAATAGTTCCCAGAATGACGGCCGGAGAGGCAGAACCTGTCATCACCATCCAAAACGGAATGACCGTCAGGATGATAGACAGGATAAAACCTGTCATGTAGGTTTTTACGCTGCCATGGGATGCGCCGCCGCTCTCGTTAGCATGACTCATTACATCGCCCCCATCAGATAAACAACAGTGAACACACAGATCCATACCACATCCAGGAAGTGCCAGAACAGGCTCAGGCACATGATGCGGGTACGGTTAGTACTGGTCAGGCCGCGACGAGCGACTTGCACCATCAGTACAGCCATCCAGATAAGACCGGAGGTGACGTGCAGACCGTGCGTGCCGACCAGCGCGAAGAACGCAGACAGGAAACCGCTGCGATCCGGGCCCATGCCGTTAACAATCAGGTGATGGAATTCATAGAGTTCCATCCCGATGAATCCGGCACCGAACAAGAAGGTCAACGCCAGCCAGGAGATAACCTGGCTCTTGTTGTTCTTGTACATGGCAATCGCTGCCATGCCGTAAGTAATGGAGCTGAATAACAGCAGGAATGTTTCAACCAGAACGAACGGCAGTTCAAAAATGTCCTTACCTGTCGGGCCACCTGCGGTGCCGTTCACCAGAACGGCATAGGTTGCAAACAGAATAGAGAACAGAATGCAGTCGCTCATCAGGTAGATCCAGAATCCGAAGATTTTGGTCTGGCCTGCATCGTGGTGCCCGTGTTCGTGCGCGTGGGCAGTCGCGTGCGTTAAAGTATCAGTTGCCATTTTTCAGCCCTGCCTTAGTAATCTCATCGAAATGCTGGTTTTCCAGTTTTTCGACTTCCGGGACCGGCACGTAGTAATCCACGTCTTCATCAAAGCTTTTCACAATCCAGCTGATGATCATGCCTGCGAAGCTTGCAATCGCCAGCCACCAGATATGCCAGATCATGGCGAAACCAAACAGTGTTGCGAAGGCGGTAATGACGATACCGGCACCGCTGTTCTTCGGCATATGAATTTCTTCATAGTGCGCAGGCTGCTTGTACGCTTCACCTTTTTCTTTCATTTCCCAGAAGGCATCACGCTCGTGAACGTGCGGCACAACGGCAAAGTTATAGAACGGAGGCGGGGAAGAGGTTGCCCACTCCAGCGTACGACCACCCCATGGGTCACCGGTCAGGTCACGGTTCTGCTCGCGGTCGCGAATAGAAACGTAGATCTGAATCAGCTGGCACAGGATACCCAGTGCAATCAGCGCGGCACCGCAGGCGGCAACGACCAGCATCGGATGGAACTGAGGGTCAATCTGCTGGCTGAGACGACGGGTCATACCCATGAAGCCCAGCACGTACAGCGGCATAAATGCCACGAAGAAGCCGATGATCCAGAACCAGAATGCGCGTTTACCCCAGGTTTCGTTCAGCGTGAAGCCAAACGCTTTTGGCCACCAGTAGGTCATACCAGCGAAGCAGCCAAATACAACGCCGCCGATGATAACGTTATGGAAGTGCGCAATCAGGAACAGGCTGTTGTGCAGTACGAAGTCCGCACCCGGCACCGCCAGCAGTACGCCGGTCATGCCGCCGACTGAGAAGGTCACGATAAAGCCAATCGTCCACAGCATCGCTGAGTGGAATACGATACGCCCCTGATACATGGTGAACAGCCAGTTGAAGATCTTCACCCCGGTCGGGATGGCGATAATCATAGTGGTGATACCGAAGAAGGCGTTTACGTTAGCGCCTGCACCCATGGTGAAGAAGTGGTGCAGCCAAACAACGAACGACAGAACGGTGATACACACGGTTGCCCACACCAGCGAGGTGTAACCAAACAGACGTTTACGTGAGAAGGTTGCCGCGATTTCGGAGAACACCCCGAAGACCGGCAGAACCAGAATGTACACTTCCGGATGGCCCCAGGCCCAAATCAGGTTGATGTACATCATCATGTTGCCGCCCATATCGTTGGTAAAGAAATGGGTACCCAGATAGCGATCCAGGGTCAGCAACGCGACGGTAACCGTCAGGATTGGGAAAGAAGCGATAATCAGGATGTTCGCGCACAGAGACGCCCAGCTGAATACCGGCATCTTGAACATGGTCATTCCTGGCGCACGCATCTTAATGATGGTCACAAAGAAGTTGATACCGGTCAGGGTTGTACCAATACCGGACAACTGGACTGCCCATATCCAATAATCGACCCCGACGCTTGGACTGTACTCTATTCCCGAAAGTGGTGGATACGCCAGCCAACCGGTCTGCGCGAATTCACCCACGCCCAGAGACAGGTTAACCAGGATTACGCCGACAACGGTGAACCAGAAGCTCAGGTTGTTCAGGAATGGGAACGCAACGTCACGTGCGCCGATCTGCAGCGGAACCACCAGGTTCATCAGACCGATAACAAATGGCATTGCCACGAAGAAGATCATAATCACGCCGTGAGCCGTGAAGATCTGGTCGTAGTGGTGAGGTGGCAAGAAGCCCGCTTCACCCGCAGAAGCCAGCGCTTGCTGACTACGCATCATGATGGCGTCGGCAAAGCCACGAATCAACATGACGATTGCGACGATGACATACATGATGCCAAGGCGTTTGTGGTCAACCGAAGTCAGCCACTCTTTCCACAGGTAGGTCCACTTACCGAAGTAAGTGAATAGGCCCAGTAAGGCCGCACCACCGATGATAATGGCAGCGATCGTAACCATGACAATGGGTTCATGGAACGGCACTGCATCCAGCGTCAATTTTCCGAACATCGTATTCTTCCTCAACCCCTTGAGTTGGCGGATTCCGCGTGGCTCATGTCCATGCCTTCCATACCTTCGTGTGCGCTGTGCTCGCCTTCGGGTTGGGTCATGTCCATGCTCTTACCGTGAGCCATAAATTTGTTAATAACGTCTTTAAACAAATCGGGTTTCACGTTGGAGAAGTATTCCACCTGGTTGTATTCACTTGGCACAGCCACTTTCTCGAACGCAGCCATGTCGCTCATGGTGTTCGTGGACTGTTTAGCTTTAGCAACCCATTGGTCGAATTCGGCGCGGTCCTTTGTTGCGATAGCCTTGAACTTCATACCGGAGAAGCCTGGTCCGCTATAGCTTGCGGAGATACCATCATAAGTACCGACTTCGTTGGCGATCAGATGCAGTCGAGTCTGCATACCGGCCATGGCATAAATCTGGCTACCCAGACGCGGGATAAAGAAGGAGTTCATCACGGAGTTAGATGTCACTTTGAACTCAACCGGAGTATTCGCCGGGAAGGCGATTTCATTCACGGTAGCGATACCCTGTTCCGGATAGATGAAGAACCATTTCCAGTCCATGGAAACCACTTCGATGGTAATGGGCTTCTCGTCATGCGCCAGCGGTTTGCTTGGCTCAAGAGCGTGAGTGGTTTTCCAGGTCAGTACGGCAAGGAAAATGATGATTAAGATCGGCACCGTCCAGACCACAGCTTCCACTTTATTGGAGTGTGACCAGTTCGGGCTGTACTTCGCATCTTTATTGCTTGCACGATACTTCCAGGCAAAACCAACAGCCATCAAGATGGCAGGAATAACGACAATCAACATCAGGCCAAATGCCGTCAGTATCAGTGAACGTTGTTCCAGTCCAATCTGTCCTTTAGGGTCAAGCAGCGCAGAATTACAGCCACTGAGTAACGCAGTGCCTGCAATTAATGACAACCATCCCAAACTTTTATTGTATTTCCTGAGTCTCATTTAACGACCTCAATTCCACGGGACCGGGTGGCGTTTAAAGTGTGAGGGCATTTTACGGGAAGGTTACATTACTGTAAACATCCTTGGATCTGTGTTACCGGGTTCTGCCGTGCATGTCACATATGTCGCAATATATGTCGTCTCGGCTTTAAGAACCTGTTGCAACATCACGTTATAACGAAAGCGGGCGAGCAGGGGAGGTGTTGAGGGCAATTGGTATAACCAATACGAAAATAAAACAATTGTTTAACAATTGATTATCAATAAAAAGACAAATGATGAACAAAAAATAAATCTGATTTGGCTGAATCGAGTAAGGAAAATAGAATTTATAAAAGGAGTCAATAATTTCCAAATTCTATGGCGCACAAAACAACAAATATTATTTTTATCAATTGTTGTTTATTTAGCCGTTATAATTACGCAGGGTGATTACAACGGCCAAATTAATGTGAAAAATTACATCAGACGTGTTTTTCGTAGTGCAAGATAGTCCAGTAACCCACCCAATACGACGCCACAGATGGCGACCGCGACTGAGACTTCAAGCAGCCCTGTCAGGAAAGAGAAGCTGGTGTAATCCAGCGCGTTCATGGTGAGCAGCAACAGCCAAACAGCCAGCAAACAGCAGCCCGTTACTAGCGTCATCAAAGCCAGATTGTACGCCCCACGGAACTCTGTGCGTGGAATAAAACTCTCATTTTGCCAGCTATGTTCCAGCGTCTGGCGGCACACCAGCAGCAGCAGGAGTCCAGGGATCGCGGCAAACACGGAAAACAGATAAAACGTTGGCCATCCGTGCGCTTCGACAAACCAACCTGCTACCGGGCCAACGTAAACGCGACCGACCGCTGAAAGCGCGGAGAGCAGGGCGAACTGGGTTGCGGAGAACGATTTATTACACAGCGTCATTAATAAGGCGACAAACGCCGCAGTACCCATCCCACCGCACAGGTTTTCAAAGAAGACGGCAGTCGCCATACTGAACATGTGCTTGTCGGTTATAGAAAGCAGCCAGTATCCGGCGTTCGATACGCCCTGCAGAATGCCGAAAATGAGTAACGCGCGAAACAGCGAAAGACGCTGCATCAGGATCCCACCGTATAGCGCACCGACTATTGTCGCCAGCAGCCCCAGCGTTTTATTGACGACGCCGACTTCACCGGCATCAAATCCGACACCGCGGATCAAAAAGGTGGTGGTCAGGCTCATGGCGAAGGCATCACCGAGCTTATACAGCACAATGAGCAGCAGGATAAGCCAGGCGTTGTTACGACCAAAGAAGTCGCGCAGCGGGGCTGCAACTGCCTGCTCCAGCGTTTTGGGCACCGGAATGGCATCAGTCGGTTCGGGTGCTAACAGGGTGGCGATAATGCAGGGAATCAGTAGCGCTGCCATCAGCCAGTACATGCCTTGCCAGCCGAGCCAGCGGTCGGCCATCCACAGTGCCAGCCCACCGGAAACCAGCATCCCTAATCGATATCCCAGCACGCTGATAGCCGCGCCGGTGCCGCGTTCTTCGGCGGGTAACACGTCGGTTTTCCAGGCATCAAAGACGATATCCTGCGATGCTGAACAAAACGCGATCACCACCGCAAGCGCGGCCATCCAGCGCAGCTGTGTGCCAGGCTCAAGAAAGCCCATCGCGGCGATAGAAATGAGTAACAGCACCTGAGTTGCCAACAACCAACCACGACGTCGACCTAAAAATGGCGGCGTGTAGCGATCCATAAGCGGGGACCAGAGGAACTTAAACACGTAGGCCTGGCCGACCAGAGAAAAGAAACCGATGGTTTTAAGATCGATATTCTCGACCGTCATCCATGCCTGGAGCGTACCCGAGGTCAGTGCGAGCGGTAAACCGGAAGCGAACCCCAGTATGAGCAGGATAGCCGAACGTGGTTGCTGAAAAATACGTAAGTAATGACTGGACATGGGCTTCTATAGGCCCGACGAACGCCGGGCCATATGGGCAGAAATTAACGCGCGTTCTGCTTGATGAAATCGTGAACGCTGGTGTCCTGAGACATATCAGCGATGGTGTCGGTCAGCACGCTGTTAACGGCGTCAGCGATATTTTTGTTAGAGGCCTGCAGTGCGCCTTCAACAGAATAGCTTGCGCGGTAGTTTTTGGTCATCTTGTTGCCGTTAGCAGCGGTCGCAATGATGGCGATGTCTGCTTTGGTGGCGATGTTATAGCGCACGCTACCCTGAGACACGTCAGCGTACAGCTGGCTAACAATGATTTGCAGGTTTACAGCACCGTTTGGTCCAATCATATAACCGCGTGCGGTCATCTGTTTTTCCAGCACTTCTTGTAGCAGGAAGCGCAGATCGCGTGACGCAGTCAGCGTAACCAGTTGGTTGTCGCGGGTGACTTTTGCCAGCGCTTGATCCTGACGCTGGTCGGCACCGTTGATGCTAACGGTCACGCCCATCAGGCTTGGGTCCTGCTGCGGCAGAGTAATTTTCGGGGAGACTTCAATAGTGGTCGGCGGCGTTGCGCATCCAGCTAACATGAACAGCGCGACAAACGGGACGAGGATTTTTTTAAACATGCCAGGGCTCTCAGCGAATCTAAATTGTATGGTTGGAGAAATTTCCCGCCATCATAACATCGCCAACGATGAGGGGAAGTGGGTAACGCATGTAAATTCATTGTGTTGTTCGTTTTATGATTTTGTGGAGACCATAAACGGACTTTTTGCAATAAATCGAAGTGAGGAATTAGTGAACTTCATCCATTTGGCTGAGAAAATCAGACAAGCGCTAATTTTTTGTTGCTAAGGTGTAATGAAAACGGTAAAAGCGGCTAGTATTTAAAGGGATGGGTGACATCTCAGCGTTGTCGGAGGAAAATTTCATGATGATTCGTGAGCAAATAGAAGAAAAATTAAGGGCAGCGTTCCAACCCGTGTTCCTCGAAGTTGTGGATGAAAGCTATCGTCACAATGTCCCGGCTGGTTCTGAAAGCCACTTTAAGGTTGTGCTGGTCAGCGATCGCTTTACAGGTGAACGTTTTCTTAATCGTCATCGGATGATTTACAGCACGTTAACGGCAGAGCTTTCCACAACCGTTCATGCCCTTGCTCTGCATACCTACACCATTAAGGAGTGGGAAGCGTTGCAGGATACGATTTTTGCATCGCCTCCGTGTCGTGGGGCGGGAAGCATCGCGTAAAAACGGATTTGCAACAACCGACGCTTTTCCAGTATGTTGCTACAGATTATGTGAAAACGGCCTGCGGGCCGTTTTGTTTTGTCTGAATTCTGAGTAGGTCGTCCAGTATTCAGACAAAAATTAGCCGGGAATTGTGAAAAAAGCCGCAGCAACGCGCAATAACCGTTCTCGACTCATAAAAGTGATGCCGCTATAATGCGCGTCTTATTTTTCGGAATGTCTTCGGGATGATTCTGACGACAGGGAATGTGATTGATTATGAGAACATCCCAGTTCCGCGAAGCCAACAACCTGTGCTTGCGGAGAAGAGTTGACCGAGCACTGTGATTTTTTGAGGTAACAAGATGCAAGTTTCAGTTGAAACCACTCAAGGCCTTGGCCGCCGTGTAACGATTACTATCGCTGCTGACAGCATCGAGACCGCTGTGAAAAGCGAGCTGGTCAACGTAGCGAAGAAAGTGCGTATTGACGGTTTCCGCAAAGGAAAAGTACCGATGAATGTTGTTGCTCAGCGTTATGGCGCGTCTGTTCGCCAGGACGTTCTGGGTGACCTGATGAGCCGCAACTTCGTTGACGCGATCATCAAAGAAAAAATCAATCCGGCTGGCGCACCGAACTACGTTCCGGGTGAATACAAGCTGGGTGAAGATTTTACTTACGCGGTAGAGTTCGAAGTTTACCCGGAAGTTGAGCTGACTGGCCTGGAAGCAATCGAAGTTGAAAAACCGGTTGTTGAAGTTACTGACGCTGACGTTGACGTGATGCTGGACACCCTGCGTAAGCAGCAGGCAACCTGGAAAGACAAAGACGGCGCTGCTGACGCAGAAGACCGTGTAACCATCGACTTCACCGGCTCTGTAGACGGCGAAGAGTTCGAAGGCGGCAAAGCGTCTGACTTCGTACTGGCGATGGGCCAGGGTCGTATGATCCCAGGCTTTGAAGAAGGCGTTAAAGGCCATAAAGCTGGCGAAGAGTTCACTATCGACGTGACTTTCCCGGAAGAGTACCACGCTGAAAACCTGAAAGGTAAAGCCGCTAAGTTCGTTATCAACCTGAAGAAAGTTGAAGAACGCGAACTGCCGGAACTGACTGAAGAATTCATCAAACGTTTCGGCGTTGAAGATGGTTCCGTAGCAGGTCTGCGCGCTGAAGTACGCAAAAACATGGAACGCGAGCTGAAAGGCGCAGTGCGTAACCGCGTTAAGTCTCAGGCGATCGAAGGTCTGGTAAAAGCTAACGACATCGACGTTCCGGCTGCGCTGATCGACAGCGAAATCGACGTTCTGCGTCGTCAGGCTGCACAGCGTTTCGGCGGCAACGAGAAACAAGCTCTGGAACTGCCGCGTGAACTGTTCGAAGAACAGGCTAAGCGTCGCGTAGTTGTTGGTCTGCTGCTGGGCGAAGTGATTCGCACCAATGAACTGAAAGCTGACGAAGATCGCGTTAAAGGCCTGATCGAAGAGATGGCTTCTGCTTACGAAGATCCGAAAGAAGTGGTTGAGTTCTACAGCAAAAATAAAGAGCTGATGGACAACATGCGTAACGTCGCTCTGGAAGAGCAGGCTGTTGAAGCCGTTCTGGCGAAAGCGAAAGTGACTGAAAAAGCCACTTCCTTCAACGAACTGATGAACCAGCAGGCGTAATTCGTCGCTTTTTTAGCACGAATTTCATACGCAAGCCCGTCACCTTTTGGTGGCGGGTTTTTTTTTGTCACGCATTTTGCATGGGAAGAGTGCGAAAACAGCGTTTCAGTGTTAGCGTTACAACAAAAGATTGTTATGCTTGAATTATGGCGATGTCGTACCCATTACTGAGGGACTAGCTGATAATCCGTCCATAAGGTTACAATCAGCACAGCAGGTTTTTTCAAATTTTATCCAGGAGACGGAAATGTCATACAGCGGCGAACGAGATAACTTTGCACCCCATATGGCGCTGGTGCCGATGGTCATTGAACAGACCTCACGTGGTGAGCGCTCATTTGATATCTATTCTCGTCTACTTAAGGAACGCGTCATTTTTCTGACCGGCCAGGTCGAAGACCATATGGCTAACCTGATCGTGGCGCAGATGCTGTTCCTGGAAGCAGAAAACCCGGAAAAAGATATCTACCTGTATATTAACTCCCCTGGTGGGGTGATCACTGCCGGGATGTCTATCTATGACACCATGCAGTTTATTAAGCCAGACGTCAGCACCATTTGTATGGGCCAGGCGGCCTCAATGGGCGCGTTCCTGCTGACCGCCGGGGCGAAAGGTAAACGTTTTTGCCTGCCTAACTCTCGCGTCATGATCCACCAGCCTCTGGGCGGTTACCAGGGTCAGGCAACGGATATTGAAATTCATGCCCGTGAAATCCTGAAGGTAAAAGGGCGCATGAACGAACTTATGGCGCATCATACGGGTCAATCTCTTGAGCAGATTGAACGTGATACCGAGCGCGATCGCTTCCTCTCCGCTTCTGAAGCGGTGGAGTACGGTCTGGTCGACTCGATTTTGACCCATCGTAATTAATGCCCAGCGCGCAGGTGTGCCGCTATAATTACCTGGAGCGGCACAACGCTGACTAGCGTCTTGCGCCTGAGAATGGCATTTGCGTCGTCGTGTGCGGCACAAAGAACAAAGAAGAGGTTTTGACCCATGACAGATAAACGCAAAGATGGCTCGGGCAAATTGTTGTACTGCTCTTTTTGCGGCAAAAGCCAGCATGAAGTGCGTAAGCTGATTGCCGGACCATCCGTGTATATCTGCGACGAATGTGTTGATTTATGTAACGACATCATTCGCGAAGAGATTAAGGAAGTAGCACCGCACCGTGAACTCAGTGCGCTGCCGACGCCACATGAAATTCGCAACCACCTGGACGATTATGTTATTGGCCAGGAACAGGCGAAGAAAGTGCTGGCGGTCGCGGTATACAACCATTACAAACGTCTGCGCAACGGCGACACCAGCAATGGCGTCGAGTTGGGCAAAAGTAACATCCTGCTGATTGGCCCGACGGGTTCCGGTAAAACGCTGCTGGCTGAAACGCTGGCGCGCCTGCTGGACGTTCCGTTCACTATGGCCGACGCCACCACGCTGACCGAAGCCGGTTATGTGGGTGAAGATGTTGAAAATATTATTCAGAAACTGTTGCAGAAGTGCGATTACGACGTGCAGAAAGCACAGCGTGGGATCGTCTATATCGATGAAATCGACAAGATTTCGCGTAAATCAGACAATCCGTCCATTACCCGTGACGTTTCTGGCGAAGGCGTACAGCAGGCGCTGTTGAAACTGATCGAAGGTACGGTTGCCGCCGTTCCGCCGCAGGGTGGACGCAAACATCCGCAGCAGGAATTCCTGCAGGTTGATACCTCCAAGATTCTGTTTATCTGCGGTGGTGCATTTGCCGGTCTGGATAAGGTGATTGCTAACCGTGTTGAAACCGGCTCCGGCATTGGTTTTGGCGCAACGGTAAAAGCACAGTCTGATAAAGCCAGCGAAGGTGAACTGCTGTCGCAGGTAGAACCGGAAGATCTGATTAAATTTGGTCTGATCCCTGAGTTCATCGGTCGTCTGCCGGTTGTGGCAACCCTGAGCGAACTGAGCGAAGAAGCGCTTATTCAGATCCTGAAAGAGCCGAAAAATGCCCTGACCAAGCAGTACCAGGCGTTGTTCAATCTTGAAGGTGTTGATCTGGAATTCCGCGAGGAAGCGCTGGATGCTATCGCCAGGAAAGCGATGATTCGTAAAACCGGTGCGCGTGGTCTGCGTTCTATCGTCGAAGCGGCGTTACTCGACACCATGTACGATCTTCCTTCTATGGAAGACGTTGAAAAAGTGGTGATCGACGAGTCGGTGATTGGCGGCCAGAGCAAGCCGTTGCTGATTTACGGTAAGCCGGAAGCACAGCAGGCATCTGGCGAATAATTCATCAATTCATACAGACGTTTAACCAAAAAGGGGGGATTTTATCTCCCCTTTTATTTTTCCGTAAACATGGCGTTGAATGTGTGGGAATCATCCCCATATACTGACATACATGTTAAAGGTGGTGTGAAGCACAGTCGTACCACCTGATTACCTGGCGGAAACTAAACTAAGAGAGAGCTCTATGAATCCTGAGCGTTCTGAACGCATTGAAATCCCCGTATTGCCGTTGCGCGATGTGGTGGTTTATCCGCACATGGTCATACCCTTATTTGTAGGGCGGGAAAAATCTATCCGTTGTCTGGAAGCGGCTATGGACCATGATAAAAAAATCATGCTGGTCGCACAGAAAGAAGCGTCAACGGATGAGCCGGGTGTAAACGATCTTTTCACCGTCGGGACCGTGGCCTCTATTTTGCAGATGCTGAAACTGCCTGACGGCACCGTAAAAGTGCTGGTCGAGGGGTTACAGCGCGCGCGTATTTCTGCGTTGTCAGACAACGGCGAGCATTTCTCTGCGAAAGCGGAGTACCTTGATTCGCCTGCTATTGATGAGCGTGAACAGGAAGTGCTGGTACGTACAGCTATCAGCCAGTTCGAAGGCTATATCAAGCTAAACAAAAAAATCCCACCAGAAGTGCTGACGTCGCTTAACAGCATTGACGATCCTGCACGTCTGGCGGACACCATCGCAGCGCACATGCCGCTGAAGCTGGCTGACAAACAGTCCGTGCTGGAGATGTCCGACGTGAATGAACGTCTGGAATATCTGATGGCGATGATGGAGTCAGAAATCGATCTGCTGCAGGTTGAGAAACGCATTCGCAACCGCGTGAAAAAGCAGATGGAGAAGTCCCAGCGTGAGTACTATCTGAACGAGCAGATGAAAGCTATTCAGAAAGAGCTCGGCGAGATGGACGATGCGCCGGACGAAAACGAAGCACTGAAGCGTAAGATCGACGCGGCGAAAATGCCGAAAGAGGCAAAAGAGAAAGCGGAAGCGGAACTGCAGAAGCTGAAAATGATGTCTCCGATGTCGGCAGAAGCGACGGTCGTGCGTGGCTACATCGACTGGATGGTACAGGTGCCGTGGAATGCGCGTAGCAAGGTCAAAAAAGACCTGCGTCAGGCGCAGGAAATCCTCGATACCGACCATTACGGTCTGGAACGCGTCAAAGACCGTATCCTTGAGTATCTCGCGGTCCAAAGCCGTGTGAACAAAATCAAGGGGCCGATCCTGTGTCTGGTTGGGCCGCCGGGGGTAGGTAAAACCTCTCTGGGTCAGTCCATCGCCAAGGCGACAGGGCGTAAATACATCCGTATGGCGCTTGGCGGCGTGCGTGATGAGGCTGAAATTCGTGGTCACCGCCGGACCTATATTGGTTCGATGCCGGGCAAACTGATCCAGAAAATGGCCAAAGTGGGCGTTAAAAACCCGCTGTTCCTGCTTGATGAGATCGACAAAATGTCTTCTGACATGCGTGGCGATCCGGCTTCCGCACTGCTTGAGGTGCTGGATCCAGAGCAGAACGTGGCGTTCAGCGATCACTACCTGGAAGTGGACTACGATCTCAGCGACGTGATGTTTGTTGCGACGTCGAACTCCATGAACATTCCAGCACCGTTGCTGGATCGTATGGAAGTGATTCGTCTGTCTGGTTATACCGAAGACGAGAAGCTGAACATTGCGAAACGTCACCTGTTGCCAAAACAGATTGAGCGTAACGCGCTGAAAAAAGGTGAGCTGACGGTCGACGATAGCGCCATTGTAGGCATTATTCGTTACTACACCCGTGAAGCGGGCGTGCGTAGTCTGGAGCGCGAAATCTCCAAACTGTGCCGCAAAGCAGTTAAGCAGTTGTTGCTCGATAAATCACTGAAACACATCGAGATCAATGGCGATAATCTGCACGACTACCTGGGCGTACAGCGCTTTGACTATGGCCGTGCGGATAACGAAAACCGCGTGGGTCAGGTGACCGGTCTGGCGTGGACGGAAGTGGGCGGCGATCTGCTGACCATCGAAACCGCCTGCGTACCGGGTAAAGGTAAGCTGACCTACACCGGTTCTCTGGGCGAAGTGATGCAGGAATCCATTCAGGCAGCGCTGACCGTGGTGCGTGCGCGTGCGGAAAAACTGGGTATTAATCCGGACTTTTACGAAAAACGCGACATCCACGTTCACGTACCTGAAGGCGCGACGCCAAAAGATGGTCCAAGTGCGGGTATTGCCATGTGCACCGCGCTGGTCTCATGTCTGACCGGTAACCCGGTTCGTGCCGATGTGGCGATGACCGGCGAGATCACCCTGCGTGGTCAGGTTCTGCCTATTGGTGGTTTGAAAGAGAAACTGCTGGCGGCGCACCGCGGCGGCATTAAAACGGTCTTAATTCCAGACGAAAACAAACGTGACCTGGAAGAGATTCCGGACAACGTCATTGCCGATCTTAATATTCACCCGGTGAAACGTATTGAGGAAGTTCTGACTCTTGCGTTGCAAAATGAACCCTCTGGAATGCAGGTTGTGACGGCAAAATAGTGACCTCGCGCAAAGAGCATTAATAAAAACAGGGCTGGCAGGCCATTTCGGGCTTGCCAGCCTTTTTTTGTATAGCTAATTTAGATAACGGATTGGGCTTGCCATCATTATCGGGTGTTGTAAGGGCATGGCAGGCCTGATATAACTGCTGCGCGGTCGCACTTTGAAGGATTCTGGTGCGATATATATTATAAAGAGGAAGAGAAGAGTGAATAAATCTCAACTGATCGACAAAATTGCTGCAGGGGCTGATATCTCTAAAGCTGCGGCTGGACGTGCGTTAGATGCAATTATTGCTTCTGTTACCGAATCCCTGAAAGACGGTGATGACGTAGCACTGGTAGGTTTTGGTACTTTTGCCGTTAAAGAGCGTGCTGCCCGTACTGGTCGCAACCCGCAAACAGGTAAAGAGATCACCATCGCCGCGGCTAAAGTACCGGGCTTCCGTGCAGGTAAAGCACTGAAAGACGCGGTAAACTAAGTGATTTCCCCTTTGGGGATGTGACTAAGTACAAGGGCGCATCAACCGATGTGCCTTTTTTATTTCTGATTCCGGTACTTTCTATGCGTTGTGGGCTGACAATTGCCCCTGTTTCTTGTCACAATAGGCCTTTGTGCGCAGCGTTCAGGAAACGCTATGCTGCGTGAAGCATATATACTCAAAATCCTTGCCGCCGTTGTTGTGTCAACGCGCAGACGGCCTGAAGGATAACGCGTATAGTCATCTACAGCGGAGTGTGGTTACACCATGATGGACAGCTTACGCACGGCTGCTAACAGTCTCGTGCTCAAGATTATTTTCGGTATCATTATCGTGTCGTTCATTTTGACCGGCGTGAGTGGTTACCTGATTGGCGGGGGCAATAACTACGCCGCTAAAGTGAATGGCCAGGAGATCAGCCGCGGGCAGTTCGAGAATGCGTTCAACAGCGAACGTAACCGCATGCAGCAACAGCTGGGCGATCAATATTCTGAGCTGGCGGCGAACGAAGGTTATATGAAAACGCTGCGTCAGCAGGTGCTGAATCGTCTTGTGGACGAAGCGCTGCTGGATCAGTACTCCCGTGAGCTTAAGCTCAACATTAGCGACGATCAGATTAAGCAGGCTATTTTCGCCACACCGGCTTTCCAGGTTGACGGCAAATTTGATAACAACCGCTACAACGCAATTGTGAATCAGATGGGCATGACCGCCGATCAGTACGCTCAGGCATTGCGTAACCAGCTCACCACGCAACAGTTGATCAACGGCGTTGCCGGGACCGACTTCATGCTGAAGGGTGAAACGGACGAACTGGCTGCACTGGTTGCACAGCAACGTATCGTGCGTGAAGCGACGATTGACGTTAACGCACTGGCCGCGAAGCAGTCTGTTACCGAGCAGGAAGTTGCCAGCTACTACGAGCAGAATAAAAACAACTTTATGACGCCGGAACAGTTCCGTGTGAGCTATATCAAGCTGGACGCTGCAGCAATGCAGGAAACCGCCAGCGATGCTGATATTCAGTCTTATTATGACCAGCATCAGGATCAGTTCACTCAGCCGCAGCGTAACCGCTATAGCATCATCCAGACCAAAACGGAAGATGAAGCAAAAGCGGTGCTTGATGCGCTGAACAAAGGCGGTGATTTTGCGACTCTGGCGAAAGAAAAATCTGCCGATATCATCTCTGCCCGTAACGGCGGTGATATGGGGTGGCTGGAAGACTCTACCACCCCAGATGAGCTGAAAAATGCCGGTCTGAAAGAAAAAGGCCAACTGTCTGGCGTAATTAAGTCTTCCGTTGGTTTCCTCGTGGCGCGTCTTGATGACGTACAGCCTGCGCAGGTTAAACCGCTGAGCGAAGCCCGTGAGGACATTGCGGCGAAAGTGAAGCAGGAAAAAGCGCTGGATGCCTACTATGCGCTGCAACAGAAAGTGAGCGATGCCGCCAGCAACGACAACGAATCCCTGGCGGGTGCGGAGCAGGCCGCGGGCGTGAAAGCGGTTGAAACGGGCTGGTTTAGCCGTGACAGCCTGCCGGAAGAACTGAATTTCAAACCAGTCGCTGACATCATTTTCAATGGTGGCCTGGTTGGCGAGAACGGTACACCTGGCAGTAACTCCGATATCATCACCGTGGATGGCGATCGCGCGTTCGTGCTGCGTATTAGCGAACACAAAGCAGAAGCCGTGAAGCCACTGGCTGAAGTGAAAGAGCAGGTAACTGCGCTCGTTAAGCACAATAAAGCAGAGCAGCAGGCGAAGCTTGATGCCGATAAACTGCTGGCGGATCTGAAAGCCGGTAAAGGCGATGAAGCGCTGAAAGCGGCGGGTCTGAGCTTTGGCGAGGCGAAAACGCTGAGCCGTACGGGTCAGGATCCGTTGAGTCAGGCTGCCTTTGGTCTGAGCCTGCCGGCGAAAGACAAGCCGAGCTACGGTGTTGCGAACGATATGCAGGGTAACGTTGTACTGTTGGCGCTGGACGAGGTGAAAGCCGGTTCTATGCCTGAAGCGCAGAAGAAAGCGATGGTTCAGGGGATCACTCAGAACAACGCGCAGATTGTCTTCGAAGCGCTGATGAGTAACCTGCGTAAAGCGGCAAAAATTAAAGTCGGTGATGCGCTGGAACAGCAGCAATAACCGAGTCCGCTCGCAAAAAATTGCAAAAGTTTGTATCTACAAAAGGCCGCTTTCGCGGCCTTTTCCATTTTTGATATTTGCCGTTTGTCTGCTGTTCTGCACCTCGCTATCGTGATTCCACTGTTAACAAACAAGGAGAAAACAGTATGAAACATGGAATCAAAGCCCTGCTTATCACCCTTTCATTGACCTGTGCCGGCATGGCTCAAAGCGCACTGGCCGCAGAGTCTGTCGCTAAAAGTCAGGCGGTACAAACCAAAGCGGAAAACTCAGGGGCGGCACAAAGCAAAGCCACACAGCCCGCTAAAGCAAGCGACGATGAAGGCACCAGGGTAAGCATCAACAGCGCTTCCGCGGAGGATTTAGCGCGAGTCATGAATGGCGTCGGTCTGAAGAAAGCGCAGGCGATTGTGAGCTATCGTGAGGAGTACGGACCGTTTAAAACGGTGGAGGACTTAAAGCAGGTACCGGGTATGGGCAGTTCGCTGGTGGAGCGTAACCTGGCAGTTTTAACACTTTAATAACTTGCACAGCGCTGAAAATTTGCCAGACTGTAGAGGTCATACCAGTTATGACCTCTTTACCCTAAAGTCTGTTCCTATAAAAACAACGTAAGGCCCCTGCGCTATGCAAACACAAATCAAAGTCCGTGGTTTTCATCTTGATGTCTATCAGCACGTCAACAACGCCCGCTATCTCGAGTTTCTGGAAGAAGCCCGTTGGGATGGTCTGGAAAACAGCGACAGCTTTCAATGGATGACCGCACACAACATCGCTTTTGTGGTCGTGAATATAAATATTAACTACCGCCGTCCAGCGGTGCTAAGCGACCTGCTGACCATCACCAGTCAGGTGCAACAGCTAAATGGCAAAAGCGGGGTGTTAAACCAGACAATTACCCTGGAGCCGGAAGGGCAGGTGGTGGCTGACGCGTTGATTACCTTCGTCTGTATTGATTTGAAAACGCAAAAAGCGCTGCCGCTGGAAGGGGAGTTACGCGAAAAACTGGAGCAGATGGTGCAGTAGCTCAACGTTGCCTGATGGCGCTTCGCTTATCAGGCCTACGGGCGACATTGCGTACGATGAACGCTGTCGGTAGGCCGGATAAGGCGTTTACGCCGCCATCCGGCACTATTCGCTCTATTATTTCAGGCCGGTTTTCTGCTTCATTGCCGCCATCACTGCCGGTTTATCCGCCAGATAATGGTTCAGGCCGTTGGCACGCAGATTACACGCCGCACAGTGACCGCAACCGTCACCTTTGATGCCGTTATAGCAGGTTAGTGTTTCTTCGCGTACCAGGTCCAGCTTGCCCCAGTAATCAGCCAGCGCCCAGGTTTCGGCTTTATCGATCCACATCAGTGGGGTTTCAAAGCGAATATCTTTCGCCATCCCCAGGCTTACGGCATGGTTCAGCGCTTTGACGAACTCGTCACGACAGTCCGGATAACCAGAGAAATCGGTCTCGCAAACGCCGGTAATGACCGCCTCTGCCTGCACCTGGTACGCGTAAATTGCTGCCAGCGTTAAGAACAGAATATTGCGTCCTGGCACAAAGGTATTGGGAATGCCGTTCGCATCCGGTTCGTAATCGGGTACCGGAATATTATCGCGGGTCAGGCTGCTGACAGCCAGTTCACTGAGCAGCGTGACATCAAGCACTTTGTGCGCGCGGGCGCCGAGTTTTAAGGCCAGATCACGTGCGACGTCAATTTCAGCGTGATGGCGCTGACCATAATCAAAGGTCACGCAGTGCACTTCATCATACTGATGCAGCGCTTGCGCCAGACAAGTCGTGGAGTCCTGACCTCCACTGAATACAACAACGGCACGTTTCATGGCTTTTCCTGACAAATAACGAAACCCTTATGGTAGCGCCTGGGCGTGTCGCCGACCAGCTTCTTCACGCTGAAGGGGGCGGTAACCAGGCCTCGGTGAACTCAAACCAGCCACGCGGATTCAAACGTACGCCGTTCACGCCCGGCGGCGCGCTGATGCGATAGTGATAATTGAACAGCGGCGTCAGGGTTGCGTCATGCATCAGCGTGGCGAAAACCTGCTGTAAAGCTGCATGACGATCGTCCTCATCGGCCTGAATTTGCAAGGCATCCAGCGTGGTCTGCAGATGAGTATATGCGGGTGCATTCAGAACGTGTGACCATAGCTGATCGCAACGTAACCACTGTTCGAGGGTATACTCGGGGGCTTCGCCAATCAGCCTGTCGCCCATCATCAGATCGGCCTGGGCTAAAGGATGGTCGCCATCCCAGTTTTTAGCATTATGAAAAATAAGCGTTAATTCACAGCCCAGTTTTGCCAGGGCCTGGCGAAGCTGTTCAGCCATGGCGTGCAGTTCTACCGGCAGGTGGTAAGCCAACGTCAGTTTTTCTGGTAGCGCTACTTCGTTCAGTTCATCCCATTGTGGGATCGTCCATCCTGGCAGCAGGGCATTGCTGGGAGTAATGAGGTTTTCATCCACCTCAAGCGTCTGTAGCAGCGAAGAGCGGTGGATAATATTGACCAGTCGACGGGCCTGTTGCGTATTCAGCCGCGCGCTTTTTCTGAGTGTGAGATAGCAAAAACCAAGGCTGATCCCGCTGCTTACCTGGCTTAGAATTGGTAACTCTTCAGGTTTACCAATCGCAATTTGCACCGGATGGCGACAGCTGGTGCCCAAATCCTGGGAGAAAAGCTGTGGGGTTATCCAGTATTCAATGGCTTTCAATAGCGGATGACTCAGATGGTAGTGATCGTGACTCTCGATACGCACCAGCTCAGGAGTAAACAGCGTCAACCGGAACGGGCCGGTACCCACAAACGGGTGCTCAGGATGCGCCAGGTGACTGCTGTAGCTCGCCAGACGGTGCGCCAGCCAGAAGTCGGGACGATGCAGAATAAAGGTCAGACACTGGGGATGCGTCACCTCAATGCGCTTTACGCTGATAAACAGCTTATTCAGCGCAGGTAACTCTAACAGCTTCAGCAACTGTTGATGTAGCTGCGTGCTGCTTACCGTATCGCCGTTATGCCAATGCAGGGTGGAACGAATATAGAAATCCCAGCGCAGGCCGTCAGCGGAGATATTCCAGTGGTGGGCTAAGTCTCCACAGGGACGTTGCGTAGTGCTGTCAAAACGTGTCAGGCCAGAGAATACCTGTCCGGCAAGGTGCTGCTCTGCGCGACCGGGCAGGAATCCAGGATGCAAAGGTTCGAGCTGGCGATAATAGGGGATACGCAGGGTTGGCGTATCATTTTGCCATTGCCCGCCCATAAACGGCTGCAGCAGGGTTCTTAATTCCCCGGGGGCCAGTTGAGCCAGTTCCAGTACGCTGAGCTGTTCACCCTTTTGCAGTGCCTGCTCCATCATCGTGTTGCGCAGCGAGTCTGGGGTGACCAAAAAACGTAATGCTCCGCGTTTCCCGCGTCCGGACTGAGCGTGCCACTCCAGCCAGCCTGCATCCTGCGCTTGCTTTAGCAGGGTTCGCACGTGGCGCTCGCTGCAAAAACAGCGTTCAGCCAGTTCCCCGACGGTCACCGACTGCGGTTCTCCGTTCGAAGGCAGCCACAGGCGCTGGTACTGGTTCAGGCGATTCAACAATCTCATATAAACCCGGAACAATTCATTTTATCTATTCACTATTACTTCCGTATATCTCAGGTGATACTGAATCACAAGTTAACCGCGTCACAGTGTGGAGAAAGAAATGGCTCGTCTGGCTGCATTTGATATGGATGGCACCCTTTTAATGCCGAATCACCATTTAGGTGACGAAACGCTTTCAACACTGGCGCGTCTGCGTGAACGCGATATCACCCTGACATTTGCCACTGGCCGCCATGTGCTGGAAATGCGCCACATTTTGGGTTCTATCTCGCTGGACGCCTTTTTGATCACCGGTAACGGCACGCGCATTCACTCTCTTGAGGGCGATGTGTTGCATCGTCAGGATCTGGATCCGAATGTTGCGGATATCGTGTTACATCAGAAATGGGATACCACCGCCAGCATGCATGTCTTTAATGACAACGGTTGGTTCACCGGACAAGAGATACCCTCGCTGCTACAGGCGCATGTGTATAGCGGATTTCGCTACCAGATCGTCGATGTGAAACGTATTCCGGCTCATCAGGTAACGAAGATCTGTTTCTGCGGCGATCATGAGTCGCTGATCCAATTGCGCATTCAACTGAATGAAGCGCTGGGAGAACAGGCGAATCTCTGTTTCTCCGCGGTTGATTGCCTTGAGGTACTACCGCTGGGCTGTAACAAAGGCTCTGCGCTGGCGGTACTAAGCGAGCACTTGGGTTATTCCATGGCTGACTGCATGGCATTTGGCGATGCCATGAACGATCGCGAAATGTTAGGTAGCGTTGGGCGCGGCCTGATTATGGGTAACGCAATGCCGCAACTGATGGCTGAACTGCCGCATTTATCGGTGATTGGGCATTGCCGCAATCAGGCTGTATCTCACTTTTTGACGCATTGGCTGGACAATCCGCATCTACCTTATTCCCCCGAATGAGAGATCCCTTCCAGCAAGCCAGACTTCGCGTCTGGCTTTTTTTTTGTCTGCTCAGTGTGTATTCAGCAACTGGGCAAGTTCCGCTTTCCACGGCGTTAAATCGCCTATGTGCGCGTCAACCCATTGCGGGTTGTAGTAGGTTTCCAGATAGCGTTCGCCGCTGTCGCACAGCAGCGTCACCAGCGACCCCGTTTCTCCGGCGTCGCGCATACGGGCGGCAAGTTGTAACGTCCCCCACATGTTGGTTCCGGTTGAGGCGCCCACTTTACGACCCAACTGCGTTTCCAGCCAGTGCGCGGTGGCAACGCTTGCGGCATCCGGCACACGCAGCATTTCATCAACTACGTCAGGAATGAAGGACGGTTCGACACGCGGACGGCCGATGCCTTCAATTTTGCTGCCGACCGGGCTGCGCAATGTCGCATCGCGATCCTGCCAGAAGGGCAGAAAAACCGAATTCTCCGGATCCACTACCATCAGGCGAGTATCGTAGCCCTGGCAGCGGATATAACGGCCAATAGTTGCTGAGGTGCCGCCGGTGCCGGCGCTCATCACGATATGGCGGGGTACGGGGTTGGGCTCGCACTGCATCTGACGAAAGATGCTGTCGGCAATATTATTATTGCCACGCCAGTCGGTGGCGCGCTCAGCATAAGTAAACTGGTCCATGTAATGACCGTTCAGTTCACGCGCCAATTGTTCAGAGGCCGCGTAGATTTCGCAGGCGCTTTCCACGAAGTGGCAGCGGCCGCCATAAAATTCAATTTGTTCAATTTTGCGTTTTGCCGTACAGGAAGGCATAACGGCAATAAACGGCAGTCCAAGCAGGCGGGCGAAATAGGCTTCAGAAACCGCCGTTGATCCCGATGACGATTCGATAATCGTGGTGCCTTCTTTGATCCAGCCATTACACAGTCCGTAGAGAAACAGTGAACGTGCCAGGCGATGTTTCAGGCTACCGGTTGGATGCGTGCTCTCATCTTTCAAATAGAGCTGAATACCCGGAAACGCCGGAAGCGACAGGCGAATAAGATGCGTATCGGCAGAACGCTGGTAATCCGCATTAATTTCATTGATGGCGTTTTTAACCCAGGAGCTATTCATCATTAATATCCATTTGTCATTTTGTGCCCAGAATAGCGAAAAGCACGGAAAAAATTGTTGCCATTTAGCCTTTAAAATAGAATGTAAGGAGAAAATTCTTCTCTGTGGAGTGGATATGTTAGACAAAATTGACCGTAAGCTGCTTGGCCTACTGCAACAAGACTGCACCCTTTCTTTGCAGGCGTTAGCCGATGCCGTTAATCTGACGACCACCCCCTGCTGGAAACGGCTCAAGCGGCTTGAGGATGACGGCATTCTGCTGGGCAAGGTTGCTCTGCTGGATCCGGAAAAACTGGGGCTGGGTTTAACCGCGTTTGTGCTGATTAAAACCCAGCATCATAGCAGCGAGTGGTACTGCCGCTTTGTCACCGAAGTGACCGGGATGCCGGAGGTGCTGGGTTTCTGGCGAATGGCTGGGGAGTACGACTACCTGATGCGGGTGCAGGTTGCTGATATGAAACGCTATGATGATTTCTATAAGCGTCTGGTGAATAGCGTACCGGGCCTGTCTGATGTTACCTCCAGTTTTGCGATGGAACAGATTAAATACACGACTGCTCTACCTATTGAATAACTCTCCCGGTGATCATTGCCGGAAATCTTGTCAGGACATAACGCGTGCGATTATTTGCTCAATTAAGCTGGTACTTCCGCCGGGAGTGGCGTCGCTACCTCGGGGCGGTGGCCTTGCTTATCATCATCGCTATTCTTCAGCTTATCCCGCCAAAAGTGGTCGGTATCATCGTGGACGGCGTGACGACACAGCGGTTCACCACCGAGAGACTGCTGATGTGGGTTGGCACGATTGCCCTGATTGCGGTGGTTGTCTATTTGTTGCGCTATGTCTGGCGCGTACTTTTGTTCGGCGCATCCTACCAACTGGCAGTTGAACTACGCGAAGACTATTACCGCCAGTTGAGCCGCCAGCATCCTGAATTTTATCTGCGTCATCGCACCGGCGATCTGATGGCGCGTGCAACTAACGATGTTGATCGGGTGGTGTTTGCGGCTGGCGAAGGTGTATTGACGCTGGTGGACTCGCTGGTCATGGGGTGCGCGGTGTTGATCGTGATGTCTACGCAAATCAGTTGGGAGCTGACGCTTATCGCGCTACTCCCAATGCCGGTGATGGCGATAATGATCAAACGTTACGGTGATCGACTCCATAACCGTTTTAAGGTTGCGCAAGCAGCGTTCTCCAGCCTTAACGATCGTACTCAGGAAAGCCTGACCAGTATCCGTATGATTAAGGCTTTTGGTCTGGAAGACCGACAGTCGGCGCTATTTGCCGCAGATGCTAAAGATACCGGCAAGAAAAACTTACTGGTCGCCCGCATTGACGCCCGTTTTGACCCCACGATTTATATCGCCATTGGTATGGCTAACCTGCTGGCTATCGCCGGGGGAAGCTGGATGGTGGTTCATGGCTCTCTGACCCTTGGTCAGTTAACCAGTTTTATGATGTATCTCGGGCTGATGATTTGGCCGATGCTGGCGCTGGCATGGATGTTTAACATTGTTGAGCGAGGCAGCGCCGCGTATAGCCGTATTCGCGCCATGCTGGCTGAAGCGCCGGTAGTGGATGACGGCACAGAACCCGTGCCGGAAGGACGCGGCGAGCTGGCGGTGGCAATTCGCGAATTTCGCTACCCGCAAACGGCTCATCCGGTGCTGGAGAATGTGAATTTCCAGCTTAAGCCAGGGCAGATGCTGGGTATTTGTGGCCCGACCGGCGCGGGTAAAAGTACGGTGTTGTCGCTGATCCAGCGTCATTTTGATATCACCGAGGGCGATGTGCGCTTTCATGATATCCCGTTAACTCGCTTGCAACTTGATAGCTGGCGTAGCCGTCTGGCAGTGGTCAGCCAGACACCTTTCTTGTTCTCGGATACGGTCGCCAACAACATAGCGCTTGGACGCCCACAGGCCACACAGGAAGAGATCGAACATGTTGCACGTCTGGCCAGCGTGCATGAGGATATTTTACGTCTTCCGCAAGGCTATGACACCGAAGTAGGTGAACGCGGGGTGATGCTGTCCGGTGGACAAAAACAGCGTATTTCTATCGCTCGTGCGCTGCTGCTGAATGCTGAAATCCTGATTCTTGACGATGCGTTATCGGCGGTGGATGGTCGTACTGAACATCAAATCCTGCATAACCTGCGCCAGTGGGGAGAAGGCAGAACCGTGATAATCAGCGCTCACCGTTTATCTGCGCTGACAGAAGCCAATGAAATTATCGTGATGCAGCACGGACATATTGCTCAGCGTGGCGAACACGATGCGCTGGTGCAGCAACCCGGCTGGTATCGTGATATGTACCGTTATCAGCAACTGGAAGCGGCGCTGTCTGATGCGCCAGAAGTAAACGAGGAGGCGGCTAATGCGTAGTTTTGGGCAGCTATGGCCGACCCTGAAAAGGCTACTGGCGTACGGCTCTCCGTGGCGAAAACAGCTGGCAATTGCGGTGGTCATGCTATGGGTGGCGGCAGCGGCGGAGGTGAGTGGTCCGCTGCTGATTAGCTATTTTATCGATAACATGGTGGCGAAGAACAATCTGCCGCTGGCGATGGTGGCTGGGCTGGTGGCGGCATATGTCGGTCTGCAACTGTTGGCGGCGGGCCTGCATTACGCGCAGTCGTTGTTGTTTAACCAGGCGGCGGTTGGCGTGGTGCAGCAGTTACGTACCGATGTGATGGATGCCGCGCTACGCCAGCCGCTCAGTGCTTTCGATACTCAGCCCGTCGGGCAGCTTATCTCCCGGGTGACTAATGACACCGAAGTGATCCGTGACCTGTATGTGACGGTGGTCGCAACGGTCCTGCGCAGCGCGGCCTTAATCGGTGCCATGCTGGTGGCGATGTTCAGCCTTGAGTGGCGGATGGCGCTGGTGGCGATGGCCATATTCCCGGCAGTGCTGGTGGTGATGGTCATTTATCAGCGCTACAGCACCCCCATTGTGCGTCGGGTGCGCGCTTATCTGGCGGATATTAACGATGGCTTTAACGAAGTCATCAACGGCATGAGCGTTATCCAACAGTTCCGCCAGCAGGCGCGCTTTGGTGAGCGAATGGGCGAAGCCAGCCGCTCGCACTATATGGCACGTATGCAGACTCTGCGCCTGGATGGTTTTTTGTTGCGCCCGCTACTGAGCCTTTTCTCGGCGCTGATCCTCTGCGGTTTGCTGATGCTGTTCAGCTTTACCTCTGGCAGCTCCATTGAGGTTGGCGTGCTGTACGCGTTTATCAGCTACCTCGGCCGTTTGAACGAGCCGCTGATCGAGCTGACCACCCAGCAATCAATGCTGCAGCAGGCGGTTGTCGCCGGCGAGCGAGTGTTCGAACTGATGGACGGGCCTCGTCAGCGCTATGGTGAAGATGATCGACCGCTGAAGAGCGGGGACATTGAGGTGGATAACGTTTCATTTGCCTATCGTGACGACAATCTGGTGCTGCAAAACATCAGTCTGTCCGTGCCATCGCGCAGTTTTGTGGCGTTGGTCGGGCATACCGGTAGCGGCAAGAGCACGCTCGCCAGTCTGCTGATGGGGTACTACCCGCTGACGCAGGGGGAAATCCGTCTGGACGGACGACCGCTGTCTTCACTGAGCCACAGTGTGTTACGCCAGGGCGTGGCGATGGTGCAACAGGATCCGGTGGTGATGGCGGATACCTTCCTGGCAAACGTCACGCTGGGTCGTGATATCTCAGAAGAACGGGTGTGGCAGGCGCTGGAAACCGTACAGCTGGCCGAGCTGGCGCGGGGTCTGAGCGAGGGTATTCATACCCGGCTGGGCGAGCAGGGCAATAATCTATCAGTTGGGCAGAAACAGCTGCTGGCGCTGGCGCGGGTATTGGTGGAAACGCCGCAGGTACTGATCCTCGATGAGGCCACGGCCAGTATTGACTCCGGCACTGAACAGGTCATTCAGCACGCGCTGGCGGCGGTACGTGAACACACCACGCTGGTGGTGATTGCGCATCGGTTATCCACTATTGTCGATGCGGATACCATTCTGGTGCTGCATCGTGGGCAGGCGGTTGAGCGTGGTACGCACCAGCAACTGCTTGCCGCACAGGGCCGCTACTGGCAAATGTATCAACTGCAGTTGGCGGGCGAAGAGCTGGCGGCTAGCGTAAACGAAGATTCGGCAATCGCCTGATGGCGCTGCGTTTCTCAGGCCTACAGCCAGTGTGGTTTTGTAGGCCTGAGAAAGCGTTTTCGCCGCCATCCGGCAATCAACAATCTGGTGCAAAAATGTAACGCACTATGCACCGTTATAGTGCATTTTTTCTTTTTCTCTCCTGGCCGTACCCCGTGCGGCTGAATCATCCCGCGTTTTTCATTCCTGGCACATCCCTTGCAATATTCATTTGGTGTATCTGCAGCCACTACTGAATTCTGACTGGAGGGGATCTATGAAGCTGGTTACCGTGGTAATCAAACCGTTCAAACTGGAAGACGTCCGTGAAGCATTGTCGTCTATTGGTATTCAGGGGCTGACCGTCACCGAAGTGAAGGGGTTTGGCCGACAAAAAGGTCATGCCGAGTTGTACCGGGGAGCTGAATACAGCGTCAACTTCTTACCCAAAGTGAAGATTGATGTGGCAATTGCTGATGACCAACTGGATGGCGTAATTGATGTCATCAGTAAGGCCGCCTACACCGGAAAAATTGGCGACGGCAAAATTTTCGTCGCCGAGCTGCAACGTGTGATTCGTATTCGTACCGGCGAAGCCGACGAAGCCGCACTGTAACGTCTGGCACACAGTGATAGGAAACCAAAAAATGAAGATAGCGACGATGAAAACAGGTATTGCTTCACTGGCGCTGCTGCCGGGTCTGGCGATGGCGGCACCGGCGGTTGCAGATAAAGCGGATAACGCTTTTATGATGATCTGTACCGCGCTGGTGCTGTTTATGACCATCCCAGGCATTGCGCTGTTCTACGGCGGTTTGATTCGCGGTAAGAACGTGTTGTCGATGCTGACCCAGGTTACGGTGACATTCGCTCTGGTTTGTATTCTATGGGTGGTTTATGGCTACTCACTGGCCTTTGGCGAAGGAAATAATTTCTTCGGTAACTTCAACTGGGTCATGCTGAAGAATATTGCACTGACGGCGGTCACGGGGAGCTTCTACCAGTACATTCACGTTGCTTTTCAGGGGTCTTTCGCTTGCATTACCGTTGGGCTTATTGTCGGTGCACTGGCTGAGCGCATTCGGTTCTCTGCGGTGCTGATTTTTGTAGTGGTATGGCTGACGCTGTCCTACATCCCTATTGCACACATGGTCTGGGGCGGCGGTTTGCTGGCTACTCACGGTGCGCTGGATTTTGCTGGCGGTACGGTAGTACATATCAATGCTGCGATTGCCGGCCTGGTTGGGGCTTATCTGATTGGTAAACGCGTCGGTTTTGGCAAAGAAGCGTTTAAGCCACATAACCTGCCAATGGTCTTTACCGGCACGGCTATTCTCTATATCGGTTGGTTTGGCTTTAACGCTGGCTCCGCGGGTATGGCGAATGAAATTGCCGCGCTGGCCTTCGTCAATACCGTTGTTGCCACCGCGGCCGCCATTCTCGGCTGGATCTTCGGTGAATGGGCGCTGCGTGGCAAACCGTCCCTGCTGGGCGCGTGTTCTGGCGCCATTGCCGGTCTGGTAGGCGTGACACCTGCCTGTGGCTATATCGGTGTCGGCGGCGCGCTGATTATCGGTGTCGTTGCGGGGCTGGCTGGCCTGTGGGGCGTAACCATGCTGAAGCGCTTTCTGCGCGTTGATGACCCGTGTGATGTCTTCGGTGTTCACGGTGTGTGCGGCATTGTCGGCTGCATCCTGACCGGCGTTTTCGCGGCCAGCTCTCTGGGCGGCGTAGGCTTTGCCGAAGGCGTTACCATGGGGCATCAGTTGCTGGTACAACTGGAAAGCGTGGCGATCACCATCGTCTGGTCCGGCGTGGTGGCCTTCATTGGCTATAAGCTGGCGGATATGACGGTGGGGCTGCGTGTACCAGAAGAGCAGGAACGCGAAGGTCTGGATGTGAACAGCCACGGCGAGAACGCTTACAACGCTTGATGTTTCAATCTGCCGGATGGCAACGCTTTTGCGTCACCATCCGGTAATTCTCAATTGCGATTACGCATGACCCCTTCCTGCACGGTAGAAGCGACCAGCACGCCATCCTGGGTATAAAACTCCCCGCGAACAAAGCCCCGGGCACCGGAGGCCGAAGTACTCTCGACGTTATACAGCAGCCACTCATTGATATTAAAAGGACGATGGAACCACATAGAATGGTCGATCGTAGCGATCTGAATCCCTTTTTCCAGAAAACCAATGCCATACGGTTGTAAAGCAACGGGCAGGAAGTTCAGGTCTGAAGCATAACCCAGCAGATACTGATGGACGCGTAGATCGTCCTGCAGCGTGCCGTTAGCGCGGATCCACACCTGGCGAGTCGGGTTGGCAACGTGACCTTTTAACGGATTATGAAATTCCACCGGACGTACTTCCAGCGGGCGGTCGTTGATAAATTTTTCTTTCAACAACGGCGGCAGCAGGTGAGCGACCGAACGGGCGATCTCAGTTTCTGATTTTAGCTCTTCAGGGCCAGGCGCTGCCGGCATCTCTTTTTGATGCTCAAACCCATCTTCTGGTGCCTGGAAAGAGGCAGTCATATAAAAAATGGGTTTCCCATTCTGGATCGCGGCAACGCGGCGGGCGCTGAAGCTGTTACCATCACGCAGCACCTCGACATCATAGATGATGGGCTTTTGGCTATCGCCCGGACGTAAAAAGTAGCTGTGAAAGGAGTGCACCAGGCGCTCTTCCGGTACGGTTTCTTTTGCGGCATACAGTGCCTGACCGACAACCTGACCCCCAAAAACCTGACGTAACCCTAAGTCTTCACTTTGGCCCCGAAAGAGTCCTTCTTCAATTTTTTCCAGATTTAACAATGTCAGCAAATTTTTCAGTGCCAGACTCATACGTGCTCTCCAGGTAATAGCGTTCTCGCAGCGAGGTAGGCAGAGTATAACGCAATTTTGAAAGTGGTCCGATGGGTGCAATTGTCTGAATTACTGGCCGATTACAGGCAAAACCAGCTGTCTTGTGCCACACTTAGTCACGTTATGTTTTTGTTAACCACTCTTCTGGCGAGGAAAGTTCTCGCTGGTGCATAGATGATAAGGAGAATTTAATGAAACTCGTGCACATGGTAAGTGGTTTAGCGGTTGCGGTCGCTCTGGCGGCCTGTGCTGATAAAAGCGCGGATATTCAGACACCTGCGCCAAGCCCTAATACGTCAATTGCTGACACACAGTCAAAAATTCAACAGCCGAATGTGTCTGGTACGGTATGGATCCGCCAGAAAGTTGCCTTACCGCCGGATGCCGTGCTGACCGTAACACTGTCAGATGCATCGCTTGCCGATGCACCGTCAAAAGTGCTGTCGCAAAAAGTTGTACGTACCGAGGGTAAACAAGCACCATTCAGCTTCGTACTCCCGTTTAACCCGGCAGATATTCAGCCGAACGCCCGTATTCTGCTGAGTGCGGCGATTACGGTGAATGATAAACTGGTCTTTATTACTGATACCGTCCAGACGGTGATCAATCAGGGGGGGACTAAAGCCGACCTGACCCTGGTCCCGGTCCAGCAGACGGCTGTTCCAGTACAGGCGAGTGGTGGTGCCGCGACAACGGTACCGTCAACGTCACCCACACAGGTGAATCCGTCTTCCGCCGTTCCTGCCCCGACACAGTACTAAGGGCATTCTAACCCTCTCCATCCGGAGGGGGTTAGTACACCCAGCGATAGCGCTGTAAATCGATTTGTCCACTCCCTGAAACCACAATACCTTCCGCCAGCAACGCCTGACGCTGTCGTTGTAGGTCTGGACCTGTAAGCGAAATGGCACCATGACGATTAACCACCCGATGCCAGGGCAAAGTGCTGCCTTCGGGGAGACGCTTAAGCACGCCGCCTACCTGGCGAGCAGCACGCGGCGAACCGGCAAGCCTGGCAACATCGCCATAGGTGGTGACGAATCCTTCGGGGATTGAGGCAACGATTTGCCAGACGCGTTGAGGGAAAGAGTCTTGTATATCCATCGTTTTTTCCTGCGCTAATCCTCCAGCATAATCCCGAATGACGAGGTAGTGAAGCTTCATTGCACAAGAAAACAGCATCCGGTGCTGGATGGGTTGCAATTACCGGGGGCAGCAGTGATAATGCGCCTGCGCGTTGGTTGACAACGCTCTCAATGGGGGCTCTGTTGGTTCTCCCGCAACGCTACTCTGTTCACCAGGTCAGGTCCGGAAGGAAGCAGCCAGGGCAGATGACGTGTGTGCCGGGATGTAGCTGGCAGGGCCCCCACCCAATTCTGCCGTCCGGCAATCTCAATTCTTCTCATCTTCTTTTCTTTGTCATCGTATTGTCATTTTATTGTCATCAAATGCTGTCAATGTGTTTCGGGGATGTTATTTGATGCTTTTGCCGCTGCCATCGCGCTGTAACGACATGGTCTTACATCCGGTGTGTTTTGGCTGACCACAAGGATTTTCTACGATGTCGACCGCTGTATTGAATGTCAAAATTGATGAGGCGCTAAAAGAAAAGCTGCGTCACTACGCTGAAGTGAATAATGAGAACCTAAGTATCTCGACGGAAAAATTGCTACTTATCGCGTTTTCCGCCATTGAAGAGGCGGGAGTCTCCGCTGATGATATTGATAGCCAGCATACGGAAGAATCCGTGGTTGAAGCACTGACTCCTAAAGAAATCAAAGCATTGCGCAGATTACTGAAGAAGAAAAAATGAAACAACAACCGCTCTCAACCGCCTGTAATTATGGCGAAGCCTGTGAATTGCTACGTTCCGGTTATGTGAAACATGTTCGTCTGAGCTGGAATGTCGGTAGCGATGAGTTTTTCCGTATTGCTTCTGACTGGTGCGATGCCGGGGCGAAAATTAAGAAAGACGGCGAGAATTTTGTGATTTCCCTGAAGGGGTTCCCGGTTCCTCCTCAGCGGTAATAATGCCCAGACATCCTCGTCCATCACGGTATTCCAGGACGAGTCTTTTGACTCGTCGCTTAGATTATTTTGCGCATTTTCCCGTGACTTGCCTGTAAACGCAGATTATCCCAAATGGGTTGCAACGTCCGGAAAGCCGAGCGCATTGTGTCATCGGGCAGAGCAAAGGGCATACGCAAAAAGCGATCGAATGCGCCATCCAGGCCGAAGCGCGTCCCGGTACCCAACTGAATACCTGCACTTTCGGCACGGGTGGCAAAGAGCGTTGCCAGCGTATCGGGTAATTCAACCCAGAAAGAGAGTCCCCCCTGTGGTTGAGTAAACTGCCACTCCGGGAAATGTGTCTTCATCAGGTCATGGCACAGATCGCGCCGGGTGGTGAGCAATTGCCGTCTGTCGGGAAGAAAATCGGCCGCATTGTCCAGCAACCAACCCGTGGCAAGCTGTTCAAGCACTGGTGATCCTAAATCAAATGTGTCGCGAGTCTGTACCAGCGCGGCAATAGTACGTGACGAAGCCCGAATCCATCCCAGACGCAGACCTCCCCAGAAGCTTTTCCCTGCCGATCCCAGCAGGATCACCGGCGCATCGCGATTGAATGCAGCAAGTGGAGGCGGAGGCGGGGCGTCATACCACAGGTTCACCATGGTCTCATCGACCACCAGCGTGGTGCGGGTTCTTTCCGCAATATCCGCCACAACCTGGCGAGTTTCGGCGTCCATACAGCGTCCGGTCGGGTTGTGAAAGTCCGGCATCAGATAGGCCATTCTCGGGGCTGTTTGCGCGAGGGTGGCAACCAGACCCGCTGTATCCCAACCGTGCTCAGGCAGCGAAACGCCGACGGGGCGACATGATGCCCCTTGTATTGCTGCAATCGCCAGCGGATACGTGGGGTGATCGACCACTACGCGATCGCCGGGACCGGTGAGTAAACGCAGGATCAACGCCAGGCCGCTGACCGCGCCGTTCACGACCATTATTTCATCCGACTGTGTGGGTAATCCACGTTCGCAATAATGCCGGGCGATGGATTCACGCAAAACCGCCAGTCCCTGCGGCAGATACCCGGAGCTCAGCAAATGCTGCGGCATCGCAAATAACGCTTGTTGGTAAGCCTGATGAATTTCTGGCCCGGCGCTGAGGGCCGCTGTGGACAAATCCAACGCTGTACCGGTACTGGTTCGCGTAGGCACATGACGAATGTGTTCCGGCAGGATCACCCGTGAGCCGCTCCCATGACGGCTTTCCAGATATCCCTCTTCACGCAGTTGCGCCATGGCGCTGGCGACGGTGGTTCGGCTCACTTCCAGAACGGCAGCGAGCTCGCGTTCGCCGGGCAAGCGACTATCCAGTGCCAGTCGACCATCCAGGATCAGCAGACGTAACGCTTCCGCCAGTTGTCGCCAGATAGGCGTTCGCGAGGGGCTTTCCTGCCAGTGCCCTAGCAGGCGCTGCAAAGATTGACTTCCGTAACGGCGAGATGACATAGCAGTCCACTTTTTGAAAACTGGACATTAATCATAGTGCCAATTGCGGTGAAGATGAAAGCTATCTGAGAGGCGAGGAGAAAATTATGCTGCGTCGTTTACTTCAGCTGTATGTTGGACTGGCGCTGTACGGCGTTTCGACGGCGATGTTTGTCCGTGCAGATTTAGGGGCTGATCCGTGGAACGTATTTCATCTGGGCGTGGCAAATCTATTATCGATGAATATCGGCCTGGTGATCATCGCCGTGGGTGTACTGGTCCTGCTGGCATGGATACCACTGCGCCAGCGCCCCGGATTTGGCACTCTCAGTAATGTCATTATGATTGGTTTGGCGGCAGATGCCGCGCTGGCGGTGATCCCAGGATTCGAATCGCTACTGACGCGCAGTGGACTGCTGGTTGCGGCGGTGATCCTGAATGCGTTAGCCACCAGTCTGTACATTGGCGCCGGTTTTGGTGCGGGCCCACGTGACGGCTTGATGACCGGCATTCATGCGCGTACTGGTTGGTCTGTACGGACCATCCGGACCGCAATCGAGGTGTCGGTTTTGCTCAGCGGTTGGCTTCTTGGCGGAACCGTGGGTGTTGGAACGGTACTGTATGCGTTAGCTATTGGACCGTTAATTCAGATTTGCCTGCCGTGGTTTCGTCATCTGCCGCAGTCACGTATTTGTGTTCGGAATGAGCCTACGCGTGATTGCCTGCTGACGACTAAACTTAACCTCGACTGACGCGGCTGGAATCGGCTTGCCGCGCAGTACACTTCGGAGGTTTATCTGATGAAGTATGTTGATGGTTTTGTTGTTGCCGTTCCTGCCGAAAACAAGGAGGCATATATCGCGATGGCGGCAAAGGCTGCGCCGCTTTTCAAGGAATTCGGTGCACTGCGCGTTGTGGAGTGTTGGGCTGATGATGTTCCCGACGGTAAGTTGACCGATTTTCGTATGGCGGTGAAAGCGCAGGATCATGAAGAAGTGGTATTCAGCTGGATTGAATACCCTTCCAAAGAAGTCCGCGATGCGGCGAACCAGAAGATGATGTCCGATCCCCGTATGAAGGAGTTTGGTGAATCTATGCCATTTGATGGCAAGCGAATGATCTACGGTGGATTCTCGCCCATTATGGAAGAGTGACATGACTGGCTGTGCGGCGTGCCGCCAGCCATCTCAATACACGCCAGTGCCATGCTAAAGTCGTTTTTCCGCCCACAGAATAAATTCCGCCTTTGGCAGTGCTTTGCTGTACAACCAGCCCTGACCATACTGCACGCCATGTTGACGTAGCCAGCTTTCCTGGTTCTCGGTCTCGATGCCTTCTGCCACCATTTCCAGCTCCAGCGTTTTGGCTATCTCGATAATATGTGGCGTGACGTTATTGTATTCCAGCGCATCGACGAACGATTTGTCTATCTTCAGGATGTCTACATCCAGATCCTGCAAATAGCTCAGACTGGAATAACCGGTACCAAAGTCATCAATATAGATTGAGTGACCCGCCTGACGGTATTTAGCAATAAACGGCGCGCTGTTTTTCGGGTCGGCAAATTCGCGTTCAGTCAGTTCCAGGGCAATTTGTGCGGGTTTTAGTTGCCAGTGGTTAACCATGCGGCTTAGCAGCGCCGGAAGCGTTTCGGACTTCAAATCGGCCGACTCAAGGTTGAGTGATATATGCTGTTGAGGATGTTGATGCAGCCATTTACCTAGATCCTCGAAGACGTTTTCAATAATCAAACGTGTGAGTGGTTCTGTCAGGCCGGTTTCTTCGGCCAGCGGGATAAAAATATCGGGTGAGAGATAGCTACCGTCAGCTTGTCGCCAGCGGGCCAGTGCTTCCGCACCTACGACCTTTCCTGTTTTGAGCGAAATAATGGGCTGGTAATGGACCTTGATAGCCCGGTTCTGAATGGCATCTTGCAATTGGTGATGGGGGGACTGCAAGCGGCGCAAAATACGCAGGATAAAGAGGGCGGTGAGCAGGCCAATAATGAGCCCTGCCGGGAGCCAGATCAGCGCCTGTCGGTGCCAGGATTTTTGCAAAGGTAATGTCGACGCCCAGCTTACGATAGTGATGCCCAGTTCGGGGAAAGGGCGAGAATTATAAATACTGCCCTCTTTTTGAAAATGGCTGATAGAACGGTCTTTTTGCAGATGATGTAACACGTCTGAAGGGAGATCGGCACTACTGGCCACCACGACGTTGCTTACTGTACCCACAATGGCGACTTCGATAGGCCATGAACCAAATGGAATGACATCAATGAACGATCCCGGATCGATCATCACGACATAATGTTCGCTGCCGAGCGCCGCCATAAAACGTTGTATTCCGAGGTCGTTTTGCGAAGTTAACCAGGCGCGATAGCCATCAGGTGTCATTTTCATTGGTGGCGGAAACGCAGCAGCCAGGCTCCTTTTCTCAAGGGAGGAACATTGTGGAACATTGCCTTTGAGGTACATCACTTCCTGAATATAACGGTAGCTGTATGACAACCGGCGCATTTCCAGCAAATGTTCCTCTGAGCAGGGCACACCCTGGAAGGCTTCTATTTTGCGTAGCGCTTTTTTGGCCTGCTCGCCGACGCGTTCTGTACGCAAAGCGACGCGGGTAGAAAATGAATCAAGTTCATCGATAAATTTCGTTTCGACCTGACGATGTGCCAGCCACAGGCTTAAACACACCGGTACGAGGATGGACAGAACCAGTATTCCCGTCACCAGGCCAATCAGATGTCGTGTTGTCACGGTGATATCCTTATTTACACAGCATAGGGAAAGTATATCTGAAAGCCGAAAAAGCTATTCGATTGGCATCATATATTTACGGCCACTTATCATCCCGTTTAGTAACCCACAACGTAAATCGGGTTGTGATTCGTACAAGAGTGGTGTATTTTGTTGGGTATGTTATAACGTAACAAATTGAGGTTGCCATGAAACCGGATATCCACCCTTTTTATCGCCCAGTGGTGTTTCACGATACCAGTGCCAATGAATACTTTAAGGTCGGTTCGACGATTAAAACCGAACGAGAGATTGAGTTCGAGGGCCAAATGTACCCGTACGTAACGCTTGATATCTCGTCTAAGTCACATCCGTACTATACCGGTAAACAGAAAACCTTCGATAATGAAGGCAGCGCGGCTCGTTTCCAGAAACGTTTCGGCCACTTCATTGGCACTAAGCGAGGTTAAGATGCAGGTACTCAATTCACTTCGCAGCGCAAAGCAGCGGCACCCTGACTGCCAGATAGTCAAACGCAAAGGGCGTTTGTACGTCATCTGCAAAACGAATCCGCGGTTTAAAGCGGTACAGGGCCGTAAAAAAAGACGTTAGTCACTTCGCCAGCATTACAGGGACTGAAGTGCGTTCCCCTCGTGGGACGCACTTTTTTTTGTTTGTGACAGGCTGTGATTACTGACTAGCCTGCGCGCGGGTTAGTGTGAAGACATCATAAAATGACAGTTCGCCTTTCCGCGTTATCATTTTTTGCAGTTGGGCCTTATGCTCACTGTCGACTTGGGGAGAGTGCAGAATAGTGTCGATCAGCGAGGGTGGCACAAAGCGTGTGTTGTACCATTCACCGTTATAGCAGACTCTGAAATCCAGTACGTCAATGTCTTCAAAGCGGTAACGTGGCGCAACGTCAAAAAAGAAAAAGGCGTTGAGTAAGGCGAACAGTACAACCAACAGCCATACCGAATCGACCAGCGTTTCTGATTGCAGCATAACCGCCAGTGTGGCAAAAAACGCAACATACATGCCGATAAATAGCCCTGGATGTTTACGAATAAAGCTGATGCTAAAGCGCGGTTTGTTGTCGCGCTTTTCGCGAATATTTAAGTCATCGATGGTTTCGGTAAGCAGGCGTTGTATTTCTGTCATCTCTTGCCTTCGTGAAGTCTGCAATAGTCAGGAGGGATCAGCCCATTTTAAAAGGGGATACTGTCTGAGAAAAGTAACAGATTAACCACAATTTAGCATAACAGTTACATATCAGATCACAGTGTTTTGATGATCCGTGCCGGATTGCCTCCGACGACGGTGTTTGCCGGAACGCTTTTCGTCACCACTGCGCCTGACGCCACAACCACATTGTCGCCCAGTGTTACCCCCGGATTTATGACTGCGCGACCACCGATCCAGACATTATTCCCGATGGTTACAGGTTTCCCTAGTTCAACCCCGCTATTGCGTTCGTTAGCGTCCAGTGGATGAGTTGCCGTATAGATATGGACTCCCGGTGCCAACATACAGTTATCACCGATGTGGATTGGGCAGACATCAAGCATGACGCAGTCGAAGTTGGCGTAAAACGCTTTGCCGAGATAAATGTTATACCCGTAGTCGCAACGAAAAGAGGGCTCAATGTAAGCGCCTTCGCTTTGCCCCAACAGATCGCGCAGGATAGCCTGACGTTCACTCTGCGCATCGGGTGCGGTGGCATTGTATCGGTGGATGAGTAGGCGTGCGCGGAGACGGTCGTTGCGCAACGTTTCATCTGCCGGGCGATACAATTCGCCGGCGATCATCTTTTTCTTATCTTCACTCATTACGAACTTTCCCGTTTGCTGATAGGCAGTCACAGTACAGTAAAACGCAATGCAGGGAAGGGGAACGTTCCCGTTTTCTCACTGTGATCGCAATCACGTGATTTGAATTAAATAATGATAGTTGGTGCGGGAAATGGTCAGCCAGACAAACAAATGTTTCGCGATACCTGACTTAACCTCATGAGCAATTAACGAATAAATTTCCAAACAGATGTTGGGATCTTGTCGTAGAGCTTATTCATTGTCAATTCAGCAAGACGATGATCGGCGGCTGAGTAAAATACAGCCAGTTCATTGTCAGACAATTCATATTTATTTTTCTCAATAACACGTTCAAGCGTGTCAATTGTTTGACAGCGTCGCAGGCGCATCAAATAATCTGTTTTAGTTAATGGTTTATCGGACATAACTCTTACCTATGATTGTAATAATTTTTAACAAGACAAACTGACAGGATTAGCCCTGGTGGCATTGACAAAACAGCGAAACAGTCGATTACCTGACTTCCGCCATTTCTGTAGATCCTGCGTATTAATACCATAACTACTGAACAACATAAAAGTGTCATCCAGGTATTCATCAATCTGCGCGATCAGCTTATTGTCCTCATTGTACTTAATTTTATAATTAAGTGCGAAGGTTGCAATATGCTCTATCAGTTCATTGAGCTGCAAGCTGGTTGCAGAGGTAGGGTCATTTACCCAACCATGATTGCTTTGTTCAAGGTTTGCAAGACAGTCATGATACAGGGTTTCGCAGAGAAATTTAAGCTGCGCGATATCATGTCTTTTCGGTGAGTATTCATCCATAACGCATCCCCTTCTTAGTGGTTTAGACTAACCGAACACCTTTCGGGATGGATACAACAAACGACCTGGAACTTGCCCGCGACTCCTGATGATTTAACTATAATCTACTCTAAAAAAGATTTCATCGTCATATCACGAAAAATTACAATTATGCAAAATTATGACGCAGTCCCATTTTTACATTTTAACAGATAAATGCCGGTATTCGAAATGGAACAACTTCTTTATTCTCGGCCAATCATCACGTTATCTTGTTTAGGTTTAGCAACGAAAGGCGACAACCGACTCTGTGAACGAAAACTAGGAATAGTCTTAATATTTATTTAAGTAAATAAGGGTTCATGACGCTTTTTAAGAATAGCCTTTAGACTCACAAGGATTATATCGCTTATTTAAACAAGAGAAAATAAACGAAATCGCAATAAGCGCTTTTTATGATTTTTTTCCAGAAAAAAGGCCGCTTGCGCGGCCTTATCTTTAGGAATGTATCAATGATGCTCAACTGAGTGGCTATGTTCAACATCTTCGTTCTTGCGGCTAAAGCGGCGGCGGACCACCACAAAGAACACCGGAACAAAGAAGATAGCCAATACGGTTGCTGTGACCATCCCGCCCATTACGCCAGTACCGACGGCGTTCTGCGCGCCACTCCCTGCACCGGAGCTGATAACCAGTGGCATTACGCCGAGGATAAAGGCTAACGATGTCATCAGAATCGGACGTAAACGCATACGAACTGCGTCCAGCGTCGCTTCTACCAGGCCTTTACCTTCTTTATCCATCAAGTCTTTGGCGAATTCGACGATCAATATCGCGTTCTTCGCCGACAACCCAATGGTTGTGAGCAGGCCCACCTGGAAGTAAACGTCGTTGGTCAAACCACGGAATGTTGCCGCCAGCAGCGCACCGATAACCCCCAGTGGAACGACCAGCATAACGGAGAACGGAATTGACCAGCTCTCGTACAATGCCGCCAGACACAGGAAGACGACGATCAGTGAAATCGCATACAGGGCAGGTGCCTGGTTACCGGACAGCCGTTCCTGGTAGGACATGCCCGTCCAGTCATAGCCGATACCGGATGGCAGTTTGCTGGCCAGTTGCTCCATCATTGCCATCGCTTCACCGGTACTTTTACCCGGTGCGGCCTGGCCCAGGATTTCCATGGAAGGCAGACCGTTATAGCGTTCCAGACGCGGAGAACCATATTCCCAACGTGAGGAAGAGAACGCAGAGAACGGTACCATTTGTCCATCGCTACCGCGGACATACCAGTTTCCAATATCTTCCGGCAACATACGGTATTTGGCTTCAGACATGACGTAAACTTTCTTCACACGACCACGGTCGATGAAGTCGTTAACGTAGCTTCCGCCCCATGCAGCGCCCAGCGTTGTATTAATGTCACTAATGGAAACACCCAGAGCCTGCGCTTTTTCCTGATCGATATCGATCTTGAATTGCGGAGTATCTTCCAGACCGTTAGGACGTACGCCTACCAACAGATCTGGATGTTTCGCGACTTCACCAAACAGTTGGTTACGCGCCTGAGTCAATTTTTCATGGCCCAGACCAGCCTGGTCAATCAACTGGAAGTCGAAACCCGTCGCGGTGCCAAGTTCTACGATTGCTGGCAGGTTAAAGGCGAATACCATGGCGTCTTTAATCTGCGAGAATGCACCCATCGCACGTTGAGTAATGGCCTCAACTTTGTTCTCTTCGCCCGGACGTTCACTCCAGTCTTTCAACGAGACGAACGCGATACCGGTGTTCTGACCACGACCCGCAAAGCCGAAGCCGTTAACGGCAAACACCGATTCAACGTTCGCTTTTTCTTTAGTCAGATAGTAATCCGTCATTTCGTCCAGCACCTTCTGGGTACGCTCTTGCGTTGCACCCGCTGGCAGCTGAGCCATTGACAGGAATACCCCCTGGTCTTCATCCGGCAAGAACGAACTTGGCAGACGAACGAACAGATAGGCCATGCCCACGACGATGATCAGATACAGCGCCAGATAACGACCGGTGCTGCGCAGAATACCGCCTACGCTGTCGGTATAGTGGTGCGTGCTCTTATCGAACATGCGGTTGAACCAACCGAAGAAGCCCGTTTTGCCTTCACCGTGATCGCCTTTAGCAATCGGTTTAAGCATTGTTGCACACAGGGCAGGGGTCAGAATCAACGCCACCAGTACAGACAACGCCATTGCGGAAACAATGGTGATGGAGAACTGGCGGTAAATCGCACCGGTAGAACCCCCGAAGAAGGCCATTGGGATAAATACCGCTGACAGTACCATCGCGATACCCACCAATGCGCCCTGAATCTGGCCCATTGATTTACGCGTTGCTTCTTTCGGTGGTAGCCCTTCTTCGGCCATGACACGTTCAACGTTCTCGACCACCACGATGGCGTCATCCACCAACAGGCCGATGGCGAGCACCATCCCGAACATCGTCAACGTGTTTATCGAGAAGCCGAAAATCGCAAGGACGGCAAACGTACCCAATAGCACCACCGGCACGGCGATAGTCGGAATCAACGTCGCGCGGAAGTTCTGCAGGAACAGATACATGACCAGGAACACGAGGATGATTGCTTCCACCAGCGTTTTCACTACTTCGTGAATAGAGATTTTCACGAATGGCGTAGTGTCATACGGGTAAACGATCTTCAGGCCTGACGGGAAGAAGGGTTCCATCTTCTTCAGCTCTTCGCGGATAGCGTTCGCGGTGTCGAGGGCGTTAGCGCCTGTCGCCAGCTTGATACCCAGACCAGACGCAGGTTTGCCGTTGAACTTCGCAATGATGTCGTAGTTCTCGCCACCCAGTTCGACTTTCGCGACGTCACGCAGACGTACCTGAGAGCCATCCTGGTTCACTTTCAGCAGAATTTTGCCGAACTCATCTGCGGAGGTCAGACGGGTTTGCGCGATGATCGACGCGTTAAGCTGCTGGCCTTTCACTGGCGGCGTACCGCCTAACTGACCGGCTGCAACCTGGGCGTTCTGCGCTTTAATGGCGCTGATCACATCAACCGGCGTCAGCTGGAAGTTGTTCAGTTTATTCGGATCCATCCAGATACGCATCGCGTACTGGGAACCGAACAGCTGCACGTCGCCCACACCTGAAGTACGGCTGATCGCATCCTTCATGTTGGCGCCCACGTAGTCGGAAATATCCTCCTGCGTCATGGTGCCGTTGGTGTTGATGACGCCGACAACCATCAGGAAGCTACTGGACGATTTCTCGACGCTCACGCCCTGTTGTTGTACTTCCTGCGGCAGCAGCGGCATTGCCAGCTGCAGTTTGTTCTGCACCTGAACCTGCGCAATGTCAGCATCAGTACCTGACTGGAAAGTCAGGGTGATCTGAACCGTACCGGTTGAGTCACTGTTAGAGGACATGTACATCAGGTTATCGATACCGTTCATATTCTGTTCGATAACCTGCGTAACAGTATCCTGTACTGTTTTGGCATCAGCGCCAGGGTAGGTCGCGGAGATCGTCACTGCCGGAGGTGCAATAGTAGGATATTGCGCTACCGGCAATTTGAGGATCGCGAGCCCCCCTGCCAACATGATGATAATGGCGATCACCCACGCAAATATGGGGCGATCGATAAAGAAATTAGGCATGTCTTAACGGCTCCTGTTTAAGTTAAGACTTGGACTGTTCAGGCTGGCTACCGCTTGCGCCTTGCTGGTTATTATCCGCGGTGACTTCCTGCGCTTTAACCTGAGCGCCAGGACGAACTTTCTGCAGCCCACTTACAATCACACGGTCGCCTGGCTTAAGTCCTTCAGTGACTAACCATTTGTCGCCAATTGCTTGTGCTGCCACAATTTGACGCGTTTCAACTTTGTCATCAGCACCGATAACTAATGCACTGGCATCGCCACGCGGTGTGCGGGTAACGCCTTGCTGTGGAACCAGTAACGCCGTTGGGTTTGTCCCTTCTTCCAGACGCGCACGGACGAACATGCCCGGCAGTAGGGTGTGATCCGGGTTCGGGAAGATTGCGCGTAACGTAATTGACCCAGTGGTTTGATCAACCGTCACATCCGAAAACTCCAACGTACCGGACTGCGGGAATTTAATACCGTCGCTGGTAACCAGTTCGACTTTTGCTTTACCGTTCTCTTGCTTCAGCGTGCCATTGGCCAACTCTTGTTTCAGGCGCAGGAAATCGTTACTTGACTGCGTCACATCGACATAGATGGGATCCAACTGCTGAACGGTCGCCAGTGCGGTCGCCTGACCGTTTTGCACCAGTGCGCCTTCAGTAACAGATGACTTACCAATGCGGCCGCTGATTGGCGACGTGACTTTGGTATAGGCCAGGTTGATACGTGCGGTTTCTACTGCGGCTTTCGCAGCGACAACAGCAGCGTTCGCCTGTTGTGCATCTGCCTGCGCGCTATCGTAGTCCTGTTGACTGATGTACTTCGTACCTAACAGTTTCTGATAACGTTTAACCGTCAGCTGAGCGATATTTGCCGCTGCTTGTGCTTTGGCCAGATCGCCTTTCGCACTTTCGTACGCGGCCTGGTAAGTAGCAGGATCAATCTGATAGAGAGACACACCTGCTTCAATGTCGCCGCCTTCGGTAAAGTTACGCTTCAGGATAATACCGCTGACCTGAGGGCGAACTTCCGCAATGCGAAACGCACTGGTGCGACCTGGGAGTTCAGTTGTGATCTGTAGAGGTTCAGTTTTGAGCGTCACAACTCCAACTTCTGGCATCTGCTGGCCCCCTTGTTGGGCCTGTTTGTCGTCACATCCTGTTAGCGCTAAGCTGCCTGAGAGCATCAGAACGACTGCCAGAGGCGTTAACCCTCTGTTTTTGTTCATATGTAAACCTCGAGTGTCCGATTTCAAATTGATCAATGGCTTAAAGCCCATAAACCCATTGCTGCGTTTATATTATCGTCGTGCTATGGTACATACATTCACAAATGTATGTAAATCTAACGCCTGTAAATTCACTGACATATGGCACGAAAAACCAAACAACAAGCACAGGAAACACGGCAGCACATTCTGGATGTTGCTCTGCGTTTGTTTTCGCAGCAAGGGGTATCATCCACCTCGCTTGCGGAGATCGCAAAAGCCGCTGGTGTAACGCGCGGTGCTATCTATTGGCATTTCAAAAATAAGTCGGATTTATTCAGTGAAATCTGGGAGCTAGCAAAACCTAACATTGATGAGTTAGAAACTGAGTATCAGGCAAAATTCCCCGACGATCCACTATCAGTATTAAGAGAAATTTTAATTTACGTTCTTGAAACTACCGTGACAGAAGAACGCCGACGTTTATTGATGGAGATTATATTCCACAAATGCGAATTTGTCGGGGAAATAGCATCAGTTCAGTTAGTCGAACGTAGCCTGTGCCTGGAAAACTATGACCGTATAGAAAAAACGTTACGCCACTGTATGGATGTCAACATGCTGCCGGAAAACCTGAACACACGTCGTGTTGCGGTGTTAATGCGTAGCTATATTTCCGGAATCATGGAGAACTGGTTATTTGCCCCCGAATCATTTGATCTGAAAAATGAGGCTCGCCACTACGTGGCGGTGTTGCTGGAGATGTGCCTGCTTTGTCCAACCTTGCGCCTGCAGATAGGGGAGACACGCTAACTTACCATTTCTGCACCAGGAATTCTCCTGGTCATTTTGCCTCCTGCTATTCTGCTGGTCACAGCCGTGATATTCTTGCCGCTTGACTATTTCCGGTCACTTTCCCGGTTCAGAAACATTCATTCTCATGACTATGTTGCAGCTCTATAAACGTTCACAGCATGTAATTGCTATTAGCATTCTTTTCTTCATTCTATTGCTATCCTGCCAGTCATCTGCATTTGCGCGGGCGCAACAGAGTGGTGAACTGCCGACGAAAGCGGATATCCAGAGCCAGTTAGACACGCTGAGTAAACAAAAAGATCTCTCCGCGCAGGATAAGCTGGTCCAACAGGATCTCATCGATACCATCGCCACGCTGGATAAAATCGATCGCGTGAAAGATGAGACCGTACAGCTTCGCCAGAAAGTGGCCCAGGCGCCGGAGAAAATGCGCCAGGCAACGGATGCGCTAAATTCGCTCAGCGATGTCGATAATGATGACGAAACGCGGAAAACGCTGAGTACGCTCTCTCTGCGCCAGCTTGAATCTCGTGTCGCCCAGGTGCTGGACGATCTGCAAAGCGCGCAAAACGACCTTGCAGCCTACAACAGTCAGTTGGTCTCGCTGCAAACGCAGCCAGAGCGCGTGCAAAATGCGATGTACACCGCATCACAGCAAATGCAGCAAATCCGTAATCGCCTGGATGGAACTAATGTGGGTGAGGTGGCATTACGCCCCAGCCAACAGGTGTTGCTGCAGGCGCAGCAAGCGTTGCTGAGCGCGCAGATCGATCAACAGCGTAAAAGTCTGGAAGGCAACACTGTTTTGCAGGATACCTTGCAGAAACAGCGTGATTATGTAACGGCGAATACGAATCGTCTCGAACACCAGCTTCAGTTGCTGCAGGAAGCGGTGAACAGCAAACGTCTGACGCTAACCGAAAAGACGGCGCAGGAAGCGGTAACGCCAGACGAAGCGGCCCGTATCCAGACCAACCCGCTAGTTAAGCAAGAACTTGATATTAACCATCAGCTCAGCCAGCGTCTGATTGCCGCGACCGAAAACGGCAACAGCCTGATGCAGCAAAATATTAAAGTCAAAAACTGGCTTGACCGCGCGCTGCAATCCGAACGCAACATTAAAGAGCAGATTGCCGTTCTGAAAGGCAGTCTGCTGCTGTCGCGTATTCTGTATCAGCAACAACAAACGCTGCCGTCGGCGGATGAACTTGCCGATATGACCAACCGGATCGCCGACTTGCGTCTGGAGCAGTTCGAAGTCAACCAGCAGCGCGACGCGCTGTTCCAGAATGATGCGTTTGTCGCCAAACTGGAAGAAGGGCACAGCAACGAAGTTAACGGCGAAGTCCATGATGCCTTACTGCAGGTTGTGGATATGCGCCGTGAACTGTTGGATCAGCTCAATAAGCAACTGGGCAACCAGCTGATGATGGCGATTAATCTGCAAATTAATCAGCAGCAGTTAATGAGCGTGTCGAAAAACCTGAAAGGGATCCTCACGCAGCAGATTTTCTGGGTTAACAGTAACCGTCCGATGGACTGGGACTGGATCAAAGCTTTCCCGCAAACACTTAAAGACCAGTTTAAGTCGATGAAAATCACGGTGAACTGGGAAAAAGCGTGGCCCGCAGTGTTTATTGCGTTTCTGGCGGGATTGCCGCTGCTGCTCATTGCCGGGCTCATCCGCTGGCGTCTTAAATGGTTGAAAGAGTACCAGGCGAAATTAGCCGCCGCGGTAGGTAACCTGCGTAATGACAGTCAGCTCAACACGCCAAAAGCGATTCTGATCGATCTCATCAGAGCCTTGCCGGCGTGCCTGATTATCCTCGCGGTAGGTCTGATTCTGTTGACTATGCAGTTGAATATCAGCGACCTGCTGTGGGCGTTCAGCAAGAAGATGACCGTCTTCTGGCTGGTGTTTGGTCTGTGCTGGAAGGTGCTGGAAAAAGATGGCGTGGCGATTCGTCATTTTGGTATGCCAGCAAAACAAACTAGCCACTGGCGTCGCCAGATTGTGCGCATCAGCCTCGCGCTGTTGCCGTTAAACTTCTGGTCGGTTATTGCTGAGCTGTCGCCGCTCAACCTGATGGACGATGTGCTGGGTCAGGTGGTCATTTTCCTCAACCTGCTGCTGATCGCCTTCCTGGTATGGCCAATGTGCCGCGAAAGCTGGCGCGATAAAGAGTCGCATGGTCTGCGTCTGGTGACGATTACCGTGCTGTCGATTATCCCGATAGCATTAATGGTGCTGACGGCAACCGGCTATTTCTACACCACGCTGCGCCTGGCGGGACGCTGGATTGAAACGGTTTATCTGGTCATTCTCTGGAACCTGCTGTACCAGACCGTGCTGCGTGGATTAAGCGTCGCGGCACGCCGTATCGCCTGGCGTCGTGCGCTGGCGCGTCGTCAGAACCTGGTGAAAGAAGGGGCGGAGGGCGCAGAGCCGCAGGAAGAGCCGACCATCGCGCTGGAGCAGGTTAACCAGCAAACGCTGCGTATCACCATGCTGGTGATGGTGGCTCTGTTTGGTGTTCTGTTCTGGGCCATTTGGTCTGATCTGATCACCGTGTTCAGCTATCTCGACAGCATTACGCTCTGGCATTACAACGGCACCGAAGCGGGTGCGGCAGTGGTGAAAGACGTCACCATGGGTAGCCTGTTGTTTGCCATTATTGCCTCGATGGTGGCGTGGGCGTTAATCCGCAACTTACCCGGCCTGCTGGAAGTGCTGGTACTGTCGCGACTCAAAATGCGCCAGGGGGCATCGTACGCGATCACCACGATCCTCAACTACGCGATCATCGCCATCGGCGCAATGACGGTCTTCGGATCGCTCGGCGTCTCGTGGGATAAACTGCAATGGCTGGCCGCCGCTCTGTCGGTTGGTCTGGGTTTTGGCTTGCAGGAAATTTTCGGTAATTTTGTTTCCGGTCTGATTATTCTGTTTGAACGCCCGGTGCGTATCGGCGATACGGTTACCATTGGTACGTTCTCAGGAACGGTCAGCAAGATCCGTATCCGTGCCACCACCATTACCGATTTCGATCGCAAAGAGGTGATCATCCCGAACAAAGCATTCGTGACGGAGCGTTTGATCAACTGGTCGCTCTCCGATACCACCACGCGTCTGGTGATCCGCATCGGCGTGGCCTACGGTTCGGATCTGGACAAAGTGAAGAAAGTGCTGCTGCAGGCGGCGATGGAGCACCCGAAAGTAATGCACGATCCGGAGCCTGCGGTGTTCTTTACCGCCTTCGGCGCCAGCACGCTGGATCATGAGCTGCGTTTATACGTGCGCGAACTGCGCGATCGCAGCCATACGGTTGATGAACTTAACCGTGCGGTCGATCGTTTGTGCCGTGAAAACGACATTGATATTGCCTTTAACCAGCTCGAAGTGCACCTGCACAACGCGAAGGGCGACAGCGTGACTGAGGTTAAGCGTGACATCATTAAAGGTGACGATCCGACGCCTTCGGTAGGTTAATAGAAAAAATCATCAGGCCTGCGAGCTTCGATTCATTCGTAGGCCTGATAATTGAAACGCCATCAGGTTTTCAGTTACAGCTCTTTTTTAGATAAAGAGAGCAGTTTCTTTTCGTAATCCCGTTTAACAATCTCCAGCGCCTTCAGTACGGTTTCAGGTGCAACCTGGTTTTCCTCAAGTAAAACAATCAAATCGACGGCCAGTTTGACCTCGTCCGGGGCGTTCTCTAATGACATAAATTCTCCGGGGATTAACGGGTTAAACGCGCCAGCACGTTTTCTATTCTTGCCAGAGCATGGCGGCAGCGAGCCAGTCGCGCCTCGAATGCTTCTACTTCACGATGCAGTTTTTGCTGTTCTTCAAAACCCGTTGCCTGGGCCAGACGCTCTTTGCGTTCACGCGTCATTTCCACCAGTCGGCGTTCAAACTCCTGGTGTTGAACCCGCTTGCGCTGCCAGCGCGCCAGGCCTGGAGATGCGCTGTCCCACTCGCGGAGCGACCAACTGGCGGTTTCACGCGAAATCGCCTCTAACTGTGAGGCAAGGTGTTCCGCCAGCCAGCTAATTTGTGGTAGTTGTTGCTGCTCAACGGCGCGACGTAGGGCAGTAAGATTATCGTCAGCTTCATCCAGACAGGCCTGCAGCAACGTGCTGCGAGTGTGAAACAGATGCCTGTCAAAGCGGGCGCTCAGCGTGGCGTGATGCGCCAACGGAGCACACTGCTGCCGCAGGCGGTTAAGCTGGTTTTCAAGCGTCTGTAGCAGCATGACGGTTTTCACGACAACACTCCGATGAAAATGAGAACTGTTATGCTAAAGTAACGATTCTCTGTGTTAAGTACTGATATTATGCAACGCATTATTCTAATCATCATTGGCTGGATAGCGGTAGTGTTAGGCACGCTGGGCGTTGTATTGCCGTTGCTGCCCACGACGCCATTTATCCTGCTGGCCGCCTGGTGTTTTGCCCGCTCATCGCCGCGCTTTCACGACTGGTTGCTTTACCGTTCGTGGTTCGGTGGGTATCTGCGTCACTGGCAAAAACACCGCGCGATGCCGCCGGGAGCAAAACCGCGCGCGATTTTGTTGATCCTGGTGACGTTTGCTATTTCCCTCTGGCTGGTCAATATGATGTGGGTACGCGGCCTGCTGCTGGTTATTCTCGCCTGTTTACTGATTTTTATGTGGCGGATCCCGGTGATTGATGAAAAACAACAAAAGCAGTAAAGCGCAATAATCGCTGTTGCAATTGTCTCTCGCAGCCAGTAAATTCGACCGTTTTCGAGCACAGGCGCAGATGGTCAAAGGTTAACCAAGTGTAACCCTGGCCCTAATATAGACACAAAATCATTCAAGATACGTCGAGGATGAAGTGTATAGTGCGCCGTGAAGTAATACTGTATCAATCAGGCACAAACTTATGACCGCGACTGCACAGCAGCTTGAGTTTCTCAAAAATAGCATCAAAAGCATCCACGATTACCCAAAACCGGGCATTCTTTTCCGTGATGTCACCAGTTTACTGGAAGATCCGAAAGCCTACGCCCTTAGCATTGAATTGCTGGTTGAACGCTATAAAGATGCGGGTATCACTAAAGTGGTTGGCACCGAAGCGCGTGGCTTCCTGTTTGGCGCGCCGGTAGCGTTGGGTCTGGGCGTCGGCTTTGTTCCGGTACGTAAACCGCGTAAGCTTCCGCGTGAAGTGATTGCTGAGAGCTATGAGCTGGAATACGGCACCGATCAGCTGGAAATTCACGTTGATGCCATCAAACCGGGCGATAAAGTCCTGGTTGTGGACGACCTGCTGGCAACCGGCGGCACGATTGAAGCGACCGTGAAGTTGATCCGCCGTCTGGGTGGCGAAGTAACCGATGCTGCCTTTATCATTAACCTGTTTGATCTGGGCGGCGAACAGCGCCTGGAAAAACAGGGGCTGACCTGTTATAGCCTGGTGCCTTTTCCAGGGCACTAATCAGTTAAGCAGTACCTGACGACACAACCTCGCCGTTGCTGCGAGGTTGTGTTAGCATTACCCTCCTGTGAATCCACCCTCCAGCCTTTCAGAGCCTGCCAATGAGTTATCAGGTCTTAGCCCGAAAATGGCGCCCACAAACCTTTGCTGACGTCGTCGGCCAGGAACATGTGCTGACGGCACTGGCGAACGGCTTGTCGTTAGGGCGTATTCATCATGCTTATTTGTTTTCCGGCACCCGTGGCGTCGGAAAAACCTCTATCGCCCGCTTGCTGGCGAAGGGATTAAACTGTGAAACCGGCATCACCGCTACACCGTGCGGCGTGTGCGATAACTGTCGGGAAATTGAGCAGGGGCGTTTTGTCGATTTGATTGAAATCGATGCCGCCTCACGCACCAAAGTCGAAGACACACGCGATCTGCTGGATAACGTCCAGTATGCGCCTGCGCGCGGCCGTTTTAAGGTCTATTTGATCGACGAAGTGCACATGCTGTCGCGGCACAGTTTTAACGCCCTGCTGAAAACGCTCGAAGAGCCGCCCGCGCACGTCAAGTTCCTGCTGGCGACCACCGATCCGCAGAAGCTGCCGGTGACCATTCTGTCGCGCTGTCTGCAATTCCACCTTAAAGCGCTGGATGTCGAACAGATTCGCCATCAGCTTGAGCATATTCTCAAAGAAGAGCATATCGCTCATGAACCACGTGCGCTGCAACTGCTGGCCCGCGCCGCGGACGGCAGCCTGCGCGATGCGCTGAGCCTGACCGATCAGGCGATCGCCAGCGGCGATGGTCAGGTCTCGACCGGCGCGGTCAGCACCATGCTCGGCACGCTGGACGACGACCAGGCGCTCTCGCTTGTTGAAGCGGTTGTGGCTGCGGACGGCGAACGCGTGATGACGCTGGTGAACGACGCTGCCGCGCGTGGTATCGAATGGGAAGCGCTGCTGGTTGAGATGTCGGCTTTGCTGCATCGTATTGCCATGGTTCAGCTTTCACCTGCCGCGCTCGGCAGCGATATGGCCGCCATTGAACAGCGTATGCGTGAACTGGCGCGAATCGTCCCGCCAACCGATGTGCAGCTTTACTACCAGACCCTGTTAATCGGGCGCAAAGAACTGCCGTATGCGCCGGACAGGCGAATGGGCGTCGAAATGACGCTGCTGCGTGCGCTGGCTTTTCATCCGCGCATGCCGCTCCCGGAACCTGAAGTCCCGCGCCAGTCGTTTGCCCCGGTCGCACCCACAGCGGTGATGACCCCGACGCAGGTGCCACAGCAGCAACCTGCGCCAGCGCAACAGCAACAGAATGTGCCGCTCTCCGACGCCACCAGCCAGGTGCTGGCGGCACGCAGCCAGTTGCAACGCGCTCAGGGAGCAACCAAACCAAAAAAGAGTGAACCGGCAGCCGCTTCCCGCGCGCGGCCGGTGAATAATGCTGCGCTGGAAAGACTGGCTTCGGTGTCGGAACGTGTTCAGGCGCGTCCGGCGGTCTCTGCGCTGGAAAAGGCATCGACGAAGAAAGAAGCGTATCGCTGGAAAGCGACCAATCCTGTTGCAGAAGTTAAAGAAGTCGTTGCCACGCCAAAAGCGCTGAAAAAAGCGCTTGAGCATGAAAAAACGCCGGAACTGGCGGCAAAGCTTGCGGCTGAAGCCATTGAACGCGACCCGTGGGCCGCCCAGGTGAGCCAGCTCTCGCTGCCTAAACTGGTGGAGCAGGTGGCGCTTAATGCCTGGAAAGAAGAGAATGGCAACGTGGTTTGCCTGCACCTGCGTTCCACGCAGCGACACCTTAATTCCAGCGGCGCGCAGCAAAAACTGGCCGAAGCACTGAGTTCCTTAACAGGGTCAACGGTTGAATTGACCATCGTTGAAGATGATAATCCCGCGGTGCGCACGCCGCTGGAGTGGCGTCAGGCCATTTATGAAGAGAAGCTCGCGCAGGCGCGCGAGTCGATTATTGCGGATAATAACATCCAGACGCTGCGTCGTTTTTTCGATGCGGAGCTGGACGAAGAAAGTATTCGCCCCATTTGATCGTCAGCCTAATGGTTTGACGGTCGTCATCCCTTAACGTGATTGAGAGAGAAGCCTATGTTTGGTAAAGGCGGTCTGGGTAACCTGATGAAACAGGCCCAGCAGATGCAAGAAAAAATGCAGCAGATGCAGGAAGAAGTCGCCAAGCTGGAAGTGACCGGCGAATCTGGCGCGGGTCTGGTAAAAGTGACCATCAACGGCGCGCATAACTGCCGTCGCGTGGAGATCGATCCAAGCCTGTTGGAAGACGACAAAGAGATGCTGGAAGACCTGGTTGCTGCGGCATTCAACGACGCGGCGCGTCGTATTGAAGAGACGCAGAAAGAGAAGATGGCCTCTGTTTCTTCCGGAATGCAGCTGCCGCCTGGCTTTAAGATGCCGTTCTGATGCAAACCAGCCCGCTGTTAACTCAGCTTATGGAAGCACTGCGCTGTCTGCCGGGCGTTGGCCCGAAGTCTGCGCAGCGCATGGCGTTCACGCTGCTTCAGCGCGATCGCAGCGGCGGGATGCGTCTGGCGCAGGCGTTAACGAAGGCGATGTCGGAAATCGGCCACTGTGCCGATTGCCGCACCTTCACAGAGCAAGACGTCTGCAACATCTGCTCGAACCCGCGTCGCCAGGAAAACGGTCAGATTTGCGTGGTGGAGAGTCCGGCGGACATCTACGCCATTGAGCAAACCGGGCAATTTTCCGGACGTTACTTCGTGCTGATGGGACACCTGTCGCCGCTGGACGGTATCGGGCCTGATGACATTGGGCTGGATCGTCTCGAACAGCGACTGGCGTCTGAGCAAATTAACGAACTGATCCTCGCGACCAATCCCACGGTCGAAGGAGAGGCGACCGCCAACTATATTGCTGAGCTTTGCATGCAGTATGGCGTTGAAGCCAGCCGTATCGCCCATGGCGTTCCGGTCGGCGGCGAGCTGGAAATGGTCGATGGCACCACGCTATCGCACTCTCTGGCAGGACGACACAAGATTAAATTCTGAACAAACGGAGGCCGCGACGGCGGCTTCCGCTTGAAATCCTTCCCGCTTGTCCCCATTTCACCCTCAACGTGTTTTTACCATTGAAAATGGCATTGTTGAGGTAGATCTACATGAAAGGACAAGAAACTCGTGGTTTTCAGTCAGAAGTAAAACAGCTTCTGCACCTGATGATCCATTCTCTGTATTCCAATAAAGAAATCTTCCTGCGTGAGCTTATCTCTAACGCCTCGGATGCGGCAGACAAGCTGCGTTTCCGCGCACTGTCTAACCCGGACCTGTATGAAGGTGACGGTGAGCTGCGTGTGCGTGTTTCCTTCGATAAAGATAAGCGTACGTTGACCATTGCCGATAACGGCGTGGGGATGAACCGTGATGACGTTATCGATCATCTGGGGACCATTGCGAAATCCGGCACCAAATCTTTCCTCGAATCCATGGGCTCCGATCAGGCGAAAGACAGCCAGTTGATCGGCCAGTTCGGGGTTGGCTTCTACTCAGCCTTCATCGTGGCGGACAAAGTCACCGTGCGTACCCGTGCTGCGGGTGATAAACCGGAAAACGGCGTGTTCTGGGAGTCTGCAGGCGAGGGTGAGTACACCGTAGCCGACATCACCAAAGACGATCGCGGCACCGAAATCACACTGCATCTGCGCGAAGGCGAAGACGAGTTCCTCGATGACTGGCGCGTACGTTCCATCATCAGCAAATATTCCGACCATATCGCGCTGCCGGTAGAGATCGAAAAATCCGAAGAGAAAGACGGCGAGACCGTGGTTTCCTGGGAAAAGATCAACAAGGCGCAGGCGCTGTGGACCCGTAACAAGTCGGAAATCAAAGACGACGAGTACAACGAATTCTACAAACACATCGCCCACGACTTCACTGACCCGCTGACCTGGAGCCACAACCGTGTGGAAGGTAAGCAGGAGTACACCAGCCTGCTGTACATCCCGTCGCAGGCGCCGTGGGATATGTGGAACCGCGATCACAAGCATGGTCTGAAACTTTACGTCCAGCGTGTATTCATCATGGATGACGCCGAGCAGTTCATGCCGAACTACCTGCGCTTTGTGCGCGGTCTGATAGATTCCAACGATCTGCCGCTGAACGTCTCCCGTGAGATCCTGCAGGACAGCACCGTCACCCGTAACCTGCGTAGCGCGCTGACCAAACGCGTACTGCAGATGCTGGAAAAACTGGCGAAAGACGACGCGGAAAAATACCAGACCTTCTGGAAACAGTTCGGTCTGGTGCTGAAAGAAGGCCCGGCGGAAGACCATGCCAACCAGGAAACCATCGCCAAACTGATGCGCTTCGCGTCTACGCACACTGACTCTTCCGCACAGACCGTATCTCTGGAAGACTACGTTGCGCGGATGAAAGAAGGGCAGGAGAAAATCTACTACATCACTGCAGACAGCTATGCGGCGGCGAAGAGCAGCCCGCACCTGGAACTGCTGCGTAAGAAAGGCATCGAAGTGTTGCTGCTTTCTGACCGCATCGATGAGTGGATGATGAACTACCTGACCGAGTTCGATGGCAAACCGTTCCAGTCCGTGGCGAAAGCCGACGAGTCCATCGACAAACTGGCAGATGAAGTTGACGAATCGGCAAAAGAAGCGGAAAAAGCGCTGACGCCGTTTGTTGAGCGCGTGAAAACCTTGCTGGGCGATCGCGTAAAAGAAGTGCGTCTGACTCACCGTCTGACCGACACGCCAGCCATCGTTACCACCGATGCGGATGAAATGAGCACCCAGATGGCGAAACTGTTTGCCGCTGCGGGCCAGGCCGTACCGGAAGTGAAATATATCTTTGAACTGAACCCGGACCACGTGCTGGTAAAACGCACGGCGGATACCCAGGATGAAGCGCAGTTTAAAGAGTGGGTCGAACTGCTGCTGGATCAGGCGCTGTTCGCTGAGCGCGGCACGCTGGAAGATCCGAACCAGTTCATCCGTCGCATGAACCAGTTGCTGGTGTCCTGATACCCGTAATGTAATGCCGGATGGCGCTAGCGCTTATCCGGCCTACAGTATCTCGTAATAGTAGGCCGGATACGGTGTTTACACCGCCATCCGGCTTTTTTTCGCCTTCTGAACTCAATTTTCCATCATTAACCGTTTCAGCGCGGGTGGCTTCCTTGAGCCAATTGCGTGATGGTGGTATCGTTTAGCGCTTTTTAAAAAATATCGACAACCTTTAAGGGGATTTTCGTAATGCGTATCATTCTGCTTGGCGCTCCGGGCGCGGGTAAAGGAACTCAGGCTCAGTTCATCATGGAGAAGTATGGTATTCCGCAAATCTCCACCGGTGATATGCTGCGTGCCGCCGTGAAATCTGGCTCCGAGCTGGGCAAACAAGCGAAAGACATCATGGACGCCGGTAAGCTGGTGACTGATGAGCTGGTGATCGCGCTGGTAAAAGAGCGTATTGCTCAGGAAGACTGCCGTAATGGTTTCCTGCTTGATGGCTTCCCGCGTACTATTCCGCAGGCAGACGCCATGAAAGAAGCGGGCATCAACGTGGACTACGTTCTGGAGTTTGACGTACCTGACGAACTGATCGTTGACCGTATCGTGGGTCGTCGCGTACACGCTGCTTCTGGCCGCGTTTACCACATCAAATTCAACCCGCCTAAGGTTGAAGGCAAAGACGACGTGACCGGCGAAGAGCTGACCACCCGTAAAGACGATCAGGAAGAGACCGTACGCAAGCGCCTGGTGGAATACCATCAGATGACCGCGCCGCTGATCGGCTACTACTCTAAAGAAGCGCAGGCGGGTAACACCAAATACGCGAAAGTTGACGGCACTCAGGCCGTGGCTGACGTTCGCGCAGCGCTGGAAAAAATCCTCGGTTAATTTTTTCGCGTAATAAACCTCTTATCAGGCCTGCCATTATCTCGTAGGCCTGATAAGCGCAGCGCCATCAGGCAAATTCTCGTCTTACCTCTCACAGCAATTAGTTCTTCTTTACCGCTTTTCCGCTACAATTATCAACAATTTGAATCGATAAGAGGCGGTAATGCGTCAGACGAAAACCGGTATCCTGCTGGCAAACCTCGGCACTCCCGATGCCCCAACCCCCGAAGCCGTTAAGCGCTACCTGCGCCAGTTTTTAAGCGATCCACGCGTCGTCGATACGTCCCCCGCACTGTGGTGGCCGTTGCTGCGCGGTGTGATTTTGCCGCTGCGAGCGCCGCGTGTAGCAAAGCTGTACCAATCAATCTGGATGGAAGACGGTTCCCCGCTGATGGTCTACAGCAAGGCGCAACAGCAGGCGCTGGCACAACGTCTGCCTGATACGCCTGTTGCACTGGGGATGAGCTACGGTTCGCCGTCGCTCGAAAGCGCGGTCGATGAACTGCTGGCAAGCGGAGTAGAACACATGGTGGTGTTACCGCTGTACCCGCAATATTCCTGTTCGACAGTGGCGGCAGTCTGGGACGAGCTGGCGCGCATTTTAGCGCGTAAACGCGGTATTCCTGGCGTCTCATTTATTCGCGATTACGCTGATGACAGCAGCTACATTGATGCGCTGGCCAAGAGTGCCCGGGATTCATTCGCTCAACATGGCGAACCTGATTTACTGCTGCTCTCCTATCACGGTATTCCGCAGCGCTACGCCGATGAAGGCGATGACTACCCGCAGCGCTGTCGCGATACGACGCGTGAGCTGGTTTCAGCGCTTGGCCTGCCGCCGGAAAAAGTCATGATGACCTTCCAGTCTCGCTTTGGCCGCGAACCATGGCTGACACCGTATACCGACGAAACGCTAAAAATGCTGGCGGAGAAAGGAACCCGACATATCCAGGTTATGTGTCCGGGCTTCGCGGCTGATTGCCTCGAAACGCTGGAAGAGATAGCGGTGCAAAACCGGGAGATTTTCCTTGAAGCGGGTGGTAAGCAATATGAATATATTCCGGCGCTGAATGCCGCGCCGGAGCATATTGAAATGATGGTGAAACTGACCGAAGCCTACCGCTAAAACTGTTGCTTAAAGAAATGCGCGCCGTCCTGCAGAGCTTCATCGGCGGTTTTCATCATCCGCGAATAGTGCAGGAAGGCGTGCAGCGTACCGGGATACATTTTGTACTGGCAGGGCTGCTGATGCGCCTGTAACGTCTGGAATAATAAGCGGCTATCGTCGATCAGCGGATCGAACTCCGCACCGGCGATAAAACACGGCGGTAGGTCGCGCGTCAGATCGTTATTAAACAGGCAATAGTACGGTGACTCGCGATCGTCCGCGCTACGTAGGTACGCGTTTTCATACATCTGCAAATCCTCGCGGGTTAAACCATCCCACGCGCCGCCCATCAGCCGTCGGCTCAGTGAATCCTGCAGCCCGTAAAGGCCATACCACAACAGCACGCCAGCGACTTTGCCGCAGGCAATGTTTTTATCTCGCAGCCACAACGCACTGGCGAGCGCCAGCATCGCTCCGGCGGAATCGCCGGCAAAACCTATCGTATTGATATTGAGGGAATAGTCGCCAGCATGTTGATGATAGTACTGGCAAACGGCGACGATCTCTTCGATGGCTTGTGGGTAGCGCGCTTCCGGCGACAGCGAATAGTCGATGCCAATAACTGTGCACTGGGTGTAGTGCGCCAGTAAACGCATAATGCGATCGTGGGTATCCAGATTACCGAGAATAAAACCGCCGCCGTGCAGGTAATACAGCGTCGCCTGGCTTTGGGGCTGCGGAGCGTAGATGCGTGTGGCAACGGGGCCGCACGCGGTAGAAATCACGCATTCGCGGGTATGCATCTGCGGGGCATCGGCATTCCACAGCTGCCGCTCATGAATGTAGTGTTGGCGCTGGGCCACAAAGTCATCGGCAGCGGGCCACGGTGGCAAATCGTCGCGATGAAAATTCACCACGCTTTTCATTTCATCCGAAATTTTGTCGAGTACGGGGATTTTGTTTTCCGGCTTCATAAAACGCTCCTTGTGAAGGTGAGTTATTGTAGAAATTAATCCCGGATAAACTGCGATCTCACCGTCCGATATTGAAACTCAGCGCCGCATCGCATGCGCAGCAGGGAATGTGCTACCATGCATCGCTCAGTTAACCACCCGTAAAATCGACCATGAAATTTCCCGGTAAACGTAAATCCAAACACTATTTCCCCGTCAGCGCGCGCGATCCGTTGCTGCAACAAATTCAGCCAGAAAATGAAACCAGCGCAGCCTGGGTTGTCGGTATCGACCAGACGCTGGTAGATATTGAAGCCAAAGTTGATGATGATTTTGTAAAACGTTATGGATTAAGCGCCGGGCACTCTCTGGTGATTGAAGATGATGTTGCGGAAGCGCTCTACCAGGAGCTGGTACGCGAAAACCTGATCACCCATCAGTTTGCAGGTGGCACCATCGGTAACACTATGCATAACTACTCCGTGCTGGCAGATGACCGTTCGGTACTGTTGGGGGTGATGTGCAGTAATATCGAAATTGGTAGCTACGCGTATCGCTATTTATGCAACACCTCCAGCCGCACCGATTTGAACTATCTACAGGGTGTAGATGGCCCTATTGGCCGCTGCTTTACGCTGATTGGTGAATCCGGCGAACGCACATTTGCCATCAGCCCCGGTCACATGAACCAACTGCGCGCGGATAGCATCCCTGAATCAGTCATTGCCGGGGCTTCCGCGCTGGTGCTGACCTCCTATCTGGTGCGCTGTAAGCCGGGCGAACCGATGCCGGAAGCGACCATGAAGGCGATTGAATTTGCCAAAAAGCACAACGTGCCGGTGGTACTGACGCTGGGGACCAAATTCGTTATTGCGGATAACCCGCAGTGGTGGCAGACATTCCTGAAAGAGAATGTCTCTATTCTGGCGATGAACGAAGAAGAAGCCGAAGCGCTGACCGGCGAGAACGATCCGCTGCTGGCGTCTGACAAGGCGCTGGACTGGGTGGATCTGGTGCTGTGTACTGCGGGTCCGGCAGGTCTGTATATGGCCGGCTTTACTGAAGAAGAGGCGAAACGCAAAACTCAGCATCCACTGCTGCCAGGGGCGATTGCCGAATTCAACCAGTACGAGTTTAGTCGCGCCATGCGCCATAAAGACTGTACTCATCCGCTGCGTGTGTATTCGCACATCGCACCGTATATGGGCGGGCCAGAAAAGATCATGAATACCAACGGTGCTGGCGACGGCGCACTGGCGGCATTGCTGCATGATATTACCGCTAACAGCTACCACCGCAGTAACGTGCCTAACTCCAGCAAGCACAAGTTCACCTGGCTGACCTATTCGTCATTAGCCCAGGTATGTAAATATGCTAATCGCGTGAGTTATCAGGTGCTGAACCAGCATTCCCCGCGTCTGACGCGGGGTTTGCCGGAACGTGAAGACAGCCTCGAAGAGTCGTACTGGGATCGCTGAGTTCTTGCCCGATGGCGCTACGCTTATCGGGCCTACGCGTAGCAATATGTGGGCCGGATAAGGCGTTTTACGCCGCCATCCGGCACGTAACATTAACTGGCAGTAGCAACTTCACCGGCAGGCGGCGTTTCAATCAGCTCCAGCATGGTGCGGGCGATTTCACGCTCACCCATGACCACCTGATTGGCACCGCGCTCGGTAATATATTCCACCTCATCGTCATAATGCGCGCGGGCGATAATCTCAATCGACGGGCACTTCTCACGCGCGGAAGCAACAATTTCACCCGCTTCATAGCCATTTGGAATGGTCAGCAGCAGCCAGCGTGCGCAATCCAGATGCGCCAGATTCATAATCTCTTCGTTGGCGGCGTTGCCCAGCACAGCGCGGATCCCACGCTCGCGCAGTTCATCCACCCGGGTACGTGAGGTTTCGATAACCACCAACGGGATCCCCGCAGCCATCAATTTCTCACCCAGCAGGCTGCCGACGCGACCAAAACCGACCAGCAGGGCGTGATTGCAGATATCCACCGGAATTTGCTTCTCTTCTTCGATGGCTTCTTCCAGCGTCTGCTCTTCCAGCGTTTCGGTTTTGGCGAGATATTTTTCTAACACCGCGAACAGCACCGGGTTGAGCATGATGGACAGGATTGCCCCTGCCAGCACCAGATTCTGTCCGGCCTGCGGCAGCAGGTTTAACGCCATTCCCAGACCCGCCAGGATAAAGGCAAACTCACCAATCTGTGCCAGGCTGGTGGCAATGGTGAGCGCCGTGCGTTGGGAGTGACCAAACATGCGCACCAGGAAATAGGCGGCAAGGGATTTACCAAAGATGATAATCGCCAGCGTACCCAGCACTGCCAGCGGCTGTTGGATCAGGACTAACGGATCGAACAGCATCCCGACGGAAACGAAGAACAGTACGGCGAACGCATCGCGCAGCGGCAGGGTGTCATGCGCCGCACGGTGGCTCAGTTCCGATTCATTCAACACCATACCAGCGAAGAATGCGCCCAGCGCAAAGGAGACATCGAACAGTTCCACTGCGCCAAAGGCGATACCTAAGGCAAGGGCGAGAACTGACAGGGTAAATAGCTCGCGTGACCCGGTTGCGGCGCTGCGGGCCATGATCCACGGTACCAGGCGTCGCCCCACCAGCATCATAATCGCGATAAACGCCACCACCTTACCGATGGTAATGCCCATATCGACGGCGAGCGAGGCAAAGCCGACATCTTCTTTTTCCAGCATTCCGGCGACGGCTGGCAGGAGAACCAGCGTCAGCACCATCATCAAATCTTCGACAATCAGCCAGCCAATGGCGATTTGCCCGCGCTGACTGTCAATGAGCTGCCGTTCTTCAAGTGCACGCAGTAGCACTACGGTACTGGCGGTTGAAAGACACAGACCAAAGACGATACCGACCATCAGCGACCAGCCTAATACGGCTGAAAGCGCCATACCCAGCAGTGTTGCCACTGCTATCTGGGCAATCGCGCCGGGAATGGCGATAGACTTTACCGCCATCAAATCCTTCAACGAAAAGTGCAGCCCGACGCCGAACATCAACAGGATCACGCCAAGCTCGGCCAGTTCAGGCGCGAGCTTGGTATCAGCAACAAAACCAGGTGTAAATGGACCGGCCAGAACGCCCGCTAACAGATATCCCACCAGAGGAGAAATACGTAGTTTATTGGCAATCATGCCTAATATAAAAGCGAGCACAAGGCCGCCGACAATGGTGGTGATAAGCGGGGTGGCGTGATGCATTCCGTCTCCTTTGGTTGCTGTGTTGATCCTGAAAACCCAAATTCCGAGTAATAGTTTATGACAATTTTGATGTTTATGTTGATGAATAATTATTGAATTTTGATGAAAACAGGATTTTAAAGGAAAAAAAGCACGGATCGGAAAACTACGGGGGGATGTTTGAGGCAAACGCTGATGGCCGCTGTAAGTGATGACGACCAAAGTTTACCTTTGGCCGTCAGAAAATCAGGCTTTATGTCGGTTATCAGGTAAGAATATGGTCAGTATCCCCAGAAGTGGCAGGAAAGCACATATTTTGTAGACCAAATCGATGCTGGTATGGTCGGCAATCAGCCCTAACACCGCGGCTCCCAAGCCACCCATGCCGAAGGCAAAACCGAAAAATAGCCCAGAAACCATGCCGATACGCCCAGGAAGCAGCTCCTGTGCGTAGACCAGAATGGCAGAAAAGGCCGATGCGAGGATAAAACCAATGATCACGGTTAAAATCCCGGTCCATTCCAGCGTCGCGTAGGGTAAAACAAGGGTAAATGGCGCAACGCCGAGGATAGACCCCCAAATAACATATTTTCTGCCAATTTTATCGCCTAATGGTCCGCCAATCACCGTCCCGGCCGCGACGGCAAACAGGAAGGCAAACAGATGAAACTGGGCATTTTGTACCGATAATCCGAATTTTTGCATCAGATAAAAGGTGTAATAGCTGCTAATGCTCGCCATATAGAAGTATTTGGAGAAAATCAGCACCAGCAGAATGCTTACCGCCAGAACCACTTTATTACGCGGCAACGGATTAACGATAGCGACCTTCGGCTTTCCTTTACTCATCCGATGCTGCGCGGCATACCAACGGCTGATTTGTGCCAGGACGACAATCGCTAATAGCGCAGCCAGCACAAACCAGGCCACATTACCTTTACCATATGGCGCGATGATGACAGCCGCCAGCAATGGCCCCAGAGAGCTACCGAAGTTGCCGCCAACCTGGAAAATCGACTGGGCAAGGCCGTGGCGACCACCGGAGGCCATACGCGCCACGCGGGACGATTCCGGGTGAAATACCGAAGAGCCGGTACCAACCAGCGCCGCGGCGAGCAGCACCATATGGAAGCTGCCGGCCATGGCCAGCAAAACAAGCCCGCTCAGCGTGAAACACATCCCAATGGGCAGCGACCACGGCATCGGGTATTTGTCCGTCCAGTAACCCACCACCGGTTGCAGCAGCGAGGAGGCGAGCTGGAAGGTCAGGGTAATCATCCCTATCTGCATAAACGTCAGCGAGAACTCTGACTGCAAAAGTGGATAAATCGCCAGAATCAGCGACTGGATCATATCGTTGAGCAGATGGGAGAGGCTGATTGCCCCTAAAATGCCAAATGAGGTGCGTGCTTTAGCAACCGACGCTGACGCGCCAGCCACTGGCTGGGTTGGTTCACTTATTGCCATAGAAAGTCACTTCTGTTTGGGTTGCGATTATGAGGGTAATCTATTTTGTTATTATTACCTGACTAACATACCTGCGGAAGGTGTTTGAAGGAAGTCTCATTTCTGAAAACATTTTCGACTATTATTTTATATCATTGTAATTTCAGTCGTTGATTTTGGCTCAGGGAGAGAAATATGACGTTTTTGAAACGGGGCGTGGCGCTGGCGCTATTAGCCGCATTTGCGCTGGCAGGTCAGCCTGCACAGGCGTACGAAAAAGATAAAACCTATAAAATTACCATTCTGCATACCAACGATCATCACGGTCACTTCTGGCGCAGCGAATACGGAGAATATGGGCTGGCGGCGCAAAAAACGCTGGTGGACGGTATTCGTAAAGAGGTGGCTGAGGAAGGGGGCAGCGTACTGCTGCTTTCCGGCGGTGATATTAATACCGGCGTACCGGAGTCCGATCTGCAGGATGCGGAACCTGATTTTCGCGGCATGAACCTGATTGGCTATGACGCGATGGCGGTCGGTAACCACGAGTTTGATAATCCGCTGACCGTCTTGCGCCAGCAGGAAAAATGGTCCAAATTCCCGTTTCTCTCGGCCAATATCTATCAGAAAAGCACCGGCGAGCGTTTATTTAAGCCGTGGGCCATCTTTAAGCGCCAGGATTTAAAAATTGCCGTACTCGGTTTAACCACCGACGATACGGCAAAAATAGGCAACCCCGAGTTCTTTACCGATATTGAGTTCCGTAAACCTGCTGATGAAGCCAAACTGGTTATTCAGGAACTGAATATGGGTGAAAAGCCAGACATCATTATCGCGACCACCCATATGGGACATTATGACAACGGCAACCACGGCTCGAACGCCCCTGGCGATGTCGAAATGGCGCGCAGCCTGCCAGCAGGTTCGCTGGCGATGATTGTCGGTGGCCACTCGCAGGATCCGGTGTGTATGGCTTCAGAGAACAAGAAGCAGGTTGATTACGTACCGGGTACGCCGTGTGCGCCAGATAAGCAAAATGGGATCTGGATTGTACAGGCACACGAGTGGGGGAAATACGTGGGCCGGGCGGACTTTGAGTTCCGTAACGGCGAAATGAAAATGGTTAACTACCAGCTCATTCCAGTCAACCTGAAGAAAAAAGTGACCTGGGACAACGGTAAAAGTGAGCGCGTACTCTACACTCCGGAGATTGTTGAAAATCAGCAAATGCTTTCGCTGCTGACGCCGTTCCAGAATAAAGGTAAAGCGCAGCTCGACGTGAAAATCGGTAGCGTCAATGCGCGCCTCGAAGGCGATCGAAGCAAAGTCCGTTTCGTGCAGACCAACATGGGACATCTGCTGCTGACTGCGCAAATGGCGCGAACCAGCGCTGATTTTGGCGTGATGAGCGGCGGCGGTATCCGTGACTCCATCGAAGGCGGCGATATCACCTATAAGAGCGTGCTGAAGGTACAGCCGTTTGGCAACATCGTGGTGTATGCCGATATGAGCGGGAAAGAGGTGATTGACTATCTGACCGCAGTGGCGCAAATGAAGCCGGACTCCGGGGCCTATCCGCAGTTTGCCAACGTCAGCTTTGTGGCGAAAGACGGCAAGCTTAACGATTTGAAAATCAAAGGCGAGCCCGTTGACCCAGCCAAAACCTATCGTATGGCAACGCTGAGCTTCAACGCCACCGGCGGTGATGGCTATCCGCGTATTGATAACAAACCAGGCTATGTGAATACCGGATTTATTGATGCGGAAGTGCTGAAGGAGTACGTGCAGAAGAACTCACCGCTGGATGTCGGTGCGTATGAGCCGAAGGGCGAAGTTACCTGGCAGTAACAGGGCGGAGTGCCGGATGGCGGTGCTGGCACCTTCTCCGGCCTACAGATACTTAATCCCGGCGGGCGATATCGGCGAATTTCGCATCCAGAATTTTCGCCAGATCGCTCGCTGCCAGTTCGATATCCAGCCCGCGTTTGCCGCCGGAAACATAAATGGTGTCAAACGTTTGGGCTGGCGCGTCGATGAGCGTCGGCAATCTTTTTTTCTGCCCCAACGGGCTGATACCGCCTACCAGATAGCCGGTAGTGCGTTGCGCGACCATGGGGTCGGCCATATCGACCTTTTTGGCGCCCAAAGCTTTGGCAACCTTTTTGAGATCCAGTTGACCGGCTACCGGTGTGACGGCAACCGCCAGATGTTTCATATCGCCATTCACGGCAACCAGCAGCGTTTTGTAGACCTGATCCGCATTCAGTCCTAATTTACGGACCACTTCGTCGCCAAAGTTGGTCTCGGACGGATCGTGATCGTAGGTGTGGATCTGAAAAGAAATTTTGTTTTTTTCGAGTAGTTTAACGGCGGGTGTCATAGCAATTTTTCCTGGCCCAGACAAAATACGCCATAAGCATACGCCTGATGGCGGTGGAAAAAATAGTACCATCTTGCGCAATAGTATTGGCAGGATGATGACTTTGAGCGACAATCGACCTACACCGATGCTTTAAGCGTCGGCATAATAATAATGATGAAATTCCTCTTTGACGGGCCAATAGAAATATTGGCCATTTTTTTATCGCATCATCTCCGGTAAATTTCCCTCTCCATACAGATGCAGTGCGCCCACTGCGACCACATAGTGGCCTGCAGGCATTGCCTTGAGTTTGTCCCGCCATGCCTCATTACGCTGGTGCATTAATACGTCATATAATGACTGGCTGAATGTGTTGGGTAACGTGAGTGCGCTATTTTGTGGTGGTGATTCAAGCCACCAGCCCATCATTTGTTGCAGCAACCTGGCGTTGGTGTGCCAGTGCGCCAGGGTATCGTCAAGCAAAGCCAAACCGTTATCAGGCAATTGACATAACAGGTCGATTTGGCTGGAGGCGCCTTCCAGTTCAATAATGGTTTTTTGCGCCTGTTTAGCCGCTTTGAGCAGTTGGTAGTCAATGCCATATTCCGCCCGTAATCCCAGCTGTTGCGCCTGCGTGGCTTGTAAGATCATGGCTATTTGCCACAGGGGTTGAGTCGAAAACAGGGAAGGGGAAATACCAAGATCTGCAGAAACTTTTTGCAGATTGCGCAATTGCTCTTCGCTGATGCGTTCTTCCAGCGTGGCAAAGGCCGGAAGATTGGCAAACGGAGTATCGTCACCGGAGACATCGGCTTCGACAATCAGTGCGTCAGCGTGGCTGAGTTTTTTCAGTAACCTGGCAGGCAGAGGGGCCATACCCCGGCTACCCATATGAATACTGCCAATCAGATGAAAATGGCGGTTGCCAGGCAAAGAGATATCGATGGCCGGCCAGGTATAATGGTTACCGCGCAGTGCAGACCATAATGCTTTTACCCGGTATAACAAATCCATACGACCTCCCTAAGTGGAGAACCATGCTAGCGCGTGGTCGGAAAAGTCGCAATGTGTGAATTGCCGGATGGCGCAGTTGATAGCGCCATCCGGCAAAGGGTTACTCTTTAGGTTTGAAGCGCAGCAGTCGGTTCGCGTTGCTCACCACGGTGATGGAAGAAAGCGCCATCGCCGCCCCGGCGACTACCGGGTTGAGCAGCGTGCCGGTGAACGGCCACAGGATCCCAGCGGCAACAGGGATGCCGATGCTGTTGTAGATAAATGCGCCGAGCAGGTTCTGCTTCATATTGCGCAGCGTTGCCCGGGAGATAGACAGCGCATCCGCAACGCCCATCAGGCTATGACGCATCAGCGTGATCGCAGCGGTTTCAATCGCCACATCGCTGCCACCGCCCATGGCAATCCCTACATCGGCCTGCGCCAGCGCAGGTGCATCATTGATACCGTCGCCGACCATGGCGACCTGGCGCCCCTGGCTCTGCAGACGCTTGATCGCCTCGGCCTTACCGTCCGGCAGAACGCCCGCAATCACCTCATCAATACCCGCCTCTTTGGCAATGGCGTTGGCGGTTGTTGGGTTGTCGCCGGTCAGCATCACCAAACGATACCCGGCGCGGTGCAGGCGCTGGAGCGCTGCCACGCTGTCGCTACGCAGTGGATCACGCACCGCTAACAGCGCCGCTGCTTTACCATCAATCGCCAACAGCACCGGGGTTGAACCCTGGGAAGCCTGAGCGGTGATTTCAGCTTCCATTTCAGTGGTATCTACCTGCTGTTCATTGAGCAGTGCCTGGTTGCCCAGCAGCAGCGTATGACCTTCGGTCTCGCCGCTGACGCCTAACCCGCGCAGCGTACGGAAACCGTTGACCTGCGGCAGCGAGACATCGCCTGCTTTGTCCAGAATCGCTCTGGCCAGCGGGTGGCTGGAACCCTGTTCAAGGGCCGCTGCCAGACGAATTGCCAGCGCTTCCTCGGTGTTGCCAAACGTTTTGATGGCGACAACCTGCGGTTTACCTTCGGTCAGCGTCCCGGTCTTGTCAAAGACGACGGTATCAAGCGTGCTGGCGCGCTGCAGCGCATCGGCATCACGTACCAGTACCCCAAACTCAGCGGCACGCCCCACGCCGGAAATAATCGACATCGGCGTTGCCAGACCCAACGCACACGGGCAGGCAATAATCAGGACGGTGGTGGCGATGACCAGCGTATAAACAATTTGTGGCGCCGGGCCAAAGAAATACCAGATAGCGGCACTCACCAGCGCGATCACCACCACCACCGGAACGAACACCGAGGAAATACGGTCGGCCAGCTTACCAATCTCGGGCTTACTGCTTTGCGCCTGACGCACCATGCGAATAATGCGCGATAGCGTGGTGTGGCTGCCAACAGCGCTGGCGCGGAACAGGACGCTGCCGTCCTGGACGACCGTACCGGCGTGGACGCTATCGCCTTCGCCTTTTTGTTGCGGAATCGGCTCACCGGTCAGCATCGCTTCATCCAGCCAGGCTTCGCCCTGGGTAATTTCGCCATCGACCGGAACGCGGTCGCCGGTGGTCAGGCGCAGTAACATTCCGGCCTGAACGTCTGCCAGCGGTACGTTCTTTTCACCTTCGTCAGTAACGACGCGTGCGGTCGGCGGCGTCAGATCGAGCAGTTTTTCCAGCGCTTTGGACGAGCGCTGGCGAGCCCGCGCTTCCAGCATGTGTCCGAGGTTAATCAGACCGATAATCATGGCGCTGGCTTCATAATAGAGGTGTCGCGCTTCCATCGGGAACCATTGCGGCCAGAGGTTGACGCTCATGGAATAAAGCCATGCCACCCCCGTGCCCAGTGCGACCAATGTATCCATGGTCGCGGTGCCGTTCATCAGGCTTTTCCACGCATTGCGGTAAAAGTGACCGCCCGCGAAAACCATCACGGCGAGTGTTGCCAGACCAATTACCAGCCACAGGCTACGGTTGTCGGCACTCACCATCATGTTATCGCCAATCATTCCCCATACCATGACCGGGATACCCAGCAGCAGCGCGACGGCTGCCTGCCAGCGAAAACGCTTCATGGTTGCCACGGCGGTTTCCTGCTGGCGTTCGCGACGCTTAGCGTCGTCTTCGATCGCTTCCGCGCCATAGCCGGCTTTTTCCACCGCCTGGACTAAATCTGCGGCGGAGGCACTGCCCATTACCAGCGCAGTGCGTTCCGCCAGGTTTACCCGTGCCTGGGTGACGCCCGGTACGCTTTGCAATGCATTTTGTACACGGGTCACACAACTGGCGCAGCTCATGCCGTTTAACAGCAACTGTTGGCTGTCATCATCAGCCGTAGCTGCCGGAAGCTCGGAAGGGACCGCTGCCAGTGCTTCCGACGGGATTGATGACTCCGTCAGCGGTTTAGCCTTTGGGTGGCTTAACTCCGCGCCGTAACCGGCTTGTTTGATGGTTTCAATCAGCGCTTCTGCGCTGGCGCTCCCGGTAACATGGGCCTCTGTCACGGTGACATCCGCTTGCTCAACATCCGGACGTTGTTCCAGACTTTCTTTAACGCGTTTTACGCAGTGACCACAGGACAAACCGTCCAGGGTTAGATCGATTGTTTGAGACATAACCAACTCCTTCATTGCAGGTTTAACTGACTGTGATAAAGGTTAAACCTTCCAGCAAGGGGAAGGTCAAGGGTGTTTTTAGAAAAGATGAAAAAAGGGGCGAAGGGGAAAAACGGGAACGTCACCTCAGAGCGTTCCCGGTCTGTTATTGATTGAGGACGATAAGCGGCGTTCGATGCTCCGGTTCATTTATGACCGTGAGATCGGCACCGTACAGCGCGTTCAGTGCCCGTTGCTTCAGGACATCCTGCGGATACCCGTTATCAACAATCCTGCCGCGTTCCATCAATACCACGCGGTCGGCATAACGCGCTGCGAGGTTGAGATCGTGCAGGACGCAGCAGACGCTAAACTGCCGTTCACGCACCAGACGACGCAGCAGACGAAAAAGGTGCTGCTGGTGGTGAATATCCAGAGCGGAGGTGGGTTCATCGAGAAACAACCATTTTGGCACAGGTTCGGGCTCCCAAAGCTGAACCAGCAGACGTGCCAACTGTACCCGCTGTTGTTCTCCTCCCGACAGATGCCGATAATCGCGCGCGGCCAGCGCCTGGCAGTCGCACAACGTCATGATGTGTTCCGTTTCATCGCCCGTATTGCGCGTGCGATACGGATGCCTGCCCATGCGAATGACCTCCTGAACGCTAAACGGGAAGGCCATATGACTGTTCTGGCGCATCACGGCACGGGTTTTTGCCAGCTCGGTGATTGACCACTCGTCTAGTGGCTTGCCGAATAAGCTACAGCGCCCACTGTGAGGTTGCAGATAACCTGTGAGCTGGCGTAGCAGCGTCGATTTCCCGGCGCCATTCGGGCCAAGGATCGCGACGATCTCTCCTTGGGGTAGCGTCAGGGAAACATCGTCGGTCAATCGTCTGCCCTGAATGTGGTAGACCAGATTTTCAGCGACGATCATGACACCCTCCGGCTACGCAGGATTAACCACAGAAAATACGGTCCTCCGATCAGGCTGGTTAACAGACCAACGGGCATTTCGGCAGGCTGCACCAGAGTGCGGGCCAGCGTATCGGCAATCAGGAGTAGACAGGCGCCCGCCAGCGTAGAGCAGGGAATCAACCAGCGATGATCGGCGCCGGTAGTCATTCTAATCAGATGCGGGATCACCAGGCCTATAAAGCCAATTACGCCGCTGACGGAAACTGCAGCACCAACCAGTAGCGAGCTGAGCAACAGTAACTGCTGGCGCTTACGTTTGACGTTCACGCCGAGGTAATGCGCCTCTTCATCACCCAATTGCAGCAAATTAAGCGTGCCCGCCATACAGACGGTGACAGCAATGGCTGGAAGAACAAAGGTACTGGCAACCAGCAGCGTTGGCCACTGGGCCTGGCCGAGATTGCCCATCATCCACAGCGTAAGTTGACGTAGCTGCTGCTCATCGCCCACATAGCTCAGCACGCCAATAGCTGAACCGCACAGAGCATTGATAGCGATACCGGCTAACAGCAGTTGCATCATTCCGCCGTGGCTATGACGCTGGCTTATCAGGAAAATAATCGTGCAGACCACCATGCTGCCCGCGACGGCAAAAATCATCTGCTCATACAGCACCAACACCACGGGAAACGAAAAGGGGATAACTATCGCGATGCCGACCATCAGCGCGGAGCCGCTACTGACGCCAAGCAGGCCAGGATCGGCCATCGGATTGCGAAAAAGCCCCTGCATGATAACCCCTGCCGTTGCCAGCGCTGCGCCTACCAGAACGGCCAGCAACACGCGGGGCAGGCGGATGTTCAACCAGATGTCACGGTATTCGTCGTTGAACAGCGCGCTGAAGCTAATGTTCAGCGCCCCCTGGCTGGCTCCGAAGAGCATCAGAGCGACCAACAACAGAGAAAGACCCGTCAGAATGCTGACGGAAGAAAGCGAGTCCTTAAGCACGCAACGCTCCATAACGTCTTTGCGGCGCGAAGTTCCCGCGCCGCGAGGGGTTTACGCGGGTTTCAGTCCTGGCTCAACCAAACTGTAAATCTGGTTATTGAGTGACGGAGCTGTAGCCAGTTCGTGAATGTGCCTGGCAACATCTGCGCGCATCACAAAACCATGGCACTCCTCGGCCTGTATCCGTTGCGCCTGACCTGTGGCTGCACCGTTCAGTAAACCGCCGGGGCGGAGAATGGCGTAGTCCAGTTGACTGGTTTGTAGCCAGCTTTCAGCCAACGATTTTTCCCGTACAGCCTGACCAAATGCGGCCCTGGCGCGTGGGGATAAAAAGGGCCAACTGTCGCCACAGCCAAGCGAAGTCACCAGAATCATGCGTTTGATCTCCGCTTTTTCTGCTTCATCAATGACGGTTCTGTGCGCCAGATAATCCTCGGCACCGCCCATGGAGGAGATCACCGTGGCATGTTGACCCGCTGCGCGACAGGCACAGGCGGTGACCTGGCTGTCGCAGGCGTCGCCAATGAAGACCTGCACTCCTTTTTCCTGCAACCCGGCAGCGACCTGCGCGTTGCGAACGACGGCAATCACCGGACGTTGTTCCGCCAGTGCGAGTGCCAGCGTTTTCGCGCCGACGCCGCTACCACCCGCACCAAAAATGAGCCATGGAGCCATCAGGCATGTTCCTTTAAGGATGAAGACAGCGCGTGAAAGGCGCTGACCTGGTCGGCCAGTAGCTGACGATGCTCATCCCGACCGAGGAAAATTTTGAACATAGCGCTACCCGCCTGGTTAAAGAAGAGAATAGACGCGGTGTCCATGCCCATAAATTTGCGTTCAATCAGGGCGATATGCGTGCAGTTTTCTGCCTTGATATGACCGGTCATGCCTTTTTTGCCGCGCAGGTTGAAGTAACCGTGGCGGTGGAATCCTGAAGGTAATTCACCCGTGAATTCCAGTATGACATCAGCAGTATGGACCAGGGTGGTGACTTTGCCCCATTCGCTGACGGTTTCCCAGACGGTATCAAATTGACTGCCGGAAACCAGCGTCGGGGAGGGGAGGTTTTTCACCACCTCCAGCAGCGTGGTGTTGTACTGGGCTGCGATAGCTTCCAGCGTACCGTCCGGCTCAGTTTTCAAAAAATCCTGTAAAGAGACATGGCTCATACTTCACTCCTTTTATGGTTGCTCTACCGCAATGCGCGGCGCGTTAAGTGTTTGAATCAGTTCATCAAGAGACTGCAAAATATTGCTCGCCCAAAAACGCCCTTCATTGGTCAGGCGCAAACAGGTACTGGCATCTCGCGTCAGTCCTGCGTGATGCCACTGGGTCAGTAGCGGGGCCAGTTTTTGTGCATGAGGCGTCAGTTCATCCAGCGGGACGCGGGCCGTTTCAATACCGGCCTGGAGGGTGTGTCGCCACTGGAAACCACGCTCGGCGGTACGCATCATCATCATGAGCGGTTTTTTTCCGGCGGCGATGGATTCATGCCATGTGGTCAGGTTGCGCTCGACCATCCAGGAATAGCCATTGACTGACCCTCCTGCGCCAGAGCCGAATGCCAGACAGTCTGCTCCCTGTTTAATCAGCAGGTTGTACAGATTGCGTTCCCGCGTCGTTCTCGCCCAGTGGCTGTTACTGATGCAGCGCCAGCCCGCGCTGTCCATAAAATCGCAGCCCTGAAGATAGAGATCGCGGCGTTCGGCAGGAGAGGGAACGGTTGTGCGCCCGGTTTCAACCGCTTTGCCAAGCGGTGTATTAGGGATCAGGTTCAGCGCATAAAGATCTACACCGTCGAGGCCGATGTCGCGAGCAATCGCCAGATCCTCGCCCCACACCTTTGCGTCCTGTCCTGGCAGACCAAACAGCAGATCGCACACCACGGCGGCACGATCCCGTTTTACCAGTCCCTGCATAAAGGCCGTCGCGGTCGGGCCGTCCGAAGTGCGCGCCATTTTCTTGCGGATCCGGCTGTTAAAAGACTGAATACCGATCGAAAATCGATTGGCGCCAGCGTCAAGGCAGGCATCTATTCGCGCATCGTCAAAATTGAGTACCCGCCCCTCAATAGTGATTTCGCAGTCCGGCGCCAGAGGTAGCTTGTCACGTAGTGCGGTGATGATTCTGGCCAGATCCCGTGCTGACAGCGCAGACGGTGTACCGCCGCCAAAATAGACGGCGTGAATCGGGGCCGACTGATGTAATGCGCTATCGGCTTCCATCTCTATTTCGCGTAATAGCGCGTTGGTGTAGCGGGCGCAGTGATCCTCTTCAAAGCGGTTTTGATAAAAACCGCAGAAAGTACAATGTGTTGCACAAAAAGGGATATGCAAGTACACCAACCGTTTCCGCGGTGGGGTTGGCTGGCTGATGACCTCCTGCCAGGTTTGTGACAATAGCTCTTTGGCAACCGGGATCGCCCCACGCCAGGGCATCGTGGCGCGGCGATCCTTAAATGGCTGACTTCCCTCGAGCGCAAAATGCGCGGTGAGATCCAGCGAGTGTTCAGTTTTCATTGTTCTTTATAAATCCAGTTAGTGAGGCCAGAATTGCTGGTGCAGGGCTTCAACCGCATCGGCGACGCGCGGCCCCATACCCAGAATCAGCGCCTGGTCTACCGCCACAATGCGCTGGTTTTTCCAGGCCGCAGTGTGGGTAATACCGGCTATTGCGCTCAGACGAGCCAGACCACCATCCACCATTTGTGACGTCACCACGATCACCTCTGGGTTGGCGGCGATCAGCGATTCCGCGCTGTAGCTTTTGTACTGCGCGTGAGTGGCGACATTTTGTGCGCCCGCAAGGGTCATAATGGCATCGGCAACGCTACCCTTGCCGGCGACCTGTGGCGCGCTGCCGCCAGCGGAGAGAATGAACATGGCTTTGACCGGCGCGTTTTTTGCTGCCACGCTGTGCTGAACGCGATCCAGACGTTGACGAATGCGATCGATCAACGTCTCACCTTGTTCGGGAATGCGCAGGGTTTGAGCCAGTTCCCGAATGTTGGCGTACATCTGCTCAACGGTGGCCGGGACGCGCGGCAACGTCACGACGTTAACTTTTTGCGCCCGCAGCTGATCCAACACGATTTGAGGGCCTGCATCCTGCCAGGTGATAAAGCTGTCCGGATGCAGCGATAAAATGCCCTCGCTGTTTAACTGCTTCCAGTAGCCGATATGCGGGAGTGCGGCAGTTTCGGGCGGATACGAGGTGGTTTCATCGACGCCGACCACCCGGTTGCCGACACCCATGGCGTAAATCAGTTCGCTAAGCGATCCGCCCGCCACCACCAGGCGGTTGGCGGATTGGGCACTAAAAACGCAGGCGAGGCTCAGTAAGCCAATCAAGAGATTTTTCATCGTCAGAAATTCCACGCAAAGCCAACGGCGGCATTGAAACCAGCGTCTGGAATAGATTCATGCGCGGTTCTGTAACGCTTGTCGGTCAGGTTGTTGAGCGCGAGGTTGACCTGATACTGATCCTGCGGACCGAACTCGGCGTTGAATGCAAGGTTAAGCGTGGCCCAGCCTGGGTAGTTGATTTCCGTGGTGCCGGTATTATCTTTGGCGCTGGACGCCGCGCGGATAAAGACATCGGACGTCAGGTTAGCGACGTTCATCAACCAGGTATGTTTCAGGCCGACGCGCCCGGTCAGCGTAGGTTCGCCGGTATCCCAGGTTTTAAGGGTATTGCCTTCGTACTGACGGCGAATAAGATTACCGCTCAGGTAAGGTGATACCGCCCAGCCGTTGTATTCTGCGGTGAGTTCCATGCCCCAGGTTTTGGCCCGATCGATGTTGTCGTAGTAGTAATAGCCGCCCCGTGAAGAGGTGGTATTACCGCTGCATACGGGTTGACCTGAACAAGCCAGACTGGCGATATAGTCTTTAGCTTCGGAGTAATAAATGGCACCGTCTATCAGCCACATATTCCCTTTATACCGCGCGCCCAGCTCATAGTTATTCGAGTGTTCCGCCTTCAGATTTGGGTTGCCGTAGGTCACGCTGCCACCTGCGGACGTCTGTGTGAACAACTGAGTCAGCGTAGGGAAGACATAGCCCTGGGCATATGCAGCCCGGAGTTCAAGATCTTTAAAACCGGAATAGCGTAGGCTGGTTGAGGTCACCAGTTCATCATCGTGAACGGAATTTCCCCCGGTGGATTGCCAGGTCGTACCGCTGCTTTGGATAGTTTGCGTATCGTTGCGATTGAGTTTCGAGGACAGCCAGTACTGGCGTGCGCCCACGGTCCACGTCCAGTCATCGGCAAAGCGCCAGTCGTTTTGCGCGAATAACGAGGTGTTACTTTGCTCCGCTTCGTTGTATGACAGGGTGCGTGTTTGTGTATCGAAGAAGCCGGTAGCCGCGGTCTGGCGCGTGCTGCCGTCCGTGTCCTGTTTTATTTTGTCATGCTGGTACTGAGCGCCAATCACCAGCTCGTTGTTAGCAGGCAGGGAGAAGTTGCTCTGTAGCGTTACCCCCTGGGTATACTGTTTGTCGTTGGTATTGGTCTGATTGCTGACCGTCAGCGCTTTAATCATCGGGCTGGGGATAACCTGGGTCGTTTTGACCCGGTTTTCAAATTTGCGCTCTATTGTCTGGGTGTATGCGTCAACATGGATGCTCTTCAGGTAATCCCCATCGGCCGCGTAGTCGTAGAAAAGACCGATTTTCTCGCGTTCCAGCTTAGGTATTTTGACGCTAAAGTCGTCGAACTGGCCTTCCGGATCGTCAAACCAGGTTTGAGTGGACAGTTTGTAACGATCGAGGGAGAGTCCGATTTTGTGGCGATCGAAGTTGTAACCAAGCCACACGCCCTGGCCGTTATTACGGAAATTGGTGTCGGGCAATCTTCCGTCAGGTGTGTCGCGGTCGCCCTGGTCGGAATAGCTGCCATTGATGCGGTAGTCAAAGTTTCCGATGCTGCCCCAGGCCGCTGCTGATTCTTCCCATCCTGCCGTTGCGGAGTTATAAACAGCCTTAACGCTGCCGCCGAGGGGCTTATCGCCGCCTTTTTTGGTAATAAAGTTCACGACGCCGCCAATCGCCTGCGAACCGTAGAGGACAGAATAGGGACCTTTGACCACTTCAATCCGTTCCAGCGCGGATTCGTCAATCAGCAAACCGGCTCCGTAGTTTTGTCCGGCACGTTGGTAACTGACGACCTGGCCGTCGATCAAAATCAGCACCCGCGAAGAGGCTTCGCCACGGATACGAATTTGTTTCCGCCCTGCGAGGGCGTTATCGGTGACTTCGACGCCGGGAATATCTTGTAAATCATCAGCAATAGAAACGTTGGTGGAATTTTGCAGCGTCTGACGATCGATAACCTGGATGGTTGCCGGGCTATCCCAAAGACTACTTTCTGTGCGGTTAGCCGTGACGATCACCGTGTCTTCGTCGGACGTAGAAGCGTGTGCTGGAGAGGTAGCTGCAAAAGCGGCGCCGGACATGCATAATGTCAGGGCTGAAAGAATAAATGGCCTTTGGTTATTCCGTGGCAACATAAGAGAACCTTTATTGAATGTAAATGATCATAATTATCATTCGCGTTTATATATAAAATTGTTTCCCTTTGTTCAAGATGAAAGATGTAGAACCAATATATCTTTTGATTTGAGTCAATTTCGTGCAGTCATTAAATGCATAAATGTGATCTGAATCGGATATAACAATGTGAATTAAAAGGATTTGTGCATCGCGGTGATGGTGGAAAATGTGCAGAGTTCTCGGGTAAATCATTACGACAATCTGGGCTATAATGGGGCTCAGTACCAACAAGATCCGCGGGGGAAATGTGAATATTAGCGATGTTGCGAAAAGAACCGGTTTGACCAGCAAAGCGATACGCTTTTATGAAGAAAAAGGCTTAGTGACGCCGCCGCTGCGTAGCGAAAATGGTTATCGCACATACAACCAACAGCATCTGAATGAACTGACGCTGCTGCGCCAGGCACGCCAGGTGGGTTTTAATCTCGAAGAGTGCGGCGAACTGGTGAATCTGTTTAACGATCCGGCGCGTCATAGCGCAGATGTGAAAAAGCGTACCTTAGAAAAGGTCGCGGACATTGAGCGGCATATCAGCGAGCTGCAGGCCATGCGCTTGCATTTGCTGGCACTGGCGGAGAGTTGCCCTGGCGATGACAGCGCCGAATGCCCGATAATCGATAACCTCTCCGGCTGCTGCCACCATAAAGCAAAGGCTTAACGGCGAGGGGGATTAAGCATAAATACCACCGTGCCGCGGTACCACGGGGATTTCTCAAGCTGCGCTTCAGCCTGCGGGTCCCGGCTACCGTTTTGCACCAGCCCCAGCTTAAACGGAATGCGCAGACGACTGAGTGCAGGCAGATACGCCTGATAATTCGTTACCGTATGACGGCCCTGATAGCTCTGGACCACCAGTTCATCGACCGCCAGCGCATTCAGCGTGGCGACGTCGCCCGTTTTTGCCCAATCCAGAAGTCCAGTCACGCCAAGCGCGAACTCGGCCGGTAACTGTTGGCGTAATTGCTGCAGAAAGCGGGCGTAATCGGCAAGCTGATGAGTCGCCGCGTCAAAATCAACCTGCAGGCCGACCACGTGATTCCCGGTGGTCTGCCAGCGTTGCATCAATCTGATGATGCGAGCCGGGATCGCCTCCGGTACGTCGAGCGTGGTAAAGCGCACGGTCAGCCAGATTGAGGGAAAAGACAGGCGGCTGACCGGCAGCCCGAGACGCTGGAAAACCACGTTACCCGAACGAATCAGCACCTCACCCTGATGCAGATAGACCGTTTGTGCGTCTTTCAGCTCATCACTGGCCTTCACGCCGGACCACAGCCAGAAGGCCGGATGTTCACGGGCGGCGACGATATCCGCCGCCTGTGCCTGGCCTGTCAGCAGCGCGGTTACCAGTAGTATTTGAGTTTTTGCGCCCACGGACTTCCCGGATATTGCGTTTTCAGTTGGGTGAACCAGCCTTTACGCTGCAGTTTATCCACGTCCTCACCGCCGCACTCGTTAGAACCTGACGGCGCATAGCACATGATGGCGCGATACAGCGCGAAGCTCTTGTCTTCAACCTCTGCTTTTGGCGAAGTGATTACCTGCTGATAGTAGCTTTGCCTGTCGAACTGGCCGAACGGCTCCTTGCGCGAGATTGCTGATTCAAGTACATCGTTACCGGCGCTGTTTTTCCACAAATCAACGTGGGTTTGCGTGGTGCGGAAGAATTCGCCTAAGCAGTTCAGCGCGTGGGCATCATCCGCTTTTTTGCTCAATACCGTTACCGTTTCATTGAGGCTGCGACAGGTGTAACCGGCTTGAGCGGCATCGCCGTTCCAGTCGAAAATACTCAGATTAACGTCATCAAACGCGTCGCCAATAACCGGTGGAGTAATGGCGCTGGCCAGCTTTCTGTCATTCAACCAGTCGCCAAAGCGGTTTTCGGTAAGATCGCGTACCAGCAGCGTATGCAGGGCGATGGTACGCTCTTCATTGTTAGGCCCATGGACGGCCTGCTGGCGCAGCAGTTCAGGCGAGGCCTGTGTTTTCAGTATCTGCGAGCGAAAACGCAGGTTGGTTACTGCGCTTTCTGGGGCAAAAACCGCCGCCACGTCGCCGCTATAAACCAGCGTTGCGGCGAGCTTAGCCTGTACATACTGCTGCTGTTCGTTGTCCTGGCTGAGTTTTAGCAACTGCTGCCAGAAATCACGCGCCGCGCGCCAGTTCTTCTGGCCCATCAGCGCTTCGCCGTACAGTACCTGTTCACTGAAGGCGAGCGTATCGTGAGCGGCAAGTTTCTGCGCTGGCGTAACGGCCTGAATAATCGCCGCGTAGTTCTCCGTCGCCAGCCACAGATTCAGTTGCAGATCGCGCCATAGCGGCAATTTTTGGCTCTGCTCAAACACCGGTTTGCTGGCATCGAGCTGCGCCTGGGTCAGCGTGGGTTTACTGTTGTTATCCAGACGCAGCGCGCGCAGCAGTTCGATATAGCTGACATGCGGCGCATCGGGGAATGCTTCCACCACGGACTGTTCGTAGAACGCCATACCGTAGACATTATCGTATTCGATGACAATTTCACGCAGTTGCCGAGCGTCAGCCGACTGCTGGAGCGTCTGCTCATACAACCCGGCCAGCTGCGGCCACGCCTGTAAATACCAGTTGATGCGACGCAGCATACCGCGCGCGGAGTCGGCATACAGGCCTTGCGGGTAACGTTGCAGATAGGCTTGCGCCTGCGTCTGAGCCTGAGTCGCGTCCTCGCGGTTAATTTTTGCAATATCAAAATCGCCGTACTCGCCCACGCTGTTCTGGCTGCTCTTGTTCAACGCCGCACGCATCAGCATGTATTGCGCGGTCTCTGCCAGCCACGGACGCTCACTTTTGGCAAGCTGAGTAAAATCCCGTTCGGCGCTGGCATAATCACCGGCATAGAAACTGGCGGCCGCGGCCAGATAATTTTTATAGGACTGAGCGGGCGAATCAGCCGGGAGTGTGGCAAGCGAAGACTCAATTTGCTCGCGGGTTGCCCCGGATAGCAGCCCCGTACGCGCCTGGGCTAAGGCCTGGCGCTGTTCCGTCGTTAACGTCGGGTCGGCCAGCAGTGCGGCAAAAAACGCGCTGACGCTCCCGGTGTTATTCGAAACATGACGGTTCTCAAGCTCAGCGTCGTTGACGTTTATTTCGTCTGCGCTAATGTTCAGTTCGGCCATCTGTCGGGAGAGTGGGCTGTTTTCGCCGGATGCCGGAGCAGCGGGCTGCGGGGAAGCCTCATCCCACTGCGGGTGATAGGCAAAATAGAAATCCCGGGAGCGGGTGATGTCCGCTGGCATTGATTGCACCGGCAGAGCAAATGATTTTTCCTGGCTCAGCAGCCGCAGCAGGTTGTCGCGGCTGTCGTTTTCCGGATTAAAGGTCGGCGTGCCTTTCAGCAGGCAGCTGTCGTCGCTCCATTTGCAGTCTTCCATATCGAAAGAGGCGAATGCCTGCGGGGCGGCGGTCAGTAATGTGCAAAGGGCAAAGGCAAGGGGTGTCTTCCTGACCATAGTCTTATTTCCTGTCTTTTTAGTGTGATACCGCTTTAATAATCAGGGTTATCCCTTCAACGGCAATGACTTCAACCTGCGTTCCGGCGCTCAAATCGTCGCGGGCGCTGACGGGCCATGAGCTATCGCCGACGCGCATATGTCCACGGCCATTGACCAGGCCAGTTTCCAGAATAAATCGACGGCCAACCAGCTGCTGCCCGCGTTGGTTAAGATGGCTGTCGGCGGGTTTCTGCTCCTGAACGCGCCTTGCCAGCCATTTCCACCACAGCCACGCCGCCAGCAGGGTGAGGGCGGCGAACATCGCCCCCTGCCACGCCCAGTCAAGCGGGACCAGCCACACCACCAGGCCGGTAATTACCGCCGCTACGCCGCTCCACAGCAGATAGCCGTTACCGCCCAGCATCTCGGCGGCGAGTAGCAAACCGCCGAGGCTGAGCCAGAAGATGTGCGGATGCACCAGAATCATCGCTATCATGATTTTTTCCGCTCGCTGGCGCTGTCCTTAACCAGTTCGGCAATCCCGGCAATGGAGCCCATCAGGCTGCTGGCATCCAGCGGCATCATCACCACTTTGCTGTTATTTGACGAACCGATGTGTTGCAGCGCTTCGGTGTACTTCTGCGCCACGAAGTAGTTCACGGCCTGAATATCCCCGGCGGCAATAGCCTCAGAAACCATCTGCGTTGCGCGAGCTTCGGCTTCTGCGGAACGTTCACGCGCTTCAGCCTGTAAAAACGCGGACTGGCGTTCACCTTCCGCTTTAAGGATCTTCGACTGCTTCTCACCTTCGGCCTTGACGATTTCTGCCTGACGGATCCCTTCGGCCTCAAGAATGTAGGCGCGCTTGGTACGTTCGGCTTTCATCTGCGCGTTCATCGCGTCGATAAGTTCGGCCGGAGGACGCACGTCGCGGATCTCGATACGGGTGATTTTGATGCCCCAGGGATTCGTGGCTTCATCAACAATATGCAGCAGGCGCGTGTTGATGTTGTCGCGCTGGGAGAGCATTTCATCGAGTTCCATCGAACCGAGAACGGTACGAATGTTGGTCATGGTCAGGTTGATAATCGCCAGTTCCAGGTTGCTAACTTCATAGGCCGCTTTCGGCGCATCGATCACCTGAATAAAGCACACGGCATCAATGGCGACGTTGGCGTTATCTTTGGAGATGACTTCCTGAGAAGGGATATCAAGCACCTGTTCCATCATGTTGATCTTACGACCAATGCGGTCCATGAACGGCACAACAAGGCTTAAACCTGGTTGCAGGGTTTTGGTGTAACGGCCAAAACGCTCTACCGTCCACTGATATCCCTGCGGGACGATTTTGACGCCAGCGCCGACGATGACCAGCGCGACAAAAATAAGAATAGGAATAAAAATGAGCATTGATGAAACCTCCTGTTGTGCTGTCCTTTACTGCCTCATTAATCAAATTATACCCGATTAATCAAGGGGGGTTCCCTTATAATAAATTACAGGCATATACCCTTCATACTTCAAGTTGCATGTGCGTTAGCTACGTTAGCTCACCCCAGTCACATAGTTAGCTATGCTCCTGGAGATTCGCTCACTTGCCGCCTTCATGCAACTCGAATTATTTTGGGTATAGACTGTCTGCATGAAAGAGGTAAAAAAGGGATATGTAATGGAAGAAAGCAGCATTCTGCTTCAGTTAAAAAATGTCGCATGGCAGGCAGGGGAGACGCAGGTTCTCAATAACATCTGTTTTGATCTCCGCGCCGGAGAATTTAAGCTGATTACCGGCCAGTCCGGCTGTGGGAAAAGTACGTTACTCAAGATTGTGGCGTCATTAATGAGTCCGACTGCCGGTGAGATTCTGTTTGAGGGCAAGGATATAACCACCCTCAAACCCGAAGTGTATCGCCAGCAGGTCTCTTATTGCGCGCAAACGCCCGCTTTGTTTGGTGACACCGTTTACGACAACCTCATTTTCCCCTGGCAAATCCGTAATAAACGTCCGGAGCCGGATGCGTTTCTGAGCGATCTGGCCCGTTTTGAACTCCCCGAGACGATCCTCAGAAAAAGCATAAATGAGCTGTCCGGTGGCGAAAAGCAGCGCATCTCGTTAATTCGTAATTTGCAGTTTCTGCCCAAAATCCTGCTGCTTGATGAAATCACCAGCGCGCTGGATGAGGCTAATAAACGTAATGTGAACGAATTAATTCACCACTATGTTCGCGATAAGAATATTGCGGTGCTGTGGGTGACGCACGACAAAGATGAAATTACGCATGCGGATAATGTCATAACCCTTCAACCGCACGCCGGAGAAATGCAGGAAGCACGCAATGAACGAGCATAATATTACCAATGAGTCCCTGGCATTAGCGATGATGCTGGTGGTGGTGGCGATCCTGATTAGCCACAAAGAAAAACTGGCGCTGGAGAAAGATATTCTCTGGAGCGTTTGCCGGGCAGTGGTTCAGCTTATTATCGTCGGCTATGTGCTGAAATATATTTTTGGCGTTAACCACAGTATTCTGACCTTACTGATGGTGCTGTTTATCTGCTTTAACGCGGCTTATAACGCACAAAAACGCAGTAAATATATTGATAAAGCTTTCCTCTCGTCGTTTATCGCTATCACGGTGGGGGCGGGATTAACGCTGGCGGTGCTGGTTTTGTCTGGCTCTATCGAGTTCACGCCGATGCAGGTCATCCCGATCTCCGGCATGATTGCAGGCAATGCGATGGTAGCAGTGGGGCTGTGTTACAACAATCTGGGGCAGCGGTTTAACAGCGAACAGCAGCAAATTCAGGAAAAACTCAGCCTCGGCGCGACGCCGAAAGTGGCCTCCGCGGCGCTGATTCGCGACAGCATTCGCGCCTCGCTGATCCCAACGATCGACTCTGCTAAAACGGTAGGGCTGGTGAGTTTACCGGGGATGATGTCCGGATTGATCTTCGCGGGTATTGATCCAGTAAAAGCGATTAAGTATCAGATTATGGTGACGTTTATGCTGCTTTCTACCGCCAGCCTGTCGACCATTATTGCCTGCTACCTGACTTATCGGAAATTCTACAATTCGCGCCACCAATTAGTCGTAACGCATTTGAAGAAGACGTGATGTGATGCCGGATGGCGGCTAGCGCTATCCGGCAAATGCGGCAGATTAGTACAACAGCGCGTACAGCTGGCGGCGGTATTTTGAGGCCAGCGCATCGCCGGTTCCGAGTGCGGCAAGGATCTCCTGGAAGGTCTTACGTGCCTGACCGTCGGCAGCAGTGAGATCTTTCTTCAGGTGGCTGAACAGCAGTTCCAGTGATTCCTCGTTACGTCCGACCTGATGTAACTGGATGGCCAGTTGAGTTGCCAGCGCCGCATCCTGCGGATTGCTGGCGACCTGCTGCTGCAGTTGCTGGATTTCCGGTGTATCCGCCGCCTGCTTCAGCAGTTCGATCTGTGCGATCAGCCCCTGATAACGGGTGTCCTGATCCTGCAACGGAATGGTTTTCAGCACCGCTTCGGCTTCGTCAGAGCGGTTCAGGGCGATTTGCGTTTCCGCCAGCAGCAGGCCAATTTCGCTGCTCTGGTTGGAGATCTGCCAGGCTTCTTTCAGCAGCGGCAGTGCATCCGCGTGATTACCAGCCTCAATAAACTCGATAGCCTGACGCGCTTTCAGCTCTTCTTCGCTCGGCAACACTTTCTCCAGCAGCGCGCGGATAACCTCTTCCGGCTGCGGGCCCTGGAATCCGTCCACTGGCTGACCGTTCTGGAACAGATAAACCGTAGGGATGGCGCGCAGGCCAAACTGAGAGGCGATCATCTGCTCGGCGTCGCAGTCGAGCTTGGCGAGAATAAACTGGCCGTTGTACTGGGCGGCAAGGCTCTCCAGTACCGGCGTTAATTGCAGACAATGTTGGCTGCGCTCAGACCAGAAATAGAACAGGACCGGCGTGGTCATCGACTGTTCAAGGGTCTGCTGCAGGTTCGATTCGTTAATGTTAACAATATTCTGTGTGGACATGGAGTTACTCTCTTTTGTCGATTTCTTGTTACATGGGGGCTGACGCGCGTGCTTCAACTCAACCCTGTAAAATTTTGTCCATTATGCGGCCTGGCAACAGGCGTTTAAGTAGCATCACTGCCCAGGTCACCAGCGTAACCGGATAACGGAGCTTCGGTTTGTCGCTCTCAAACGCATGACGCACTTTAGCGACGACCGCTTCTGGTCCCAGCGTAAAACGCGCGGCAATGCCGGGGTTCTCGACGGGCTTATCACTCTGGGTCTGGTTGACGTTTTCGGTAAAGCGGGTACGGATGGGGCCGGGCTCAATCAGGCTGACCTTAATGCCGCTGTGGCGCAGTTCCATACGCAGCGCGTCGGACCAGGCTTCCAGCGCATATTTGCTGGCGGCATAGGCGCCGCGTCCCGGCGTTGAGATCAATCCCATCACCGACGAGGTCATCACGATACGTCCTTCGCCGTGAGGGAGCATGGCAGGCAACAGGCGCATGGTGAGCTGATGTGCGCCAAAAAAGTTGGCGGAAAATTGCTGTTCCATTTGCTCGCGGCTGATGGTGGGCAGGGGACCATAGACGCCGTATCCGGCGTTGTTAAAGATCCCATACAAACGATTATCGGTCAGGGCGATCACCTCATCGGCGGCGCGATCCACGCTTTCGGGTGAATCCAGATCCAGCAATACGCCAGTGAATCCCATACTGTTCATACGCGCGACATCGTCAGGTTTGCGACAGCCTGCCAGAATTTGAAAACCCTGGCGTTTAAGCTCAAGCGCACTTTCCAGACCGATTCCGCTGGAACATCCTGTTATTAAGACCGATTTTTGCATAACTTTACCTGTCAGGATCTCCGTTGAATTACGAGTCGTGATTTACTAAAGGGGTCAATTGTTTCGCCATCCAGTCGGCAATAAACGGCTGGGCGTCACGATTAGGATGGATACCATCATCCTGCATCCATTGGGGTTTCAGATAGACCTCTTCCATAAAAAAGGGCAGCAGAGGAATATCAAACTCTTTGGCAAGCTTGGGATAAATCGCGCTAAAGGTTTCATTATAACGGCGACCGTAGTTAGCTGGCAGATGAATTTGCATCAGTAGCGGTTCGGCATTTGCCGCTTTCACATCCTGTAGGATTGTGCGCAGGGTTTGTTCGGTTTGCGCAGGCGCAAAGCCGCGCAGGCCATCGTTGCCGCCAAGTTCGACCAGCACCCAGCGCGGTTGGTGCTGCTTGAGTAATGCAGGCAGACGGGCCAGACCTTGCTGCGAGGTGTCGCCGCTAATGCTGGCATTCACCACTGGCGTTTTGGTTTGCCATTTATCATTAAGTAGCGCAGGCCACGCGGCGCTGGCGGACATATGGTATCCGGCGCTCAGGCTGTCACCCAGAATTAATAACGTGTCCGCAGTGGCGGCGCGGAAAGTTAACAGGACCAGGAACAGGAAAGGCCAATGCCAGCGGAAAACATTGTTGAAGTTCATCATCTTAAGAAATCCGTCGGTCAGGGTGATCATGAGCTATCCATCCTTACCGGAGTTGAACTGGTTGTCAAACGCGCCGAGACCATTGCGTTGATTGGCGAGTCGGGATCGGGGAAATCCACGCTGCTGGCGATCCTCGCCGGGCTGGACGATGGCTCCAGCGGTGAAGTCAGCCTGGTAGGGCAGGCGCTGCACGCCATGGATGAAGAAGCCCGGGCGCAGCTGCGGGCGCGACACGTGGGTTTTGTCTTCCAGTCATTCATGTTAATTCCAACCCTCAACGCGCTGGAAAACGTCGAACTGCCCGCGCTGCTACGCGGCGAAAACAGCGGAAAAAGTCGTGACGGGGCAAAAACGCTGCTGGAGCAACTGGGGTTGGGAAAACGCCTTGATCATCTTCCGGCCCAGCTTTCCGGCGGGGAGCAGCAGCGCGTAGCGCTGGCGCGGGCGTTTAACGGACGCCCTGATGTGCTGTTTGCCGATGAACCAACGGGCAATCTGGACAGGCAGACCGGAGACAAAATCGCCGACCTGCTGTTTTCTCTGAACCGGGAACACGGTACCACCCTGATTCTGGTGACCCATGACCCGCAGCTGGCGGCGCGTTGCGATAGGCGTTTACGCCTGGTGAACGGACAGTTGCAGGAGGAGGCATGATTGCACGCTGGTTCTGGCGCGAATGGCGCTCGCCTTCATTACTGATTGTCTGGCTGGCGTTAAGCCTGGCGGTGGCCTGCGTACTGGCGCTGGGCAATATCAGCGATCGCATGGAAAAAGGGTTGAGCCAGCAAAGTCGTGAGTTTATGGCGGGCGATCGGTCGCTGCAAAGTTCGCGCGCCGTACCGAAAGCGTGGATTGACGAGGCGCGACAGCGTGGTCTGAAGGTGGGTGAACAGCTCACCTTTGCCACCATGACCTTTGCCCGGGATACGCCGCAGCTGGCGAACGTCAAAGCGGTGGATGATGTGTATCCGATGTACGGCACGTTGCAAACCAATCCGCCGGGGCTGAAACCGCAGCCGGGCTCAGTGCTGCTGGCACCGCGTCTGATGGCGCTGCTCAACGTAAAAATCGGTGATTCCATCGACGTTGGCGATGCCACCCTGCGCATCGCCGGGGAAGTGGTACAGGAACCGGATTCCGGTTTTAATCCTTTCCAGATAGCGCCGCGCCTGATGATGAACATGGCGGATGTCGAAAAAACGGCGGCGGTCCAGCCGGGAAGCCGTGTGACCTGGCGCTATAAATTTGGCGGTACGCCACAGCAACTGGAAGCCTATGAAAAATGGCTGCTGCCGCAGTTAAAGCCGGAACAGCGCTGGTATGGGCTGGAGCAGGATGAAGGGGCGTTGGGGAAATCTCTGCAGCGTTCGCAACAGTTCCTGCTGCTGTCGGCATTGTTAACGCTACTGCTGGCGGTTGCTGCCGTTGCCGTGGCGATGAATCATTACTGCCGTAGCCGTTACGATTTGGTGGCGATATTAAAAACGCTCGGTGCGGGCAGGGCGCAGTTGCGCAAGCTGATTATCGGCCAGTGGCTGATGGTGCTGGTGCTGTCTGGCGTGACCGGCGGCCTGTTCGGGCTGTTATTTGAGCGGGTGCTGGTGGTATTACTGAAGCCAGTTCTGCCCGGTGAGCTGCCGCCCGCCAGCCTGTGGCCGTGGCTGTGGGCACTCGGTACGATGACCGTCATTTCTCTGCTGGTGGGGCTACGCCCTTATCGCCTGCTGCTGGCGACACAACCATTGCGGGTACTGCGTCGCGACGTGGTGGCAAACGTCTGGCCGCTTAAGGTCTATCTGCCCGTAGCAACGATAGTTGTGGTTGCGCTGCTGGCCGGATTGATGGGCGGAAGTATGCTGCTGTGGGCGGTACTGGCCGGGGCGGTGGTGCTGGCGCTGCTGTGCGGCGTGTTGGGCTGGATGCTGCTCAACGTACTGCGTGGCCTGACGTTAACGTCGCTACCGCTACGTTTAGCGGTCAGCCGGCTGTTGCGCCAGCCGTGGTCAACGCTGAGCCAACTGTCGGCATTTTCGCTGTCCTTTATGCTGCTGGCGCTGTTGCTGGTGCTGCGCGGCGATCTCCTCGACCGCTGGCAGTAGCAAATGCCGCCGGAAAGTCCAAACTATTTTCTGATCAACATTGCCACTGAGCAAGTGGCTCCGCTGAAGGCTTTCCTTGCTGAGCATCAGGTGATCCCTGAGTCGTTCTATCCCATCGTGCGGGCGCGTCTGACGGCAATCAATGACAAAGCGACCGAAGGTAATCAGGACGAGGCGCTTAATCGTGAATTGAATCTGACCTGGCAGGATACCCGGCCGGATCATAACCCGATTACCGCCGGAAGCTGGCCGCCAAAAGCGGGTGAAGTGTCGATGGAAGAGGGGCTGGCGAAGCGGTTAAACGTAAAGCCTGGCGATCGTGTGACCTTTATGGGCGATACCCAGGATTTCAGCGCCACAGTCAGCAGTCTGCGCAAAGTGGACTGGGAAAGCCTGCGACCGAATTTCTTCTTCATTTTCCCCTCCGGTGCGCTGGACGGGCAGCCGCAAAGTTGGTTAACCAGCTTTCGTTGGGAGAACGGCAACGGCATGCTGACGCAGCTTAACCGCGAATTCCCGACTATCAGCCTGCTGGATATTGGCGCTATTCTCAAACAGGTGAGTCAGGTGCTGGAGCAGGTGAGCCGCGCGCTGGAGGTGATGGTGGTGCTGGTTACCGCCTGCGGTATGTTGCTGCTATTGGCGCAGGTGCAGGTGGGGATGCGTCAGCGTCATCAGGAACTGGTGGTCTGGCGTACGCTGGGCGCGGGCAAGAAGCTGCTGCGTACCACGCTGTGGTGCGAGTTCGCCATGCTCGGGATGGTCGCCGGCCTGGTGGCGGCCATCGGGGCGGAAACGGCGCTGGCGGTGCTGCAAACCCACGTGTTTGATTTCCCGTGGGAACCAGACTGGCGGCTGTGGGTTGTGTTGCCGCTTTGTGGGGCATTGCTGCTCTCTCTCTGCGGCGGATGGCTCGGTTCACGTCTTCTTAAAGGCAAAGCGTTGTTCCGTCAGTTCAGCAGTTAATTCATATTCGTGATGATTACGCACCGGTTTTTTTAAATCGGTGCGTTTTTTTATCTATGTAGCACAAATTGATAACTACTTGATATTTAACAGCACAAATCAATAAAAACCCGACAACACGAGTGTATTAATAAACGTTAATATTTGTATGCTGAATAATTGGCAGGCTATCTATCAAGGTACAAATAATGACTATAAAAAAAACGGCGCTGGCAGTATCGATCGGCGCAGCAGTGGCATTAACGACTTTCGCCTCTCAGGCGGAAATCACGGTCCTGAAACAAGATCCGCAAGCGGGCAATCCGCTGAGCCGTCTTAATTTCACCGTCGGCGGGAGTATTCGTCCGCAGTTCCAGAATATGGCTGGTGACGATGGGAAGAATGGCTACAAACGTAATGGCTTCGACGGCGGGACGCGTTTCCGCTTCGCCGCTGACTACTATCTGTTTGATGACATCAGTTGGGTGAGCTACTACGAGCTGGGTGTTAACTTCCCGGCGATGTTCAACTGGGACAATCACTATGCTAACGGTGCCAACGATACCACGCGTCGTATGCTGTACACCGGTCTGAAGAGCGCGACCTGGGGTACGCTGACCTTCGGTCAACAGAACAGCATTTACTATGATGTGGTGGGTGCGAAAACGGATATCTGGGACTACGACATGATCGGCCAGGCGCCAGGTAACGGTATCAATGGCGACTACGACGGTTCCTATCGTACACGTAAATCACTGAAGTATAAAAATACGGTAGGCGATGTTGATCTTTACGCGTCTTATCTGTTCAGCGATGACTACAACCCGAATAACGGCCTGCGTTACAAACGTAAAGGCGGCGGCTCGCTGGGTGTGGATTATCACATTACCGATGACCTGACCTGGGGTACGGCGTGGAACTACACCCGCGCGGAAATGCGTGGTAACACCAGCAAAACCTACGATCAAAACATCGTCGGTACCGCGCTGAGCTGGAAACCGGACAACTGGACCTTCTCAATGGGCGGCGGCTGGTATCAGAACTTCATGACCACCAAAAAAGTCTCGGTTAACGACTACTTTGCCGGTGATGCCTGGGGTCTGGAATACTTCGCGGGTTACACCTTCCCGGTTGGTCAGTATGCGCTGAAATCCGTTCAGCCATACTTTATGGGCGATCGTATTGAATACGTGAATGGTCGTAACTACCTGCGCACCGACAACGGTGTGGGTATCAGCTTCCAGCTGGATTACGGTTTCCGTGTGGATTACGAACACGTCTTCACCTCCAGCACCGACAATCTGGGTGATATGAACCTGGTTCGTCTGCGTTACGATTTCTAATCAAACGCCCGCCGCCCGATGCGCTTATCGGGCCTAAGAAAGCTGTTGTAGGCCGGATAAGGCACTTGTGCCGACATCCGGCTTTTTCATGCCTTCTCTCATTTGAAAACACATTCTGCAACATCATGAATTAATTTCAAGGACAGCAGGTTGTGATCTGTGTCATGTTAACAATCAGCCTGTTAAACAGGTTAACAACAACAACGCCGCAAGAACGGCGTGAGACATGACACCACAACGTTAAAATGGAGAGATTATGGGATTGCGTCAGAGTTTACGCGTCGCGACCGGGGCGCTGTTACTGGCCTGTGGATTACAATTTGCTCATGCGAACAGTGATCCGCACACCATCGTATTTGGCGTCGCGCCTGGGCCGTACGGCGATATGGTAAAACAAGCCATTACCCCTACGCTGAAAGAGAAAGGCTATAAGGTCGTGGTGCGCGAATTCAGCGACTACGTGCAGCCTAACATGGCGCTCTCCAACGGCAGCATTGATGCCAACCTGTTCCAGCACTCGCTTTACTTTGACAAATTCACCGCCGATAAAGGCCTGAAGCTGAGCAAGCTGATTGTGGTTCCAACGGCCGGGATGGGGTTTTACTCACATAAAATCAAAAGTCTGGATGAGTTGAAAAAAGGGGATGTGATCACGCTTTCCAACGATCCCACCAACCTGGCTCGCGGTCTGCGTTTCCTGCAGTCAATTGGCCTTATCACCATCAAAGATAACATCGACCCGACTAAAGCCTCTGAGCGCGATATCGCCAGCAACCCGAAAGGGCTGGTGTTTAAACCGCTGGAAGCGGCACAGCTGCCGCGCACGCTGGACGGCGTGACCGGCGCGCTGGTCAACGGCAACTTTGCCGTAGCGGCAAAACTGGATCTTGCCAGCGCCATCAAGCAAGAGCATCTGGATGAAAATCTTAAAAATATCATTGCGGTACGCAGTGAAGATGCGGATAAACCGTTCGCCAAAGATATTGTTGAGGCGGTGAAATCTCCGGCATATCGCGCCGTGATTGACGACCCGAAAAATATCTACAGCGCCTTCCAGAAACCGGAATGGATGTCGGCAGCCCAATAATCGCTGCGCACAAGGGTTAACAGGGGCAGCGACGACTGCCCTTTTCGCATTTCTGAGGTGGCTATGATTGAGATAGAAAAGGTTTGCGTGGACTTCGCCGCAGGCCGTGGACCATCAACCCGGGCGGTTGATGACGTTAGCTTGCGCATTGGCGCAGGTGAGATATTTGGCATTGTCGGGACCAGTGGCGCGGGGAAAAGTACGCTGCTGCGCACCCTGAACGCCTTAACGCGACCGAGCCAGGGAAGCGTGAAGGTGAACGGCGTAGAAATTTCCGCACTGGAAGGCGCGCATCTACGTAAAGCCCGTCAGCGTATAGGGATGATTTTTCAACATTTTAATCTGATGCATACCCGTACCGTGGCGCAAAACGTCGCCTTTAGCCTGAAGGCTGCCGGATGGGAACGCAGTAAAATTGGCCCGCGCGTGGGCGAAATCCTGTCGCTGGTGGGGCTGTCAGACAAGGCGAACCGCTTTCCGGTTCAGCTCAGCGGTGGGCAAAAGCAGCGCGTGGGTATTGCCCGTGCGATTGCTAATCACCCGGATGTGTTGCTGTGTGATGAACCGACTTCCGCATTGGATCTGGAAACGTCAGCCACGATTCTGACGTTGCTTAAGCAGATCAACAAACAGTTGGGGATCACGATCGTGCTGATCACCCATGAGATGAACGTGATCAAATCCATTTGCGATCGCGTGGCGGTGATGTCCGGTGGCAAGGTAGTGGAGTCTGGTGAGGTGTTTGATGTTTTTGCTCACCCGCAGCACGCTTTCACTCAGCAACTGGTGTCGCATACTCTCAATCTGACGCTACCCGACCGTCTGCGCCAGCATCTGCCCGGTCAGTTGCTAAAAATTCTGTTCATCGGTGATTCGGCAGAACAGCCGGTGTTGTCAGAAGTGGCGGTTAAATTTGGCGTGGCGGTGAACATTCTGCACGGCAAAATTGAATATATCGGCGAACGTGCGCTGGGGATTCTGGTGGTGCAACTCACCGCGCCGCATAACCCTTCTGCGGTGGATATCGCCGTGGAACATATTCGTCAACGTACTGCACAGGTGGAGGTGATTCGTGGATGATTTATTGCCTGATTTGACGCTGGCGTTCAATGAAACCTTCCAGATGCTGAGCATCTCTACGCTGTTGGCGATTATTGGCGGTCTGCCGCTCGGTTTTCTTATTTTCGTTACCGATCGGCATTTATTCTGGCAAAACCGTTTTGTGTATCTGCTCAGCTCCGTGCTGGTGAATATTATCCGTTCGGTGCCGTTTGTGATCCTGCTGGTTCTGTTGTTGCCGCTCACCCAGTTTTTGCTCGGCAATACCATTGGACCCATCGCGGCGTCGGTCCCACTTTCGGTAGCAGCAATTGCTTTCTATGCCCGTCTGGTCGACAGCGCGCTGCGCGAAGTCGATAAAGGCATTATCGAGGCGGCGGAAGCCTTTGGCGCCAGCCCGATGCGCATCATCTGCACCGTTCTGTTACCGGAGGCGAGCGCGGGTCTGCTGCGTGGGTTGACGATAACGCTGGTGAGTTTGATCGGTTACTCCGCAATGGCCGGGATCGTTGGCGGCGGTGGGGTAGGCGACCTGGCGATTCGCTTTGGTTATTACCGCTACGAAACCCAGGTCATGGTAGTCACCGTGGTGGCGCTGATTATTCTGGTGCAGGTCGTTCAGGTGCTGGGCGACTGGTTGGCGAAACGCGCAGACAAGCGCGACAGACATTGATTACTGTACGCTAAGCCAGTCAGCCACCTCCTGCCATGAGCCGCGAAAGACGATTTTCGCGGCTTTCTTTTCCAGCTGATAGCGATACATCGGGTCGTAATACTCGTTGAGCAACGGCACCAGCCAGCCCATATGCGCGTCGGTACTGCCGTTGGCTTGTTGCTCTTGCAGGGCGACGTCGAGCAGTGCGGTCAGCTCGGCAAAACGCTGTAAACCCAGACGGCGGCGGATAGCAAACAGGCCGTGATGCAAATATTCACAGTACTCCTGCCAGCCCTGATTCTCGCCATAAGCGTGAGTGAAATCGTGGTGCATGCGTACAAAATACTCTTCGCGCAGGCGCTCCAGCCGTAGCTCAAAAGGATCGTCCACCACCGCAATAGATGCCTGGGTCATGCGCTCGCGCAGGCATTCGGGCAGATGATTAGCGCCGATCATGCGGCCTTCGTCCTCAAGTACCCACAGACGCAGATCCTGACGGCTGTCGGTTTTCAGCATTTCGACCGCCAGCAGGTTTTCAAAGCTTGCCTGGCTCAGCTGCGGCTCAACGGTGCGACCAAACGAGGAACCTCGATGGTGTGCCAGACCTTCAAGGTCAATGCCGTTTGGCTGCTGTTGCACCAACTGCGTTTTACCGTTCCCGGTACAGCCGCCAATTAAGACAATCGGTTTTTGCACCAGTTCTTCCGTCAGTTGAATCGCTGCCTGGCGCAATGCTTTATAACCGCCTTGTATTAGCGGGTAGTCAGTACCGGACTCGTGCAGCCACTGCTGCACAATGTGCGAACGCTGGCCGCCGCGCGCGCAACATAAGTAGCCCGCAGGATTTTGACGACAGGCATTAAGCCATGCCTTCAGGCGTTGCTGGCGAGTCTCGCCACAAACCAGTTGATGGCCAAGCGCGAGGGCGGCCTCAGGCCCCTGACGTTTATAACAGGTACCTACGGCGGCACGTTCGTCATCGTTCATTAAGGGAAGGTTTATTGCGCCCGGCATTGCGCCCTGCTGAAATTCGACGGGGGCGCGTACATCGATTAAAGGCGTACCGGCGAGCAGAATCGCGCGATAGTCCGTTCCATCGTTCATGTTCAGTCCTGAAAATACAAAACAGCAATGGAGGGGATTTTACGCGCCAGGGGAGGGGCCGGGGAAGGATAAAATCCATTACCCGGCATTAATGGCTTATTTCAGCTTTGACTGCGCCCAGATAATGCCGCTGGCGTATTCCGGTGGCAGCAGGGGGATAAGCGCCTCCAGCGTCGCGCTAAGACGTGCAGTATCGCTGTCGCTCAGGTTCAGATGACCCACCTTACGACTTTCACGCACTTCTTTGTCATACCAGTGCAGGTGTACCAGCGGCAGCTTCAGCCAGTCGTAGTTCAGGTCGCTACCAATCAGGTTTACCATCACCGAAGGATTATTCACCACCGGAGTCGGTAATGGCAGGCTGGTAATGGCGCGCAGGTGCAGCTCAAACTGGCTGATGCTGGCGCCGTTTTGCGTCCAGTGCCCGCTGTTGTGCACGCGAGGCGCCAGTTCGTTGATCAACAGACCTTCCGGGGTGATGAAACACTCCATCGCCATCACGCCGACATACCCCAGTTCCTGCATGATGGCAGAGAGCATCGCTTCGGCCTGTTCTTGCTGTCTGGCGTTAGCCTGCGGGAAGACCACGCTGGTGCGCAGAATACCGTCCTGGTGCAGGTTATGGGTCAGCGGATAGAAGACGGTGCTGCCGTCGTGCGCACGAGCGCCTACCAGCGACATTTCACCAGAGAAATTGATTCCCTGCTCGACGATACACTCGCCGTAGCAATCATCCGGCAGTTGTTCGGTTTCATTGGCGCGTAAACGCCACTGTCCACGACCGTCGTAGCCGCCGACGCGACGCTTGACGATAGCCAGCGCACCCAGTTTGTCGAATACCGCAGGCCACTCGCTTTTATCCGCCAACAGTTGCCACGGCGCAGTTGCCAGGCCGAGCTTGTCGAAAAGCTGCTTTTGCGTCAGACGGTCGGCAATAATCGGGAAAACGTCGCGGTTAACAAACGCCGGGTGGCGCGCCAGTTCGCGGGTTAACGCGGTTTCCGGCCAGCGCTCAATCTCAGCGGTAATGACGCTTTGCTGAAAGGGGACGGCGGCGGGCTCTGCATCCAGTCCGACGGGCCAGACCGAAATGCCCAGCGGCTCGCCGGCCTGACGCAACATGCGCCCTAACTGACCGTTACCGAGTACGCAGACCTGCTTCATGCCGCACCTCGCGGGTCCGGGTTCTCCAGTACCTCATCGGTTTGCGCTTTGCGCCAGTCGCTCAGACGCTGATGTAATGCTTTGTCGTGTGTTGCCAGAATTTGTGCTGCCAGCAGGGCCGCATTTGCCGCACCCGCTTTGCCGATCGCCAGTGTTCCAACGGGAATGCCGCGCGGCATTTGAACAATGGAGTAGAGGCTATCTACGCCGCTCAACGCTGCGCTTTGCACCGGAACGCCTAACACGGGGACCAGCGTTTTCGCTGCAATCATGCCCGGCAGATGCGCTGCGCCGCCAGCACCGGCAATAATCACCTGATAACCGTTTTCTTCAGCGCTTTCGGCGAAGCTGAACAGTTTATCAGGGGTACGGTGAGCGGAGACGACTTCAACATGATGCGGAACGTCCAGCATTTCGAAGATTTCGGCGGCGAACTGCATGGTAGCCCAGTCGCTTTTGGACCCCATCACGATGGCGACTCGCGCCGGATTATTGCGGGAAGACATGCGTCTAAAAACTCCTGTGGGTGTGCTTCACACTGCTTTAGAGGCGAGAGAGAATAGCACGTTTTAAAAACAAGGAAAACGATTGCGTTGCGTGTATGCAGACGTTTTCAGCCGTGATTAAAACGGAAAAGCGATCAGTTCAACGTCGTCAGGTGTGACTTTAATCATCGAACCTTCGGTGTGCCAGGCACCTAACACCACGCGGAAAGCGGGTTGCTCATTGGCCGTGAGTTCGTGGACAGCAGGACGGTGTGTATGTCCGTGAATTAACCACTGGACCTGATGTTTCTCCATTTCGGCAATGACGGCCTGTGGATTCACATCCATGATCTCCAGCGATTTACTGCTGTTGGCGGCAAGGCTTCCGGCGCGCATCTTCGCGGCAATACGTTGGCGAATGAATAACGGCAGGGAGAGAAACAATTTTTGTAGCCAGGGCTGATGAACCTTAGCCCGAAACGCCTGATAGCCTGCGTCGTCGGTGCACAAGGTGTCGCCATGCATGATCAGTACCTTGCGACCATACAGGTTGAGCACTTTTTCCTGAGGTAACAGGGTCATGCCGCTCTCACGGGCAAAACGCTTGCCGATCAGAAAATCACGGTTGCCGTGAATAAAAAAGCAGGGAACGCCGGAATCCGTCAGCGCTTTTATCGCTGCGGCCATTTCACGATGTAGGGGATTGGGATCGTCATCGCCTATCCAGGCCTCAAACAGATCGCCAAGAATGTACAGCGCATCAGCCTTTCGTGCATCGCCGGCTAAAAAACGCAGAAAACCGGCGGTGATCGCCGGTTCTTCCGTGCAGAGATGAAGATCTGCAATAAACAGTGTTGTCACGATTACTCGCTGACGGTCACGTTTTCGATGATAACGTCTTCTTTTGGTACGTCCTGATGCATACCGCTGCGACCGGTGGAAACGCCTTTGATTTTATCAACGACATCCATACCTTCGACAACTTCAGCGAACACACAGTAACCCCAGCCCTGCATGCTTTCGCCGGAGAAGTTCAGGAAGTCGTTGTCGGCAACGTTGATGAAAAACTGAGCAGTCGCGGAGTGCGGAGCCTGAGTACGCGCCATTGCCAGCGTTCCACGGGTGTTTTTCAGACCGTTGTTGGCTTCGTTTTTGATAGCCTCTTTCGTGGCTTTTTGCTTCATGCCCGGCTCAAAACCGCCGCCCTGGATCATGAAACCATTAATAACACGGTGGAAAATGGTGTTGTTGTAAAAACCTTCGCGGCAGTAGTCCAGGAAGTTTTTAACTGTTTCAGGCGCTTTATCATCAAACGTTTTGATTACGATATCGCCGTGATTAGTGTGGAAAGTAACCATTTTTGCATCCTGTTCCGATAGAGTGGTGCTTCGACCCTGGTCAGGGTCACATGATAGGGGCTTGTTATAGCATAACCGCAAGGTTCGATCACCTTGCAAAGTGTGCTGCTTCGGGGCCAATTTATAGGTATTATAGGGCTTTGTTATCCACACACGTCTACACGGAATCTTCGATGTTAAAAATCTTTAATACACTGACGCGCCAAAAAGAGGAATTCAAACCCATTCATGCCGGGGAAGTCGGCATGTACGTGTGTGGCATCACCGTTTACGATCTCTGTCATATTGGACACGGGCGTACCTTTGTTTCTTTCGACGTTGTTGCCCGTTATCTGCGTTTCCTCGGCTACAAGCTGAAGTATGTGCGCAACATTACCGATATCGACGACAAAATCATTAAGCGCGCGAATGAAAATGGCGAGAGCTTTGTGGCGCTGGTTGATCGCATGATTGCGGAAATGCACAACGATTTCGATGCGCTGAATATTCTGCGCCCGGATCTTGAACCGCGCGCGACGCACCATATCGCCGAGATTATCGAAATCACCGAACAGCTGATTGCCAAAGGTCACGCTTACGTTGCTGATAACGGTGACGTGATGTTTGACGTGCCGACTGACCCGAACTACGGTCAGCTGTCCCGCCAGGATCTGGATCAACTGCAGGCGGGTGCGCGTGTTGATGTGGTTGATGTGAAGCGCAACCCGATGGACTTTGTGCTGTGGAAGATGTCCAAAGAGGGTGAGCCGAGCTGGCCGTCTCCATGGGGCGCAGGTCGTCCTGGCTGGCACATTGAATGTTCTGCGATGAACTGCAAACAGCTGGGTAACCATTTCGATATTCACGGCGGCGGTTCGGACCTGATGTTCCCGCACCATGAAAACGAAATTGCTCAGTCCACCTGTGCGCATGACGGTGAATACGTTAATTACTGGATGCACTCCGGGATGGTGATGGTTGACCGTGAGAAAATGTCCAAATCGCTGGGCAACTTCTTTACCGTGCGCGACGTGCTGAAATACTACGACGCCGAAACCATTCGTTACTTCCTGATGTCGGGTCATTACCGCAGCCAGTTGAACTACAGCGAAGAGAACCTGAAACAGGCACGCTCTGCGCTGGAGCGTCTGTACACCGCGCTGCGCGGCACTGACAAGTCCGTTGCTCCAGCCGGTGGCGAAGCCTTTGAAGCGCGCTTCATTGAAGCGATGGATGACGACTTCAACACGCCGGAAGCCTACTCCGTGCTGTTTGATATGGCGCGTGAGGTTAACCGTCTGAAGGGCGAAGATATGGCGGCAGCTAACGCTATGGCTGCGCATCTGCGTAAGCTGTCCGGCGTGCTGGGCCTGCTGGAACAGGAGCCAGAAGCCTTCCTGCAAATCGGTGCGCAGGCGGATGATGGTGAAGTTGCTGAAATTGAAGCGTTAATCCAACAACGTCTGGATGCCCGTAAGGCGAAAGACTGGGCGGCAGCTGACGCCGCGCGTGACCGTCTCAATGAGATGGGCATCGTGCTGGAAGACGGTCCGCAGGGCACCACCTGGCGTCGTAAGTAAATCTCTATATTGCCGGATGGCGGCTAGTGCCTTATCCGGCCTACGATGGAATGATCGGTAGGCCTGATAAGCGTAGCGCCATCAGGCACTATTAATGACGTCTGTACCACCACAACACACCCATCATGACGGCTCCCGGCAGCCATACCCACATTAGCTCCGAAAGAATAACCTGATGCCCGTACGGCGTGGCGTAGCGTGATAGCGCAAACGGGGCGACCTTAATGACCTGCCACGGTGCGAAGAAGCGTTCATCTGACCACGGCCACAGCCAGCCGACGCCTTTTCCCCCGGTAGTGACAGAATCCAGCAGGCTGTGCGACAGCAGTGAAACCGTCAGGAATAACCAGCAGCGAATCAATCCCACCTTAAACCATCGTCGGCCAATCAAAACACAGAGTAGTGGCACGACAAAGGCGAACAGCAGCGAGTGGGTAAAACCACGGTGACCAAATACGTTGCCGTAGGCGATGCCAAGCTTAAACGACAGCACGTCGGCATCCGGCAACATAGCCAGAATGACGCCAGTAAACAGTAAGCGCGGGGGGATGACTTTAAGCCCGAGACCTAACCCTAAGCAGAGTGGCACGGCCGCGTGGGTAACAATTGTTGGCATGATGATCGCTTCGTGTGGAAAAACGACATGCTAACAATTCACTGTGAAGTGGTGATGAAGTGATTATCTGAAAATGAGAGAGGAAGTGGCCGGACAGGGGGTTAGCCTCATCCGGCACCGGGGATCACGCCACGACGGTAATACTTTGGCCTTCAAAGCTTACGGTCTGTCCGGCAACGATTTTGCAGCGTTTACGCGTTTCAACAACGCCGTCGACCTTCACTAACCCTTCGCCAATGGCGATTTTTGCCTGGGCGCCACTTTCGCTCCAGCCTTCCAGCTTCAGCAGATCGCAGAGTTCAACATGTGGGTGTTTACCCAGTGAAAATGTGGCCATCTTAAACGTCCTTTACATCATGATATTCAACACACGCCTGCAGCGTGTTTTCGATAAGCGTGGCGACGGTCATAGGGCCAACGCCTCCCGGCACTGGCGTGATATATGACGCGCGTGCGGCAGCATCTTCAAAGACCACATCGCCAACAACCTTACCATTCTCCAGACGGTTGATGCCGACATCAATCACAATCGCACCTTCTTTAATCCACTCACCGGGAATAAAGCCTGGTTTACCGACGGCGACGATCAGCAGGTCAGCATGCTCAACGTGGCGACGCAGATCTTTGGTGAACCGGTGGGTAACGGTGGTGGTGCAGCCAGCCAGCAGCAGTTCCATGCTCATCGGGCGACCAACAATATTGGAGGCGCCAATCACCACGGCGTTCAGGCCATACGTGTCGATGTTGTAGCGTTCAAGCAGGGTCACGATACCGCGTGGGGTACATGGACGCAGGCGCGGCGCGCGTTGGCACAGGCGACCGACGTTATACGGGTGGAAACCGTCAACGTCTTTATCCGGTGCAATACGCTCCAGCACTTTGACGTTGTCGATACCCGCCGGCAACGGCAGTTGTACCAGGATACCATCGATGGTGGCATCTGCATTGAGCGTATCGATCAGCTCAAGAAGTTCCGCCTCGCTGGTGGTTTCAGGCAGGTCCCAGGAGCGGGAGACAAAACCCACTTCGTCACAAGCTTTGCGTTTACTTGCCACGTAAATCTGCGAAGCCGGGTTGCTACCTACCAGCACAACAGCCAGTCCTGGGGCGCGTAATCCAGCCGCTAAACGCGCCTGAACTTTTTGAGCAACCTCAGAGCGCACCTGCTGCGCAATCGTTTTACCGTCAATAATCTTTGCTGCCATCAGAGAGAGGATTCCGTCTGTTACGTTAAGTCGAAGGGGATGTCACTATTTTGTCAGAAGCGGGGCGTGCTGTCAGTTTTCGTTTGCGTTTTTACGTGCGGTGGAGTGTTTCGCATAGCCCGTGAGCGCGGCAACAGGTGTTGGACGTTGGTACGTAATTCATAAGCATGCTAACGAAACTTAACCTAAATGAAACAACTCATCACCCTGCTATTTTCATGGGTAATATCTCAGAAACCAGACTGTTACGTCTTGTTATGGCCGTTTTTGCCTCATTTCCATCCGGAATTTTCTTAGAGTCCAATAAGAATAAGCCAGGGTCATTAAAAGGAATTGCAGGTATTTTTCATTAATTGAAATGTTTAATTTATCCCGGTGACGAATTGTCATATTCGTGAAGATTAATTAGTGAATCAAATACTCAGGAGAGTGGGAGTACATGTTTCGCTAATTCTCTCTCGATATATATCTTTACAGGATGCAGAGATAATTTGCCTGACATTTAATGTCGATAATGATTCAAACGGATCCCGCAGGACGCTGGAGCCGGATGTGTGTAATTCAAGGGAAATCCATGAAACGTAAATTAATGACCTCTTCTGTTTTTGCCAGCATGATGTTAATGGCGGGCGCAGCGGTGGCGGCAGATCCGGTAAGCGTGAGCGGCGGTACGGTTCACTTTGAAGGTGAGCTGGTCAATGCAGCCTGTGCAGTGAGCACTCAGTCAGCCGACCAGGTTGTCACATTAGGCCAATATCGTACCGCCAGCTTCACCGCAGTCGGTGACACCACGGCGCAAATTCCGTTTTCCATCGTGCTGAACGACTGTGACCCGAAAGTTGCTGCGACTGCTGCTGTTGCTTTCTCGGGCCAGACGGACCTCACCAACAACAGCCTGTTGGCTCTCTCCTCTTCGGATAACAGCACCACAGCGGGCGGCGTAGGGATCGAAATCCTGGACAACACCTCTACCGCACTGAAGCCAGATGGCGCGACCTTCTCAACCGCTCAGGCGCTGGTGGAAGGCACCAACACCCTGCGTTTCTCCGCGCGTTATAAAGCCACAGCAACCAGCGCCACGCCGGGTCAGGCAAATGCGGATGCGACCTTCATCATGAAGTACGAATAAGCCGTTTGATTCTTGCAGGGAAGACTACCGCCTCATGGGATGAGGCACTATCCGGGGATGATGAAGGATGTGGCAGATGATAGGGAAAGGCGTAGCGCTGGCGGGAATGGTCTGCGTAATGCCGGCGTTTGCTCACACCGTGATACTGGAAAGTGGCCGTCTTCATTTACGTGGGCAACTGGTTAATGGTGCCTGTACGGTTGCCACAGACAGCCAGAGCTTACGGGTGCAGATGGGGCAGTACCGCACTAACGCGTTTTCCGGGACGGGAAGCTTTGCTTCTACCAGCGTACCGTTTTCGCTGCGACTAACGTCGTGCAGTGCTGATGTTTATGACCATGTGGGGATTGCCTTTGCGGGCGTTACGCCAGCCGAAGATCCACAGGTCTTTCTTGCCAGCGGCGATGCGTCTGCGGTTTCGGGTATTGGTCTGGCGTTGTTTGATGAGCGACAGCGACAAATAATTCCGAATGCGCTGCCGCTTCATTATGCCCCGATTTTAACGCAAGAGATGACGTTTCATTTCACTGCTCGCTATCGGGCTGTCTCGGAATATATAACGCCGGGAACGCTTCGTTCAGATGTGTGGTTTACGTTGGTGTATCCCTGATTTATTTCCTAACGATAATCACGCCAAAGGTATTTGTAGCTATGTTTAATTATCTAAAATCAGGCTTTATCATTTTACTGGCCTTATTTTCTGCCACCAGTGTGCAGGCATCTGGTGGAATTGCATTAGGTGCAACTCGCGTTATTTATCCTGCCGAGGCTAAACAAACGTCCCTCGCCATTAGTAATAGTGATACCAAAGAACGTTTCCTGATTAATTCATGGATAGAGAACAGCGCAGGCGTCAAAGATAAATCGTTTGTGGTCACACCGCCGCTGTTTGTCAGTGAACCTAAAAGCGAAAACACGCTGCGTATCATCTACGCGGGCGAGCCGCTGCCCAAAGACCGTGAATCGCTGTTCTGGATGAATGTGAAGGCTATTCCGTCGGTCAATAAAAATAGCCTTGAGGGGAAAAACGTTCTGCAACTGGCGATTTTGTCGCGCATCAAACTCTTTGTCCGCCCAAATAATCTGCCACAAATCGCGGAAGATGCGCCAGGCATGCTGCAGTTTTCCCGTACTGGCAACCACCTGAAAATCACCAACCCGTCAGCGTATTACGTCACGCTGGTCAATCTCAATGTCGGAAATACGAAGATTGATAACGTTATGGTTGCGCCAAAAAATGACACGCAGGTCCTGTTGCCGACTGGCGTTCAGGGAAACGTTACGTTCCAGACGGTGAACGATTATGGCGCAGTCACCACCGCTAAAACGGTTAGCGTGCGTTGAGAAAACGATGAATAAGACAACGTATTTTCCTGGCCTGTTACCGGGGGTTACGCCACCGCTGGCGGGGGTGGCGTTGTCCACGCTGGCCGCGCTCTTTCCCTCCTTCAGCCAGGGTGAAAGCTATTTCAATCCGGCGTTTTTATCTGCCGATACCGCTACTGTGGCGGATTTGTCTCGTTTCGAAAAAGGGAATCACCAGCCTGAAGGCGTTTATCGTGTGGATATTTGGCGCAATGATGAGTTTGTGGCTACCCAGGATATTCGTTTCGCCACCAGTGCGGGGAAAGCCGGAGAAAAATCCGGCGGGCTGATGCCGTGCTTTGATCTCGACTGGGTTAAACGCCTTGGCGTCAATATCACTGCGTTTCCGGCACTCAGTCAGGATGCGAACAATACCTGTATTAATTTGCCAGAGGCGATTCCTGGTAGCGAAATTGCCTTCGATTTTTCTACACTGCGTTTAAATGTCAGCCTGCCGCAAGCCTCAATGTTGAACAGTGCGCGTGGCTATATTCCGCCAGAGGAGTGGGATGAAGGTATTCCGGCGGCGCTGGTTAACTACAGCTTTACCGGCAGTCGCGGCAGCGATACCGACAGCTATTTCTTAAGCATGTTAAGCGGCCTGAACTATGGCCCATGGCGGCTGAGGAATAACGGTGCATGGAACTACTCGAAAGGTGACGGCTACCATTCGCAAAGCTGGAAAAATATTGGCACATGGCTTCAGCGCGCGATTATTCCGCTGAAGGGTGAGCTGGTTATGGGGGACAGCAACACCGGCAACGACGTTTTTGACAGTATCGGTTTTCGTGGTGCTCGTCTCTATTCGTCCGACAGCATGTATCCCGACAGCTTACAGGGCTATGCGCCAACCGTCCGTGGGATTGCGCGTACCGCAGCGAAACTGACTATTCGCCAGAATGGCTACGTGATTTATCAAAGCTATGTTTCGCCAGGCGCTTTTTCGATAACCGATCTTAACCCCACCTCGTCGAGTGGTGACCTGGACGTAACGGTTGATGAGAAGGACGGCAGTCAACAGCGCTATACGGTGCCGTATTCCACGGTACCTCTGCTCCAGCGTGAAGGACGTTTCAAATATGATGTTGTCGCCGGGGATTTTCGCAGCGGTAATAGCCAGCAGTCTTCGCCATTCTTTTTCCAGGGAACGTTAATTGCCGGGTTACCAGAAGGTTACACCGCGTATGGCGGCACGCAGTTAGCTTCACGCTACACCGCACTGGTGCTAGGTACTGGCCGCAACCTGGGAGACTGGGGAGCTGTCTCTGTCGATTTAACGCATGCCCGGAGCCAACTGGCGGATGACAGTACGCATCAGGGGCAATCGCTGCGTTTTCTGTATGCAAAATCACTGAACAACTTCGGTACCAACTTCCAGCTGTTGGGGTACCGCTATTCGACGCGCGGGTTTTATACCCTCGATGATGTGGCGTATCGCAGTATGGAAGGTTACGAGTACGAATATGACAGCGAAGGGAATCGCCACGATGTTCCACAGGTGAAGAGCTACCACAATCTGAGCTACAGCAAAAAGGGACGTTTTCAGATCAACATTTCGCAGAACCTTGGCGATTACGGATCACTCTATGTATCGGGTAGCCAGCAAACGTACTGGAACACCTCAGATACCAATACCTGGTACCAGCTGGGGTATGCCAGCGGTTGGCAGGGGATTAGCTATTCACTCTCCTGGTCATGGAATGAATCGGTCGGGATCTCTGATACCGACCGCATCCTGGCCTTCAATGTGTCTGTACCGTTCAGTCTGCTGACCGGGCGGCGCTACTCGCGTGATAACGCACTCGATCGCACCTACGCCACTTTCAATGCGAACCGTAACAGCAATGGACAAAACAGCTGGCAAAGCGGTATTGGCGGCACGCTGTTAGATGGACGCAATCTCAGCTACAGCGTTAATCAGGGACACAGCAGCTCCAACGGATACAGCGGGAGCGCTAACGCGAACTGGCAGGCGGCCTATGGCACGCTGGGCGTGGGTTACAACTATGACCGTGACCAGCATGACTATAACTGGCAACTCTCCGGTGGCGTCATCGGACATGCGGACGGCATTACGCTCAGCCAACCACTGGGCGATACCAACGTACTGATAAAAGCACCTGGGGCCCAGGGGGTGCGGATAGAAAACCAGACCGGCGTGCAGACCGACTGGCGTGGCTACGCGGTCATGCCGTATGCCACCGTTTATCGTTACAACCGCGTCGCGCTGGATACCAATTCAATGAATAACAACACCGATGTGGAAAATAACGTTAGCAGCGTCGTGCCCACGCAGGGGGCACTGGTACGTGCGGCGTTTGATACACGCATTGGCGTGCGGGCGCTTATCACGGTGAATCGGGATGGAAAACCGGTGCCATTTGGGTCGATGGTTCGCGAAACCACGAGCGGCGTCACCAGCATGGTCGGTGAGGATGGACAAATTTATCTGAGTGGTCTGCCGCTCAAAGGCAACTTGTTGATCCAATGGGGTGAAGGCGCAAACGCACGCTGTGAAGCGCACTATACCTTGCCTGAAGAGAGCCTGAAACAGGCTGTAACGCTCACCAACGTGATGTGCCAACGACCGTCGGCACGACAGGGATAATATGATGAAACGACAAACCGGTTTGCTACTGGGAAGCGCTTTACTGCTTATAGCTAATACGTCATGGGCGACGGTCTGCCATAACTCGAACGGAACGCCAACGGACGTTTATTACGATCTGTCGAATGTGTTTAACAGCAGCAATAACCAACCGGGCCAGGTAGTGACATTGCCTGAAAAGTCAGGCTGGGTTGGGGTGAATGCAACCTGCCCGGCAGGGACGACGGTGAATTACACCTACCGAAGTTATGTGACAGAACTCCCCGTGCAAAGTACGGAAAATAACTTTCAGTATCTGAAACTCAATGATTACCTGTTGGGGGCCATGAGTATTACCGATAGCTACGCGGGGTTGTTTTATCCTCCACGTAATTATATCCGCATGGGGAATCACCCAAACGTTTCCAAACAGCAGCCTTTTGGCGTGATGGATTCGAAGCTGGTGTTTAAATTAAAAGTGATTCGTTCATTTATCAACATGGTGCCGATCCCGCGACAGACGATGTTCAGCGTCTATGTCACTACCAGTACGGGAGATGCGCTGAGTACGCCGGTTTACACCATAAGCTACAGCGGCAAGGTGGAAGTTCCACAAAACTGCGAGGTGAATGCCGGGCAAATCGTGGAGTTTGATTTTGGCGATATTGGTGCCTCGCTGTTCAGCAAGGCGGGAGCCGGTAACCGGCCCGAAGGTATCAATACGCAAACGAAAACGGTCGCCATAAAATGTACAAATGTTGCCGCGCAAGCTTATCTGACCATGCGGGTCGAGGCCGAAAAAGCGTCCGGGCAAATGATGATATCGGACAACCCGGATTTAGGTTTTATCGTGGCCGACAGCAGCGGTAAACCGCTGACACCCAACAATCTGTCCAGCACCATTCCCTTTCAGTTGGATGATAACGCTGCCGCGCGGGTTGGCATTAGAGCATGGCCAGTCAGCGTGACGGGCAATAAACCAGCGGAAGGGCCTTTCACCGCCCGTGGCTATCTGCGAGTTGATTATGAATAAGCAGAAAACAATGAGACGTCGTGCACTTTTTGTATTGATATCCGCAGTGTCAGCCAGTTCACTATGCCAGGCGGATACCTCGCTGGGTGAGATTAATATCGAACTGCACGGTAATATTGTGGACTTTACCTGTGCGGTTATTGCCAGTGACAATAATAAGTTGGTTGAACTAGGCACCTGGCCGACAAAACAATTAAAGACCACCGGGGATACGACCCAACCGGTTCCCTTCACGTTGAAACTTGAAGGCTGCCCGCCGGGGTCGGCCTCGATAACCTTTTCCGGCACGCCGGCAGCGGGTACCACGTTGTTGGCGCTGGACGATGCCGTGATGGCACAAAAGGTCGCGATTGAATTGCACGATAGCGACCGTACGCGATTACCGCTTGAACAAGCCAGCCAGACAGTAAGCATTGATGAAAATGGCAACGCTATGCTGACTTTTTTTGCCAACTATATTGCGCTGGCAGATGGCGTTCAACCGGGGATCGCGAAAGCAGATGCTACGTTTATGATTAACTACAATTGACATCATGCGCTGATAACGCACTCCCGAACGACGCCTCGCCGGGAGTGCGATCACATTAATTCATGCATCTTTGCATAATCAATAAGCTCAACAATGGTATGTAGTCCGAGCTTGGAATAGATGTTAGCTTTGTGAGCGCTGATTGTTTTATTACTCAATAAAAGTTGCTCAGCAATTTCTTTATTAGATAACCCATTCGCCAGATAACGTAAAACCGTTACCTCGCGGTTCGATAACGGCATGTCATTCAGCACACCTTTACGTATATTAATATTATTAATAAAGTTAAGCGTGTCTGAAGGGAAAAATGAATATCCTGATAAAATCATTTTCACCGCGTTATAGATATCATTGAGATCCTTTCGCTTGCTGACGAAGCCATTGGCACCGGCACGGATCGCCCGTCCGGCATAAAATGATTCAGACTTTGAGGATAGAAACAGTACCCGGGTTTTTTCCTGCAGAGATTTTATTCTCTTGAGTAATGTAAACCCATCGGAGCCAGGTAGTTCAATATCCAGAATGACCAGATCGACTGGATAAGTCCGTAGATGATCTATTGCTGCGCGGCTGTCATCGGTTTCCAGAACAACCTGAATATTACTATTCTTTTCGAGCAGTACTTCTATCGACATTCTGACAATAGGGGGTTCGTCCATAATGATAACGGATGCTGGTTTCATTGTTGTATGCCTCAAACTGTTTGTGTATCTTGCGATTTTGATAAAACATCAGGCGTTATAATATTGTCAAATAGCCAAGGATTGCTCTGGAAGAAGAACCGAATAAATATTATGTCATCCTTGTTTATTCGGTTGTTCTACGTCAGAACAATGAGTTTGTGGAATATCCATTTCACACCAGGGAAAACTTACAATTAATCAGAAAACAGTGAGGATTATACCTGCTCTGCACTTTCGGAAAAGGCTTACAGCACGTAAGTTCATAATGTCTGTTAGGATATCCTGAAAGATCAGGGCATGGTAATGACTATTGATATTAATCTCCTGCTGTTTGAATTATGGCAGATTGAAAAAATTTTTTAAATAGTAAAAACGACACAATGGACTAATTGTTTAGGTTTTGTTAAGGCGGCGAGGCAATTCTTTTTTGTCGAAATGTACTGAATCTGTCAGCTAAAGCAGGATACCTGCGCGACATATAATACCAGGAATAGTTGTAAATATTAAATGTTTGTAAAAATCACATTCGTTTTCTCAGTTGAAAATAAGTAATTTCCTATAAATTCTTATATCACAGAGGGTTAGGGTGTTAAATTAAATGGGGATAGGTAACGCTGAGGCGATGTATCAGATGCAAAAAACGCTGACGATGTGGCAACCCCAGCAGCGTGATCAGCTGGTTCAGGCGATAGATAACGCGGTGATAGGGTTGAGCCTGCAGCAGAGCAATCTTCTTTAATGATTTACCTTGTGACAGTAATGAGATCATCTCCCAGTCAGCCTGATTTATGTGCCCGGAGTGAATATGGTCTGGCGGCATAGATAATAAAGCATGGCGCATCTCCGGGAGGCGCTGACGGCGCGACAGGATATAGAATGGCCCAGCCATCGCAATAAAGTGCCTGAGCGCTTCGTGGCGACTGGGAAGTAATATGAAAATTTGAATATTATCCTGTTCTTTAATGAGTCGGCGAAGATATTCCAGAACATCGAAATATGAGCTTGATGCACCATCCATATCAACCACTAACTGACTCGCTTCAGACTCTTTCAACAGTGGCAGGGCCGATTCAATCGTCTGGAAGATGGCCGTGTGTGTACCAGAAAATAAATAGCGATTTAACGTATAGCCGAGATAGTTGTCTGTTGTGATAATCGCTTGAGATATTGTGTCGCCCGGTAATGTGTAATCAAGTTTTTGAGCCAGATACTCAATTCTGTCAAATTCCTGCGGCGCACAGTGATCATATTGCCAGGTACAGTGGGCGTTTCGTAAACGGCGATGCCGTTCCCGGCGTTTTACACTGCGCATCCTTCCTTTTTCCCTGTCCGTATCTATTGCGCCTGCTCTGGATAAATGGCTGGCCACAAATATCCCTGACCCAAATTTGCGCCAGCGCGCAGGGCAATTTCCTGCTGTTTTTGCGTTTCAATTCCTTCAACTACCACCAGGCTGGCGATTGCGCGCCCCATCTGAATAACCTGGCGGAGTTTTTCCGGCACATGACTGAGTGTCCAGAACGTATTTTTATCTAACTTCACCCCTGACAAATGCCAGTTGGCTGCGGTGAATGTGCCAAGCAGTTCCTCATTGACGTCATCCAGCCATATTGGGATACCATGGTCTTCAAGATGTTGAATTACGCCGTAGACGATCGCCCGCTGGGGTGTACTTAAAGAATAAAACGTATTTGGATCTTGTATTTCGATAATCAAGCTGGACGGAGAGGGCGTAATCAGGGAATGGAATAGCGGCCAACTCAGAAAGGCTTGCATCGGTAAATTCAGTGAGTAGCGCAGTCCCTGTTGGTAGCACTTAATTTTGTCAATTTGCTGATAAAACAGATGCTGTCGATGCTGAACCGACAGTTGGTGAAAATATTTCTCACTGTTTATATTGGCGGGAAGATGTGTGAGGACCTCACAACCGTATCTCAACGCGGTAGACAAATCGACAATGGGCTCGAATTTAAGTGCGAATTGCAGGGGTTCTGCATCGCTGTTTTTGGCGGTAAAGACCGAGTACTCAGATTTATCATTCCATAATAGCAGGCTCGGTGCCACGATATCCCCCCTGGCGTCAGAGCAAATATTACCGAGTGTGTCTATTTGTTTCCCCGGAAATAATATACATAGGGTATTCTGGCAGCATGCGATTAGGTACAGTAGGTGCCGATACTTAATTGATGATGAGACATTTCTCAATAAAATGCCCGACCGCAAGATTCACTCTACTGTTGCAGAAAACTCAGGTGCGCCCTGATATACCTTAAAAATTGCTGATCATTTTTCACATCCAGCTTTTTCATAATACGGCGGCGAGTTGCTCTGGCCTGGATATCGCTGATGGAGAGAAGATGTGCTGTTTCAGCGAGCGTGTTACCGCTGGCAAGTAGCATTAAAAACTGGCGTTCCTCCACTGAAAAGTGGCGGGTGGTACAGTAATGGCAGATGGTTGCAGGCACACTGTGGCGGAGCGCGCGTTTTTGCAGAATCAGGATCAATTTTTGGGTTATCGCTTCAACATTATCTTCGCGATAGATCAGCGGCAGCATATACAGGCAGGGACGAAACATCAGCTTATCTTTATCGCCTCCGTTGCAGATGATAACCCGATGCTGGCGTCTGGTGTGGACGGGAACCTGATAACATCCTGCGCTGAGCCAATCGTCATCCAGTGAAATAAAGGCGATGTCTGCGCGATCGATATCTTCGGTAGGTAAAAAGCAGATGTCCTGATGCCACTCATTTGCCAGGCGGGAGATGATGATTTTCAGCCCATGTTCGAAATGACTATTTTCTTCCTTGATAGCGATACTTAACATTGACGAGGTCCTGAACAGCAGGGAAGGGGTTGGGGAATGTTAAGCAAAATCATTAATTTTCTAAATACTTGTAACCTTAAATCCCGCATTATGCTGGCTGAGTTATTACCAGGTGATTTCCTGGAACCCCATGAACGACCAGAAAAAAACAACATTCGTACACTTCGTCAGCAACCGGAACAAAAGGCATTGACTCAGCAGGCGCTGACCGTATAATTCACGCGTTTCATCTGCATGAAGTCATCACTTCTCTATGCGCCCTTAGCTCAGTTGGATAGAGCAACGGCCTTCTAAGCCGTAGGTCGTAGGTTCGAATCCTACAGGGCGTACCATTTCGATAAAATATCCTCCCGGCAAAGTTTTATTCCAGTAGGCATAACGTCTACATCAGCGGCTCTGAATTTAACTTTTTCTGCAGCGTTTTGGGGATATAAAAACGGGAGCCTGATCGCTCCCGTTTTCCTGTTTTTCTAACCAATATCACCGCACAACAAGTACGGGGCATTTGGCATGACGTACTACGGCAGCGGCGGTTGACCCCAACAGATAGGTGCTGAAACCCGGTTTATGGGATGCAATGACGATCAATTCGGCGTCTACGGCATCTGCCAGTTTAAGGATCTGATCTTTCGGTGGGCCATAAACCACATGGGTCTGCGTTCTGCCGGCGGGGATATTGAATTGCGTAACAATGTCGTCGAGCTTTTCGGTGGCTTTCGCCTGTATACCACTTCTGTCCGGGAACTCGTTGGAGTAGGCAAGCCCGAGTGATGCGTAGAACGGAACGGTAGGAATGACCGCTAAAAAATGGACCTTAGCGGTTTTTGCATGCGCTTCAACCTGCGGAATAACATGGCGAGTTAAATCGGCTTCAGAGATATCAATGGGCACCAGAATAGAGCGATACATATTCACTACCTCCTGTTTGTTTACCTCTGTCCTGAGTGTAGCGAACTTTATTTCTGTATAATAAGTGACCAGATCAAGATTGTGCGCGCATTTTGATATTCATGAATGTTATGTGATGAAGATACAACAACCACAATGGTGATTATTATTCGGCCAGCACAATAACATCTCCTGTCGCGGGGGCTTCTTGTCCTGGTAACCACAAACGTCCCCACGCGCCGGTGCAGTGGCAGCCGAGAAGTTTTTCTGGCTGCTGTTGTTTAATAAATCGTCGGGTTTGCCATAACGTATAGGGCGATGCGCAGCGTAAATGGAAGCCGCCGACCAGGGCATGAATTTTGCTGATGCCCGTTATTTGCTGGCAGTGAGCGACGATATTGGCGATGTCCCGGTGTCCGCAGCCGGTAATGATGACTAATCCACGGTCTGACTTGTAGATCAATACCCCTTCGTCAGTGATGTAGTCGCGTTGGGGAGGATTCTCATTGATGACACCGTAGGCCTGCGGTGCGGATACGGATATTTCTCCTGACCACAGAAAGCGTTCGCTAAGGGGCAAAGGCTCACGGGAGTACGCCATCTGCAGACGAGAGTAATCATTATCGCGCGATAATTTCTTGATTTTACGGGTATATCCTGCAAGCGTGAACGCAGCGTAACGTTCGCAGGCAATGTGTGGATGACAGATGATGCGGCTGTTATCGGGAAGCCACGGGACGCCGCCACAGTGATCATAGTGACCATGTGAGAGCACGACAGCGGTTAACTGAGACAAGTCTACGCCCATTAATGCGGCATTGTGCCTAAAACTGTCATCAGGCCCGGTATCAAATAATATCGTGGTAGTTTCATCCTGAACTAACAGACTTAATCCAGGTTTTGCCCGTAGGACTTTTTCTGCACCGCGGGCGCGCCTGTTTTCAAGTAACACCGTAAGGGTTAAAGCCATGCCTGACTCCAGCGTTAAAGCAGCATACTGTAACGCACAGAATGTAAGAGCGCTGTGATCTCAGCGCTCTTTGGGACGGTTAAAATTGACACTAACCACGGGAAAGCGCGCAGGCTATGTTGCTATCCTGGCCCGCACGCGTGTCTTGGTGGAGAGATGGATTACCCTTGCGTTGCTGCCTGTTCGCGATGTTTTTTCGCCTGCAGCTCATGTGAATATGAATGACTGTTATTCATTGACTGATGAACGACCATCGCTTTTTCATGTTCATTCATTTGCGAAAAAGACGGTGCACTAGCCCGCGTGGATTGGCTATTCTGCACCTGTGCTTTATGTGTTTGTGCCATTTGCTGATGAGCAGGTGTATCGCTGTTATTCACCATCTCGTGAGCCATAGCTGCCTGCTGATGCGTTGTGGATGTTTCTGCCGCATTAACGCCAGCTGAGATAAAAAAGGCGATAGCTAAAAAGGAAGATATCTTCTTCATCATATTTCTCCAGTGTCGGTTTACAGGAGAATTATAATAATCAGGGGCTGTCAGTGAGGTGACAGGATTATGACGATGATGTCAGAGAATAATAATATTAATATCAGGTTTAATCGATGGCGCATTAGCGCCACCAATAATTATTAAGCGGCATATTTGGGTAATGTCAGAATAAAGCGGGTAGCGCGAGCGTCGGATGTCACGGAGACTTTTCCCTGGTGGGCAATCACAATCGATTTCACTATCGCCAGGCCAATACCGCTACCTTCGCCTTTACGCTGTCGTGAGGGATCGACGCGATAAAACCGGTCAAAGAGTCGTGGCAGATGTTCCGCGGCTATTGGCGTACCAGGATTTTCCACAATAATATGCACGAGATCATCAGCCTCTTTCACTCGCACGGTGACAGATTCGCCTTTGGGCGTATAGCGCATTGCGTTAGAGAGCAGGTTGCTCATTGCCCGGCGTAACATTAACGGGTCGCCAGAAACCCGGCATGCCCGACCTTCAAAGCGCAGGCTGACTTCGCGTTCTTCCGCCCAGGCTTCGAAAAAGTCGAACACTTTACTGACCTCATCCGCAAGATTCAGCGCTGTTTTTTCCGGGATCAACTGATTATTGTCTGCCTGTGCCAAAAACAACATATCACTCACCATCTTCGACATACGCCCAAACTCTTCGAGATTAGAGTAGAGCACATCTTCCAGCTCTTTCGTGCTGCGGGGATGGCTGAGGGCAATTTCTGTTTGCGTGACCAGGTTGGTGATTGGCGTGCGGATTTCGTGAGCAATATCAGCAGAAAAATTGGACTGACGTTTAAACACATCTTCGATTCGTTCAATCATATGATTAAATGACTCGACCAGTTGCTCAAGCTCAATCGGCACGGCCTGCGGGTCCAGGCGAACATCGAGATCTTTAGAGGTGATATTTTGGATGCGCCGACTGACATTACGGATCGGTTCATGACCTTTATAGACGGCGAACAGCACAATAAAAACAATCATCATGCTAATTAACGATGCCGTCATGATCAGTTTGTTTTTCAGATCGTTAATATAGTGCAGATGAAAATCAATCGATAACGCCATAAACAACGTATAGGCCGGTTTTCCGTCTGGCAACTGCCCAATGGGTAAACGAATCATTCGCCAGTTGGAGGATGCGTTTTTCCCGTGCGCATGTTCTGATGTTTGCAGCGTTGGGCCGGAAATTAAAAAGACATTACGGGTATGTGCATTTTTATCCGGCGTTGCCGTGGCGATAAACTGACGAAGATCCGGCGCATTAGGTGAATGGAAAATGGCCCTCTGATTGGCATCTTCCAGAGAAATAATGACGTTAGAATAACCCGAAACTACGTTTTTTAGTGTTTCCAGCCGACGCGATTCCGGTTCGTTCGGGTGGTTAATAATACGCTCCAGCGTCGCGCTGATCTCTTTTAAATCATTGATATCCTGCTCTGCGAAATGGACTTTCACCGAGTGGATCATTATCCATGCGAAAGCGAAAAATGAGGCGATAGTCGCCAGACTGATAAAAAAGGTTAACCGTGTTGCCAGCGAAAAAGGGCGCTGTAATCGTTTAGTTGCCATCCGGCACCTCAAGCATGTACCCCACGCCACGCACGGTCTGAATCAGTTTCGGCTCAAAGTCATTATCGATTTTGGCCCGCAGACGCTTCACGGCGACATCAATCGCATTGGTGTCGCTGTCAAAATTCATATCCCAAACCTGAGAGGCAATCAGCGAACGCGGCAACACTTCTCCCTGATGACGCAGGAAAAATTCAAGCAGCGTAAACTCTTTACTGGTCAGGGTGATGCGTGTGCCGTTGCGGGTGACCTTTCTGCTGACCAGATCGACCATTAAATCCGCGACCTGAAACTGACTTTCGACAATGACCGCGGCTCCCCGTCGCAGCAGCGTTCTGACCCGCGCCAGCAATTCTGCAAAGGCAAACGGTTTAACCAAATAATCATCAGCCCCCAGCTCCAGACCTTTGACCCGATGCTCAATGGTACCCAGTGCGGTGAGTAGCAGAATGGGCATGCCTTTATTGGCGGTGCGCAGCATCCGCACGATATCCCAGCCGTTTACATCGGGCAGCATGATGTCGAGAATGAGCAGGTCATAATCACCGGTCATTGCCAGGTGATATCCGTTCAGACCGTTGTCCGCCAAATCCACAACAAAACCCGCTTCCGTCAGGCCTTTCGTCAGGTATTCGCCGGTTTTTTTTTCATCTTCGACAATCAAAATCTTCATGACATTCTCCATCACGCACTGGCTGTGCGGATTTTCAATTCTAGAGAAGGCGGATCGGATAGCAATCGGTTATTGGGAAAATGACAGTTTTGTCATTTTCCTGTCACCGCTTAAACAGAGTCATTCAGGTATAAATTCACACATCTTTTATGGTTATCAGTCCGGTCTGGACGAGAAGAACTATGTACAAATTTAAGCTTCTTACCCTCAGCGCTATTTTTGTTCTGGCTGGCTGCTCGTTGGCTCCGGACTATCAACGTCCGGCATTGCCGGTTCCGCAGCAATTCTCCTTAAGTCAGCACACGCTGGTTTCGGCCCCGACGGGATATCAGGATACGGGCTGGCGTAACTTTTTTGTTGACTCCCAGGTGAAGGCGTTGATTGGTGAGGCGCTGGTCAATAACCGTGATTTACGCATGGCGGTACTGAAGGTTCAGGAAGCGAAAGCGCAATACGGTGTGACGGATGCCGATCGTTACCCACAGCTTAACGCTGGCTCCAGCGGTACCTATAGCGGGAAATTAAAAGGCGATAGCAGCACCAACCGGGAATTTGAAGCGGGACTGAATCTCAGTTTCGATCTGGATTTCTTTGGACGACTGAAAAATATGAGTGAAGCCGATCGGCAGAATTTTTTCGCCAGTGAAGAAGCGCGTCGAATGGTGCATATCTCATTAATTTCTAACGTGGCGCAAAGTTATTTCAACCAGCGTCTGGCTTATGCGCAACTGCAAATTGCCGAAGAAACGTTGCAAAACTACCAGCGCTCATATGCGTTTGTCGAGAAACAGTTGATGACCGGCAGTACGAACGTGCTGGCACTGGAGCAGGCTCGCGGCGTGATTGAAAGCACACGCAGCGATATTGCCAAACGTCAAGGCGAACTGGCGCAGGCGAACAACGCACTGCAGCTATTGCTGGGGACGTACGGAAAATTACCGGACGACCGCGTGCGCAGTCGCGGTGATATAAAACCCGTGACACTGCCCCCCGCACTCCCATCGCAAATATTATTGCAGCGCCCGGATATTATGGAGGCCGAACATGGATTGCTGGCGGCGAACGCCAATATTGGCGCTGCACGAGCCGCATTTTTCCCATCGATTACGCTGACCAGCTCTGTATCCAGCAGCAGTGGCGATCTCTCCAGCCTCTTTAATGCGGCCAGCGGCATGTGGAATTTTGTCCCGAAAATAGACATTCCGATCTTTAACGCTGGACGTAATCAGTCAAATCTCGATTTAGCAGAAATCCGCCAGCAGCAATCGGTGGTGAATTACGAGCAAAAAATTCAGAACGCATTTAAAGAAGTTGCGGATGCACTGGTGTTGCGTCAAAGCCTTGCCGATCAAATTACCGGACAACAGCGTTATCTGGACTCATTACAAATCACGCTGCAACGCGCTCGTGCACTCTATCAACATGGTGCGGTTAGTTATATCGAAGTACTGGACGCCGAGCGTTCTTTATTCACTACACAGCAATCGTTGCTCGACCTTAACTATGCCCAACAGGTTAATGAAATTAAGCTGTTTGCTGCCTTAGGCGGTGGCTGGGTTGAATGATCTTTAATCTTAAATTCTCAGGAGTATATTGCATGAAAACTACCGCTAAAGCCGCTTTGTTTACTGTGTTATCTGTAGTCATGTTTAACGCTCAGGCCAATGAACATCAGCATGGCGAGATGATGAATATGGCGCCTGCGGCCCAGCAGGAGCAAGTGATTAGTGCGACAGGCGTGATTGAATCTATTGATATGGATAGCAAAAAAGTCACGATTAAACATGAACCTATTCCCGCAGTGAACTGGCCGGCAATGACGATGCGTTTCACGCTGGTATCTGATACCAGGGCCGACGATATTCAGCCAGGCGATAAAGTTGCATTTACGTTTGTTCAGCAGGGAAATCTCTCTGTCTTACGCGATATTCACATCAGTAAATAACGGATCTCGCTGGTCTCTTTTATTCTTGCCCGGGTTTTCCTGGACACGGGCGAGACTATCGCGCAATGGAAATCACTATGGCGTCTTTAAATATTAAAAATACCGCGCTTATTCTCGGCAGCATGATTGTCGGCGGAATTATTTCTGTCGGTGTGTATACCTATTATTCATCCGCAAAAGTATCGGCCGATACCGGCGCTGCTCAAAAAAAAGAAGAGCGTAGAGTTTTATTCTGGTACGACCCCATGTATCCCAATACGCGTTTTGATAAACCGGGTAAATCTCCGTTTATGGATATGGATTTGATCCCGAAATATGCCGATGAAGAGACGGCGAGTACATCCGCACCGGGTGTGCGTATTGACCCGACACAGACTCAGAATCTGGGGCTAAAAACCGAACCCGTGCGCCGTGGGCCATTGCAATATGCACAAACTTTCCCGGCGAACGTCAGTTATAACGAATATCAATTTGTCATTGTCCAGGCGCGTTCGGCAGGCTTTATCGAGAAAGTTTATCCGCTGACTGTGGGCGACAAAATTAAGCAGGGCTCGCCGCTTATCGATCTGACAATTCCTGACTGGGTAGAAGCACAAAGTGAATATTTACTGCTGCGGGAAACGGGCGGCAGCGCGACGCAGGTTGAAGGTATTCTGGAGAGATTACGCCTGGCGGGAATGCCGGAGGCGGACATTCAACGCTTGAAAGCGACGCGGAAAATTCAGACCCGCTTTACCCTGAAGGCCCCTATTGATGGGGTGATTACCGCGTTTGATTTACGTACTGGTATGAACATCTCAAAAGATAATGTGGTCGCGAAAATTCAGGGAATGGATCCGGTTTGGGTCAGTGCTTCAGTCCCGGAATCTATCGCCTGGCTGATTAAAGACGCCTCGCAATTCACCATTACCGTACCTGCCTGGCCGGGTAAATCCTTCACCATTAGCAAATGGAGTATTTTGCCGAGTGTGGATTCCACGACGCGCACGCTCCAGCTTCGTCTACAGGTTGATAACCCGGATGAGGCCCTTAAGCCGGGAATGAATGCCTATCTGCAACTAAAAACGCAAAGCGAGCCGATGCTGCTGATCCCGTCTAAAGCGCTGATTGATACCGGTACCGAACAGCGGGTTATCACCGTCGATAATGAAGGACGATTTGTACCTAAGCAGGTAGCGGTATTCCATGAGTCTCAGGGGTTAACGGCCATTCGCTCTGGTTTGAGCGAAGGTGAAAACGTGGTGTCCAGCGGTCTGTTCCTGATCGATTCCGAAGCGAATATTTCTGGCGCCCTGGATCGTATGCGCGCCCAGGCAAACGGGACGCTCTCTGTACTCGCGATGCCAGCCCAGGCGACCCATTCACACTGAGGACATGATAAATGATTGAATGGATTATTCGCCGCTCGGTGGCAAACCGTTTCCTGGTGATGATGGGGGCGCTGTTTCTCAGCATCTGGGGCACCTGGACCATTGTGAATACGCCGGTTGACGCGCTGCCCGATCTCTCTGATGTGCAGGTGATCATCAAAACCAGTTATCCGGGGCAAGCGCCGCAAATTGTTGAAAATCAGGTGACCTATCCGCTGACCACCACCATGCTGTCGGTGCCGGGAGCGAAAACGGTGCGTGGTTTCTCGCAATTTGGCGACTCTTACGTATATGTCATTTTTGAAGACGGGACCGATCCTTATTGGGCGCGCTCCCGTGTCCTGGAATATCTCAACCAGGTGCAGGGGAAATTACCCGCTGGCGTCAGTGCTGAAATGGGACCAGATGCGACAGGGGTCGGCTGGATATTTGAATATGCGCTGGTGGATCGCAGCGGCAAACATGATCTTGCCCAATTACGTTCCCTGCAGGACTGGTTCTTAAAATATGAATTGAAAACTATCCCTAACGTGGCGGAAGTTGCCTCGGTGGGTGGTGTGGTCAAAGAGTACCAGGTTGTCATCGATCCGATGAAGCTGACGCAATATGGCATCAGTCTGGGTGAGGTGAAATCGGCGCTGGATGCCTCAAACCAGGAAGCCGGTGGTTCATCTGTCGAAATGGCAGAAGCGGAATATATGGTCCGCGCCAGTGGATATCTGCAGTCCCTTGATGACTTTAATAATATCGTGCTGAAAACTGGCACAGATGGCGTTCCGGTCTATCTGCGTGATGTTGCCCGCGTACAAATTGGGCCGGAAATGCGCCGCGGGATCGCCGAGCTGAATGGCGAAGGCGAAGTGGCAGGCGGCGTAGTGATCCTGCGCTCCGGTAAAAATGCGCGCGAGGTGATCTCCGCGGTTAAGGCTAAACTTGAAACGCTGAAGAGCAGTCTGCCGGAAGGCGTTGAAGTAGTTACAACATATGATCGCAGTCAACTGATCGATCGCGCGATTGATAACCTGAGCCACAAGCTGCTGGAAGAGTTTATCGTTGTGGCGCTGGTGTGCGCGCTGTTCCTGTGGCATATCCGCTCGGCGCTGGTGGCCATTATTTCTCTGCCGCTGGGACTGTGTATCGCGTTTATCGTGATGCATTTCCAGGGACTGAACGCCAACATTATGTCGCTTGGGGGGATAGCCATCGCGGTCGGGGCGATGGTCGATGCCGCAATCGTGATGATTGAGAACGCGCATAAGCGGCTGGAAGAGTGGGGGCATCAGCATCCGGGTGAAACGCTGGATAACGAAACTCGCTGGAAAGTCATCACCAACGCCTCGGTGGAAGTCGGTCCGGCGCTGTTCATTAGCTTACTGATTATCACGCTGTCGTTTATCCCTATCTTCACCCTTGAAGGGCAGGAAGGGCGGTTGTTTGGTCCGCTGGCGTTTACCAAAACCTACGCTATGGCAGGTGCTGCGTTTCTGGCCATTGTGGTGATCCCGATCCTGATGGGATTTTGGATCCGTGGCAAGATCCCGGCGGAAAGCAGCAACCCGCTTAACCGTTTCCTGATTCGTCTTTACCACCCGTTATTGTTGAAAGTGCTGCACTGGCCGAAAACGACCCTGCTGGTGGCGGTGCTGTCGATCCTGACCGTCATCTTCCCGCTGAATAAGGTTGGGGGCGAATTCCTACCGCAGATTAACGAAGGCGATCTGTTGTATATGCCTTCAACCTTGCCGGGGATTTCCGCAGTGCAGGCGGCAGATATGCTGCAAAAAACCGATAAGCTCATCATGACGGTTCCTGAAGTGGCGCGCGTGTTTGGTAAAACCGGTAAAGCTGAAACGGCGACCGACTCCGCGCCGTTGGAAATGGTGGAAACCACCATCCAACTGAAGCCGCAGGATCAGTGGCGTCCGGGGATGACGATGGACAAAATCATTGAGGAACTGGACAAAACCGTTCGTTTACCGGGGCTGGCGAATCTGTGGGTCCCGCCAATTCGTAACCGTATCGATATGCTCTCTACGGGGATTAAAAGTCCTATCGGTATTAAGGTTTCGGGTACCGTGTTGTCGGATATTGACGCCACGGCAGAGCAAATCGAAGAAGTCGCAAGAACGGTGCCTGGCGTGGCATCCGCATTGGCTGAACGTCTGGTCGGCGGACGTTATCTTAGCGTAGATATTCATCGTGAAAAGGCCGCCCGTTATGGGATGACCGTCGGCGATGTGCAACTGTTTATCACCTCAGCGGTAGGCGGTGCCATGGTAAGTGAAACGGTTGAAGGTATCGCCCGCTATCCGATCAATCTGCGTTATCCACAAAGCTATCGCGATAGCCCGGAAACGCTACGGCATCTGCCGATACTGACGCCAATGAAACAGCAAATCACGCTGGCTGATGTTGCAGATGTGCAGGTGGTTTCGGGGCCGTCGATGTTGAAAACCGAGAACGCGCGGCCAACCAGTTGGATCTATATTGATGCCCGCGATCGCGACATGGTGTCGGTGGTGAACGATCTGAAAAAAGCGATTGCTGAAAACGTCCAGCTAAAACCGGGAACCAGCGTGGCATTCTCCGGGCAGTTTGAACTGCTTGAGCGCGCCAGCCACAAGCTTAAACTGATGGTGCCGATGACGCTGATGATTATCTTCGTGCTGCTGTATCTGGCATTCCGTCGTTTTGGCGAAGCACTGTTGATTATCACCAGTGTGCCCTTTGCGTTGGTAGGCGGAATTTGGTTTCTCTACTGGATGGGATTCCATATGTCGGTCGCGACCGGGACAGGATTCATCGCACTGGCAGGCGTGGCTGCCGAATTTGGCGTGGTGATGCTGATGTACCTGCGCCACGCCATTGAAGCAGAGCCTGCGCTGGAAAACCCGCAAACCTTTACCGTAGATAAACTGGATGAGGCGTTGTACCACGGAGCGGTACTGCGTGTGCGTCCTAAAGCAATGACTGTCGCGGTCATCATTGCGGGTCTGCTGCCGATTTTATGGGGAACGGGAGCCGGGTCTGAAGTCATGAGTCGTATCGCTGCACCGATGATTGGCGGCATGATCACGGCACCTTTGCTGTCACTGTTCATCATTCCGGCAGCGTATAAGCTGATGTGGCTACACAGGCATCGCACCCAGAAATAGCCCCTGGTAGCGCTCGCCTTCAATCCTTTGAAGGTGGGCGCTATGATTCCAGCGCCTTCACCCGTTTACGGTACTCACCAGGCGTACAGCCGAATTCACGCAGAAAAACTTTGTGAAAAGATGACTCACTGGCATATCCCACCGATTCGGCAATCACGACCAACGGCTGGGCGCCGCGCGACAGCATCTGGGCGGCGAATTGCAGACGCAATGTAGTGAGTACGGCGAGCGGCGTGGAGTTTGAAACCTCGCGAAACAGTTGAGCAAAACTGGCCCGGGACATATGCGCGCGCTGCGCCAGTTCTTCAACACTCCAGGGATGTGCGGGTGATTCCAGCATCTGGAACACCACCGCTCCCAGTCGGGGATGTAATAGCAGATTCAACACATTTTTGGCAGGGGGGGCCTGAGATAACCATTCGCGAACGGCAAGCGTGAACAGCGTGGCGCATTGCTGGCTGCACACAACGTTGGAACCGGGCAGCATGCTCAATGATTCCTGCTGCATCAGCCCGATCATCGCCTTAAGCCAGTGGTAAACGGGGCTATTTTCGCCAGGTGCCAGCAGCAAAACTTCCGGCAGCGCGGTTAAAAAATAGCGGGAGGATGTCTGTAGTTGCAGACTTCCGCAGACAATATGCGTTTGCTCCTCACCTGACTGGCACAACCGATGCGCGGAGTTTTGCGGCAAGATGACTACCGTACCAGGACGCAGTGTATAAGTGTTGCCATCAGGCATCTCCAGTAAAGCGCTACCCTGGGTTACCGTATGCCAGCGGATCACGGATAACTCACCTGCTGCATGAGGGAGTTGCCAGTCTCTGCTCAATACGCAGTTTTGATCAATAGAACCCTGCGGATCGTTAAGCATTAGCAAGCGGCTAAGTGCATCCATAAAGACTCCTGAACAATTTTTATTGTTGTTGATAGAACCGTAATTATCGCTATATTTTTACATTAAATTAATTTTATCAAATAGTTACTTTTTTTTTCGTTTGGCGGGTTTTTAGTTTTTATTATTTGGTCTTAGACGATTGAACAAAAAAATGCGCGTTATGGATATGCTGGCCTGACAGGGCACTGCCTATAATCCAGAGTAACAAATGAACAATGACTTTGCGGAGAGGCAGCATGAAACAATATCAGGCGATCATTATTGGATTTGGCAAAGCAGGTAAGACGCTGGCGGCTACGCTGGCAAAGACGGGCTGGCGGGTAGCAATTATTGAGCAATCCAACACCATGTATGGCGGAACATGCATTAATATCGGCTGTATTCCAACCAAAACCCTGGTACACGATGCTGAGCTGCAGCATGACTTTGCAACTGCGATGCAGCGTAAGGCTTCCGTGGTCAGTTTTCTGCGCGATAAAAACTTCCATAATCTGGCCAATCTGGAAAATGTGGACGTGATTGAAGGGCGTGCTGAATTTGTCGACAACCATACCGTGCGGGTAATGCAGTCGACAGGAACGCTTGAGCTGAGCGGTGAGAAGATTTTTATTAATACCGGTGCACAGTCGACGATTCCGGATATTGAGGGATTATCCAGTACGCCGGGCGTCTTTGACAGCACCGGGTTGCTGAATTTGACCCAACGCCCACAGCGCCTGGGTATCCTGGGGGGTGGCTATATCGGCGTTGAGTTCGCGTCGATGTTTGCCAACTTCGGCAGTCAGGTCACTATTTTTGAGGCTGCACCGCTGTTTTTGCCCCGCGAGGACCGGGATATCGCCGATGCGATCGCTGATATTTTACGCGATAAAGGCGTAGAGCTGATCCTCAATGCTAAGGTGCAGTTGGTTTCGTCTCATGATGGCGCGGTGCAGCTACAGATGCCGGAAGGGGAACAGGTTGTTGACGCACTGTTGGTCGCATCAGGCCGCAAGCCGGCGACGGAACAACTGCAACTGAAAAAAGCCGGTGTCGATGTGAACGATCGTGGCAGCATTATTGTGAATAAATATTTGCGGACGTCGGCGGATAACATCTGGGCTATGGGAGATGTAACAGGGGGGCTGCAATTTACCTATATCTCACTGGACGACTTCCGTATTGTGCGTGATGGCCTGTTAGGCGAAGGGGTGAGAAACACCGGCGATCGGCAAAATGTGCCATATTCCGTCTTTATGACACCACCACTTTCCCGCGTGGGGATGACAGAAGAGCAGGCCCGTGCCAGCGGTGCGGCGGTACAGGTGGTGACGCTTCCCGTCGCTGCGATTCCACGGGCGCGAGTCATGGATGATACGCGTGGTGTACTTAAAGCTGTGGTGGACACGGATACGCAGCAGATATTAGGTGTCTCACTGCTGTGTGTGGATTCGCATGAGATGATTAATATCATTAAAACTGTGATGGATGCCGGGTTACCTTATACCGTGTTGCGTGACCAAATATTTACCCATCCAAGTATGAGTGAGTCATTAAACGATCTGTTTTCTCTCGTTCAATAATAAATATAGAGTCTGCATCTTTGCCCCACCTGTGTGGGGGTTTTTTGGCCCACGTCAGTGTATCCGCTGTTTCAGCGGCACCTTCTGATGTCGAAGAGGACATTGCTAAACTGGCGCAAGAAAAGCTGGCATCATCATGGAAAATTACTTCGATGAGAATTGATAGCAGTACTTATGTCACTGCAATTTTGTACAAGTAGGATTGCCATCATGGAAAAATATCTTCGTTTACTGGGGCAGGGGGATCGAATTGGATTAACCTTGACCGATTAGCCGTTGGTCAGGATTGATGGGGGAAATTCTGGCATTTGCAACGCCGGTGGTCACCTTGTTGCTTTTAATTACCACACCAGAAGTATGGGTTATGCCATTGGGTGATTTACACTACGGCTTTCCGTATTTATCGGGGGCGGGACGTCTGGTGCTAAAAAACACGTTAATGTTGGCTGGGGCAGTGATGATAATTGCTGATTCTGCCCGGGCAATCGTTAAACAACGGTATTGAATTTTTAACGCTGTACCCTCTGTAAGAGAGTTTGCCACTCTAATTTAATTCGGTATTTACCGGGGCCAGCATCATGCTGGCCTTTTTATCACTTAAGTTAAATTACGATTAATATACCTGAATGATACATTCATTCCTGTGAAATGAGACGTCATGGTATTGGTATCAGTTGGCTAATGACCACCTGCTGGATATTGTGCCTATAGGTTCAGCCCCCCCGTCCACGCTCTGTATTGTCAACTCCTTAGTTTTACAGCATTTTTTCTATTTTATTTCTATGCGATTATTGCTATTTATTATCTCAAAATCGCATTTTGAAAAGTCTTGTTATTCGCTTTTGTTATAGCTATTGCGTAGGTTTGCATGGTTTTAGGCATGGCTTAAGCTAAAATTAATTCTGATTAAATGTTTTTACGTATCAATAAATGACGAAAGATAGTTAAAAACTTAAGTTTTAATCAACTGTTCGACATGGAATCCACTATGGTAATTAGGCACCAGGGGTGGATGCTGATCTCGCGTTTTTGTCTGTCATCAGACCGGGGCCGAGACATATCTTAAATATGGAAATAAGGGTTTTAGAATGAACTTTGGATTAGCAAAGGACAACAAGTTTGAGATCATCGCTATCCTTCGTGAAGAGCTGCATAAGAAGACGAAGCTGGAAGTTTTATGTGAAAACACCAGCGTCATCACGCAGTTAGAAAGGATCGATTTCGAACGCTTTGTGGTCACCGGTCATGAAGACATCATTCCTGAAAAGATCCAATACTTTATCCTGCACAGTGACAGCGGGATTATAAAATTTAGCGCCAGATTTGAAGCCACCCCATCAACAGGTGCTGAGGCAGGATTATCCTACCTCATCCCGGATATGATTTTCTTTGCCCAACAGCGACAGAATCAGCGGTTTTCTTTTCTGAAGGGGTTCGATTTTTTCTGTTTTGGTCGTTACAAAAACGGAGAGAACTACTCACTTAAGATTAAAAACATCTCTCAGGGTGGTTGTGCGTTAATCGCTAAAGATGTTAATGCCCGTTTTCTTTACAAGGATGCAGTGATTAAAAATGCTGCTCTGGATTTTGATACGTTCGGCAGTTTTCAGCTTGATCTAAAAGTCATTGATGTCGTCGCGATCAACGAATTTGATGAGGATAATCAATTGTATTCCTGTCATCAGGTTTCTTGCGAGTTCGATTTTAAGAACCGTCGTGAAGAGGCTGAAGTTGAGAAAACCATTATTAAATTTTTAATGAGTAATAAAATTAGAAGCTTATAAGGAGCGGTGAACAGGATGTTGATGTGTGGCAGTGATAATTTTGTGGGCAACGGTATGTTTGCCTACCTGACAAGCAAACATGTGCCGATAAAAACATTCCAGTTTGAGGATATGTTGCAGCAGTCGTCATTATGCCAGCATCAGACAATGGTTTTTAATATCATTAACAATGAACAGCCTTGTTCTGCCATTGTGCAGTTTTTGAATAAAAACCGGTTCAAGTTTTATAATAGCGTTGTCGTTATCGTTGCTGATAGTTTGGTGGCGAAATTATGTGTTGAATTATTATACGTTGAAAAAACCATAGTATTGACTGAGAAATCCTCATTGCGTGATTTTGCTCAGTTGGCTACGTTGTCGGTCGGGAAATGGAATCCCCGACTGTATCGTTCGCAGAAGAGATTGACGGAAAGAGAACAACAAATCCTCAATCTATTGGTAAGTGGTTATTCTGCCAAGGAAATCTCTGAGTTGGTTAGTCTGAACTATAAGACTATTCAGGCGCATAAGATGAGAGTTGTCGCCAAGCTGGGACTGACTAATACCTCTGATCTGAATAAACTGATTGTCAGATTTACCCACAGCATGTCTTTTTTACCCTAACCTGGCTATTCTTTTCTGATGTAACGCATTTAACAGCAGGTACAACTCGGGAGTGACTTTGACTGGTTTTTAATTTATATGATTTGTAGAGGGAGAGGGGGAATGTTTAATTCCGATGAGGTGCTCACCGCGCTTGAAAAGGCATTGAATACCAGTCAACTTTATATGGTTTATCAGCCTATTTTTAATTTACATACCGAGTGTATTAGCGGATTTGAAGCATTAATGCGGTGGAACAGCCCTCAGATGGGTATGATTTCTCCTGATGTATTTATTACGTTACTGGAAGACAGCGGCAATATATTTTCAATTGAAGATATGGTTGCCAGCCCGCCGTGGAATGTTGCGAGTACCTGGCCCGAACCTCTTGTATTATCAGTAAATATTTCTGCGCTTGAATTCTGCGATCCTCTTTTACCTCAACGAATCAGACAAAACCTGGCCGCTTCCGGCCTTCCGGTTCATCGCTGCCAGATTGAAGTAACGGAAACATCGCCGCTGTGTGACAGCCAAATAGCGGCGAAAAATATGACGGAACTGAAGGCTATCGGGGTCAAGTTAGCGCTTGATGATTTTGGTACCGGGCACGCTAATCTTAATTATCTGTTGAAATATCCTTTTGATACCTTAAAAATTGATAAAGAGTTTGTCACCGAAATAGAGCCCGACACTAAATCGACAAGGATTATTGAGGGTATCATTTCTTTAGCGCACAATTTTGGCATTGAAGTCCTGGCCGAAGGGGTTGAAACCCAGTCTCAACTTGATCGCCTGACGCAGATTGGCTGTGACAAAATTCAAGGCTTCTTCATTTCTCCCCCGGTGTTGGCAGAAGAGATTCCTTCACTCTTAGCGCAATATAGCCGTTAATCTCATCCCTCTTTGTTGTTCCCCTTAGTCTGAATTCTTTCGCGTTGTCGGGTGGCGGCGCCTGTGCCTTATCCGACCTGCAAGAACGAACACTAATCCGTAGGCGTGATAAGTGCAGCGTTTCAGGCAGCGCTGTATTCTGGAGTGACAAAAAAAGCCCCCTGTGAACAGGGGGCTTGCGAGTTTATGCCTGCTTAAAACGATTTCTTAAAGCCAATCGACGCATTGACCGGGGCTTCAACCTGCGATTTATTGCTGCCGTTGCTGAACTGTGTCCCCAGTTCGCCGTAGACCTGCAGATTTCGGTCGATAGACCATGACAGACCCGCTGCAACCTCGGTGCTGGAGTACTGCTGTGAAGATTCCAGCGTGGTGGTGGCGACCGCGTTGCTGAAGTGCGTTTTATCTTTGGAACCCAGACCCTGCCAGACGTTTACCCGGCCGTACGGCTGGAACTTGCCATGGTTGGTGTCGTAGTCCGCGACCAGACGCACGCCCAGACGCGCGGTAAACGAATCGGCGGTATCCATTTTCACTTTCGTTTGGGTCACACCATCCAGCGTGCTGTTATCAAAGTTGCTGTACTGATAGATCAACTGGGCCTGCGGTTCCAGGCTCCATGCGCTGGCACCTAAACGGAATGCTTTACCCACTTCAGTTGAGGCCGTCAGCGTATTGCCTTTGACGGTGTAAGAGCCGTTGTTACCCGATGCTGACAGGCGGGATTTATGGTTCCCGTATTGCAGCACGTTATCGACATACATACCGTCACCAGAGAACCAGGTAGCATAACCGCCAACGTAAAATGCGTTGTCGTCGATGTTGCCGCCTTTGCCGTTGCTGCCCGTTTTACTGCCTTTTACATTGCTGTCGATATCCAGAATGCTGGTATACATACCGGCTTTCCAGCTTTCATTGGCGTACATATCGACGCCGACCTGAATACCCATGGTATGGGAACTGGTTTGCGTACCGGCTGCATCATCCAGTTTGGTTTTACCGGAATAACCAATCATTCTCGCCCAGGCGCGATTGTCTTCATCAATACCCGGTTTAACCTCATCACCCATACGCTGGTGCATGTTGCCCAACAGACTGATGTCCCCCTGGCGAACCACGCTGGCGAGACCGGAATACAGCATGGTTTCCGGACGATATTCACTCCTCAGGTACCAGTTTTCGCCCTGGCCCTGAGCGTTTCCGGCGTGGAGCTGATACTCAAAGGCACCCGCAGCCATACGTTCAGCGACAAGATGGAAGGCATCCCGCGACGTTTGCGCCGTCGTCGTTGCACCGTTGAGCGCCGTGACCACTTCGATACCGTCACCCACGGTCGGTGCGCCAAGGCCGGAGCCGTCGACATCCAGCAGCGTGCTTCCGCTGGCTTTACCGCCATCAATAATCAGTCGGTCAGCAATACCTGTGCCGCCGGCATTCTGCCGGGCAGCCATGTTGATAGTGCCTTGTTCGCCGCTGTAATCCCCTTTAACCGTTAAGGTTGTGCCTGGTTGCTGGCCGGTGAGCGACACATCGCCACCGTTGCTCAGCCCTGCGACTGTCTGGCTATAACCCTGGGTATTCAGGGTGGTGCCCGCGACAACATAGTGGTGCGAGGCGGCGCTCAGAGTATTGGTATCACCGGCTTGCAATACCCCGCTGGTGATGAGCGTTGCACCGCTGTAGCTGTTTTGGCCTTGCAGCTCCGTTGTACCGCTACCGGTCTGATGCAGTTGGCCTGCACCACTGATGTTTCCGCTTAACGCCAACGTATCGGCGCGATTAACGTTGAGCACGCCGTTATCAACGATATCCCCTTCAATACTCCCTATCGTACCGCCCGTGCCGAGCTGCAATACACCTTGTTCGATGGTGGTGCCGCCGGTATAGGTGTTATCCAGCGTCAGCGTCAGTGAACCTTTACCGGTTTTGGTCAGTTGACCGTTACCTTCGACTTCCGTCAGCAGGGACACATCATGTCCGTTGGTGTCGAATGTCCCACCACCAGATTCCAGCGTCACCTGACGGGCGGTATCAAACGCTTCACCATATTTCAGCGTACCGCCGTTAAAGGTGATTCCGGTCTCTGCTGCGCCGAGGTTGGTATCGCCTGCAACCTGAAGCGTCCCTGACGTGATAGTCGTGCCGCCGCTGTAGGTGTTGTTGCCCGTCAGAATTAACGTACCGAGGTCGCCTTTATTCAGACCACCGGTACCGCGGATCACGCTGTCAATGGTTGCGGTGTAGTTGACGCCATCGACCGTACCATCACCGACGCGAATCAACGTATTGGCGGTATCGGTAGTAATGGCTTCACCGCCGACGCGATAACCATCGGTAGCGAACTGCGCGCCGCTGATGATGACATCGCCTTTACTGTTATCGACGGTCACATTACCGGCTTCCCCCTGGAAGACGGCAAATGCGGCATCGGTAAACGGTGCATTCAGCGCGCCTTCTGGTGTCGATTCATCGGTGGTCCAGTTGTCGTTCCCCTGGCTGGATTGCCAGATACCGTCGCCGCCGTTGATGACGCCGTTATTTTTCAGCTCGCCATTCTCACCGCCGGTGCCGTCCCAGAAGCGCAGCGTCAGTCCGGCATGGTTGACCAGGTTGACCTGATTTTTCACCGATGTTTGTACATACAGGCTGTCAGCCGCTTCCGGCGCGTTAGCAATATCCATCACATTGTTAGTCAATGTGCCGGTGTAGTTGATGACGCGATAGACACCAACATCAAAGCTACCGCCCGGTGAGGTTTCAATGTTGAGCTTACCGTCGAGCGTCAGGGAGCCATTCACGTCGATCAGGTCGTTGAAAGCACCGCCCGGGGTATAAGCCTGACCAAACTGATAATCCAGTTGGGCGTTATCGCTCAGCGTCAGTGAACCGGTGGTCAGTTTGCCCACGCTGTTGATGGCGGCACCGGCGGTAATATGACCGTCGTCCAGCACATCAACCGCGCCGCCGATAATACCGTTTCCACCGAGGGTGGCACCCGATTTCACTGTGACCTGTCCGGTAGAAGCAGATTGATTGCCGTTGACCAGCAACACACCCTCATTGACATCCGTGATACCGGTGTAGGTGTTGTCGCCTGTCAGGATTAACGTACCGTTACCCACTTTCACCAGGCTGCCGTCGTTGCCGCTGATAATGCCGCTGATGGTGTCTGGAAGGTGTAGATTCCCCAGCGACAGTTGCTTATTACCCAGTTCGACATTACCCGCACCGGACAATGAACCGATGGAAGTCTTGCTGTTGACTGCGCTGACATCTACCAGACCGCCTGCAAGGTTAACCACGCGGGTATTTTCTGCCATCGCCTCATCGGCCATGGTCATCAGCCCACTGTTGGTCACCATGGCATTCCCGCCGCTGGCATTGTCTTCCAGCGCCAGCGTGCTGTCTTTTGCCACGCTGACCGTCGCGTCACCGGCTGTTGCATTGTTTGAGAGTACGGCTTTGGCTTTACCTGTCAGATTCAGTTTGGCACTGGCTGCTGTGACGGTATCGGCCAGCGTTAACAGGCTGTCGGCAATGTTCATGGTCAGTGATTGCAGACGGGTGTCTGCGCCGCTGACGTTGAGCGTTGCCCCATTATTAACCGTGATGGTGCTGCTCTCGTTGCTGCCGAACACGCCGGTTTTGCTGGCATTGACCGTCACATTGTTGCTATTACCGGTACCGGCAATTTCTGTGTCGCCTTTGTAGCTGTTGGTACGGTCGAGCGTCAGAATACTGCCGGCATCGCTTGAGCTACTGGTGACTTTCAGTTTGCCATCACCGGTAATCTCCCCGGTCGGCGTGAAGTGGTGCGAATTGAGATCGAATACGGCCGCATTAGCATTGGCGCCCAGCTCGATGGTGCGATTGCTGGTCAAATCCGCGCCTAATTGCAGCGTCGAGGCGTTGTTAATCGCCAAATCGGTTCCGCTCTGTCCGAGGTTGTTGTCGGAGGAGATCTGCAACGTGCCGCTATCAATGCGCGTACCGCCACGATACGCGTTATCACCACTGAGGATCAGGCGACCGAGGTCGGTTTTCACCAGTGTCAGTTTGTCGTTGGTGCTGGCTTCACGGATGACGGACTCAATGGTCGCGGTATAGTTTTGCCCCGCGCCACCGGCTCCGACGCGCAGCATCAGCTCACCGGTTCCCGGCGTCTGGCCTGCGTGGGTCGCGCTTTCCGTGGTGGCATATGCGTTAAGTGCATTACCTTTTACGACATAGCCATCGGCATCAAACTGTGCCCCGGAGAAGTTAACCTCACCTGCAGCGTTATCCACGGTAACGGTACCGCCCTTGGTGGTGAAGACAGCAAAGGATTTCTGCGCCCACGGGGCGTTGCCCTCACCGGTGGATGTTGTCCAGTTGTTGTCGCCCTGAGCACCGATCGCCATCCATTTACCATCGCCACCGTCAATCTTGCTGTTGCCTTCGATGCCGGATGCACCATGGCTCTGATTGACGGTTGCACCGTCCCAGAACTGCAGGGTAACGCCGTTGGCGTTCACCAGGTTGACCTGTTTGTCGATAGAGGTCTGGACAAAGATGTTGCTCTTATCCTGAGTGTCCGGTACAGCACCTAACTCCAGCGTCTGGTTATTCAGCGTACCGCCATAGTTATAAATACGGTACACACCAGGCCCGAAATTCCCGCCCGATGACGTGGTGACATCCAGAGTCCCGTCCAGTTGCAGATCGCCTGTGACGTTAATCAGGTCATTCAGCTTACCGCCCGGCGTATAGGCCTGGCCCAGTTCGAAGGCGGAAGTCGTTTTGCTGCCAAGCTGCAGATTACCGTTAATGGATAACGTACCCGCACCGCCGTCACCAGCGCTAATCGTTGTGGCGTCGTTCATCAACACGTTGCCGCCGATAATGCCATTCCCACCCAGTGTGGAGGTGCCGCTGACGGTGGTTGCGCCACGTGCCGCGCTTTGATCGCCATTCACCAACAGCGTGCCATGGGTGACAGTTGTGTCGCCGGTATAGGTGTTGTTGCCGGTCAGACGGGTAATGCCGCCACCTATTTGCTGCAGTGCACCGATACCGGATATAACGCCGTTCAGCAGGACGTCGTTGGCGCGATTAATTGCCAGTATGCCGTTATCGATGATGTCAGATTCGGTGCTGACTTCGCCCGTGTTTCCGCCGGAACCTAACTGCAACGTACCTGTTTGCGCAATGGTGGTAGAGCCTGTGTAGCTGTTGTTGGCGGTAAAGACCGTGGTGCCGCCCGCCGCACGTTCAAACTTCCCGTCACCGCTGATAGTACCGTTATAGATTTGCGCCGCGGTGTTATCACCCTGGGTATCGAAGATAACCCTGCTGCCTGCGCCCTGGGTTGTGACATTGTAGTCGCCAATACTGGCGGCAGTACTGGTTGGCTCGACATGGTCGCCGGTGCGCAGCGTTGCACCATTGTTTACAGCAATAGTTTTGCTTGCCAGACTCAGGTTTTCAACGATGCGGACATCCGCGTTTGACCCGCTGAGTGTCAGCGAATCCCAGCCGGTGCCAATATTCGTGCCGGTAGTCAGGTTGTCGCTGACCAGCGTTCCAATCTTCGCATCTTTTGTATCGGTGAAGGTGAGGGCGTTGCCCGTACCGGCAGCGGTAATGATGTGGCGCGTGTTCTCCAGCGTCACATTGCCGATGTTGGCTTTATTGTTACCGCCAGTACCGGCGAAATTCACTTCACCGGCATAGGTGCCGCTACGCCAGTTGAAGGTGTCCATACCTTCACCGGTATTGATTACGCCGCTGGTGACACCGCCGCTGATATCAATGGTGTCATTGCCTTTACCAGACTGAATGGCCACCGCAGTGTCGGTGATGGCCTGCAGGGTGCCGGTGTTGGTAATGGCTTTACTGCTGTCACCGCTGGCGTCGATTACCGGGGAGGTGGTGCTGGCAGAGATAATCTTGCCACGGTTGGTTAACGCGCTGACGTTTTTCGCGATGATTGCCGAACCGCCAGCGCTGTCGTGTACGTTAATGTCGGCCTTGGTGTCGATGCGGCCATCAGTATTGGCGCGGATACCGCTGCCTTCACTGTTCAGTACCTCAATGGTATAGCCTGTGCCGATGTCCAGGTTACCCGTTGTCGCGCTCCCGTCGTGCTGCTCAAAAGCGAAGCCGGTACCTTTACCATTGACGTTAAGGATGTTGTTAAGCCCATTTTTCATGTTCAGGGCTACGCTGGTGCGGATCCCCGCGCCATCGTTGGAATCGATGGTCACATTTTGCAGTGTGATATTGGTGTTGTTAGCATCGTTTTGAATGCCTGCGCCCGTGCCATCAGCACGGATCTTCACATGCTGCGCTGACAGGTCGCCGGCTTTATCTGCCAGGCGAATGCCATCAGCAGTACCGTTGGTGGTAATGCTGTCGCCACTAATGCCGTTAATCTGCAGGCTGGCCCCTTCCGTCAGTAATACGCCAGCGGTGCCATCATCAACCTTAACCTGGCCCAGTTGATTAATTTGTGCACTGGCACCCGACGCGCGAACGCCGATGCCGTTGCTGACATGCAGGGCGCTGGAGGAGTTGTTGGTTAAGCTACCGCCTTGTTGAACGTCCACGCCGATACTGTCGATGCTGGCCAGATCGATAATTGATTTGGTATCGAGGATCAGGTTACCCAGATTTCTCGCTATATAGGCGATCACTTCATTGCCACTGGCTTCAGAGGTGATCTTCGCGTTTGAAGTAAGCGTAGTGCTGGTGGCATTACCCTCTGCGCTGCCATTCAACCGATGCGCCTGGCCATCAACCACCCCGGCAACGGTACGTTCACCTGTTAAATTAATGGTGGTTTTGTCGCTGATATTACCGCTGGCGCCGCCTTCGATGACCAGTGCTGCGGAATCGCTACCCTGCACGGTAAATGTGGCTTCACCAGTATCGACTTGACTGCCTGCACCGGTAGCGAGAACGCCAACGGAGTTCTTACCGCTGAGGGTAAGGTCAAGGTTGGAGCTGGCCTGGCCGCCAGGAGGGGTGGTGTTACCGGCCAGCAATGCGCCATTGGCGATACGGAAAATGGTGGTGCGATCCTGACCGTTGTCATTCATCACCGCCTGACCAATATTGGCGATCGCGTCTTTCCCATACAGATAATAGCCAATCTGATCGGTGTTGTTGAACACCGGGCTACTCAGGCTATCAACGTTAGCAATGGCGTTATCACGCACGTGTACGCCGATGTTCCCGGCTTTGTCCAGCGTAATGTTGGAGTAGACGTTGACCACGGCCTGACCTTTGGCGCCTCCTTCAGCCCAGATGGCGTAGTTACGATCGTTGATGCCACCCGTACCGCCCACGATAATAGAGCCTGTGGCACTGGTGGTTACTTCGGCATTTTTGTTATTGGCGCTGACGTGGATCCCCACGTTATTCGTGCCGTTGACGTTAATCTTGCCGTCGTTGCGGATTTCCTGATTATTTTCCGTGCCGCTGTCACGCACGGAGATACCGTAGTTCTTGTTGTTCCCCGCATCCCCATTACCATTGATGACGATGTTGCCCGTATTCAGTACGTTGCCTGTTGCGTTGCCGATCAAAATTCCTGCCGCGTTACTGACACCGGTGCCCAACGTGATGAGACCGTTGTTAATAACCTCTTTGGCGCTTTTGGTCATAATTCCGGCGCTCAGGCTGGCACCACCTGGCATGATGACATCCTGGGTCAGGTTACTTGCGTCACGACCAAGGTAAATAGCGGCATCAGCACTGTTGGTAAAGGTCGCATTTCCCGCGACTTCCACGCCAAAGGCGGTGCCGTCACCGTAAGATGCACCGTTTTTACGTCCGTCGACGACGTTAATATTGCCGTTATTGACACCTTTTGCCTCGCCGGACAACTGCATACCAATAGCCAACGTCAGCGAAGTATCAGGTTTATCCTTGCTCCAGGGATCGGCGGCAGATGCGGTGCCGAAGTTATCGGTGGTGATCGCCTGGTTGATGGTGCCTTCGTTGGTGATAACGCTGGTACCTTGTCCCTGCATACCGAATGCGCCGTAGCTGTTAACGTTCTGATTACCATCTTTATCAATGAACAGACCTGAGTTGATAGTCCCGCGGTTGGTTGCCTCGGCGTTTTGCGCCAACATGCCAATCGCCAGGCTTTGCCCGCCAGAACTGCGTAGCGCGTTCAGCTCGCCGAGGTTGTTGATAACCCCACCGTCAATGGCTTTCATGACGCCATTGATACTGCCGTCAACGGCAATTATCGCCTCTTTGTTCAGAGTACCGGTGGTGCCAGCGCCGTTGGCATAAATGGCATGCAACTCACCGCGGGCGGCAGTGGCGTTGTTGATATGTGACTTTCCATCGGTCCAGACTTTGTAGTCCCAGGTGAGTTCATCAGACGGCTGACTGGAATTAATTAAGCTATCGATATACCCGGCATACTTTGCTTGTGCTGCTGTGACGGTGGTGACCTCTTCAGCCTCCAGCCACAATTGGATTTGGCTGACCTTATCGCCATTGGCATTTTCTGCGGCGTCGGCACTTCTGCCCAACAGGAAGTCGTTAAAATCAGCCAACTCCTGCGTACTGGTAATGGTGAATGTGCGCACCCCGGTTTCGATAACCTTGCCATCTGCATCATAGCCATAAGTCATCAGCGACACATCATCGCCAAAGACAGAGGTTTGCGCTGAGCCGGTGAACGTTTGTGTGGGGATCACGGGTGCTGCGTTAAATTTTATATAGTTGTCAGACTGCCAGTTTACCTGGCTGTTGGCGCCTTGTGCTTCCAGTAAGGAGGAGTCTTTGGCCAGTAACTCGATGGTATTGGCTTTGTCGCGTACATTGAGCGTGTCATTACCTATGTTCAGGTTGGCCGTAGCACCATTGGTTGCCAGCGCGATACCAAACTGCTTATAGATTTCAGACCTGGTTGCATCATAAGTATTTAATACGGAATCGCCGATTTGCGATTTAGTAAGAAAGCGACTTAACACATTGGTATCATAGACCTTAATGGTTTCTGTGCCGTCCGGGAATGCCGGGTCAACCACCTCGAAGTTTTCGCTTTGAGAAGGCGTAGCCGATTGGTTATACGTCAGGTATTCCGCCAGCTCTTCTGCTGTGGTGATTGTTTTTGCACCCTGGCCTGGGCTGGTAGCCTGCAGCGTGATTTTTCCTGTTCGCAGTAACTCACTGATGGTGGTTGATTCTACAACGCCGCTTTGACCCGGATTAATCGTCGGGATTGCGCCGCTGATATTGAGTGTCTGACTGGTAGTATTATTTTCATATAAGAAGCCGTAGTCGTGGGGAACCTGATAAACGCCCGCAGAAATACCGTTCTGGAAGTCGTCAGAAATATTTCGATCGCCCGTAGTGGTAATCTGCGCAGCTGAGGCCATCATCGTAGCGCCACTTAATGCGCTGGCGGCCAGTACCGCAACAGTTTTACGTGAACTGCTTTTTTTCTTACCTCTGGTTAATTCAGAGACGACAACCCAGATGCCGAGTGCCGCGTTCCAAATAATGCTGTAAACCTTATTCATATATAACCCTCGTTTACATTCCTGTTATGTATGTGTTAATGCGTTGAGTTGTTGGCGATGGTTGGCACGCGGATGTGCTACCCGGTATGTCGATTTTCGAAAATAGCGATCCCTTCCGGGCCAGGCGGAATTAAAAAATGAGCCGAAAGAAAATCTGTTAATAATTAACTGTGATTACTATCCTTAAATAAGTCAGTTACGGCTGGCTATAGTGAGAAATGGTGTACTTGAGCCGGGTATTACTTTTACCCAGCTTTCTGGCAATGTTGCTTTTGTACGCCCCGATTGTTTTTTCGCTTTTTTGCGATACTCCGGCGATTTGTGCCAGTGACCACCCGCGGGCTAGCATCATCATCACATTGAATTCGTTGGTCGTTATTTTTGTTTGTAGTTCTTTGATATTGCGTGGATTTTTCTGTCGATGATACGAGTGATTGTTTGCAATAGCTGATCAAGACTGGTGTCCTGATCGAGGAACTGCAGGGCCATTCCGCACACTGTTTGAAAAATAGAAAAAGTGGCTTCATCGGCTAACACGATGATCGTTGTGGATGGTCGTATAGCCATGTTGCGGATAATCCTGGCATATTTTAAAAAATCTGACTTGTCAGGATTAATAATGATGCAATCCGTTTCATAAGATAGCGTTTGGACGGCAGAAAGCGTCTGGGAGGAATGGTACGCGATATCAATATATAATGATGAGCCACGTAGGATTTCTCGCATGCCTAGCCAGGGGTAAATTGAGTCACCCAAAAAATAGCTTTAGACATAACGATCTCCTTGAAATTTTGGTGCAAGCAGTCGCCTCTTTTTTTGGTTAAAAAAGAGTTTCTCGCGATGCATGAAATGTTAATTAATTCTCGTATGCCCTAAATAATTCAAGTTACAGGAAGTCCGGGGAGAGAATTCCCTGGCGTACAGATACTATGTGGCTGAGGTGAACTAACGCAGCCAACGCATATGTAACTTGAAGTATGACGGGTATATTTCGCTCTTTGCTTTGAACGTATCCTTATTTATTCGGATATCAACAGATAATATCTGTCTTTATTTAAATCATTAACTATTCTTAAAGTGGATATTACACTTTGTTAAAATTTAAGATAAATCGTTTATATCACCTCTGTGAAGATGATTGATAGATTTCGCTTATTGATCTGCGAAGTTTTGTGTCCGTCGATTCGATAATGACAGGGGATTCCTATAGGTTTAGAGGGGGAATACTGTTAATTGTTATTAATTTCAAACAGATATGTGATTTTCTTAACGGGGTAGGAAACAACCAGGAGAATTCTTAATCAAAGGCCGGGCAGGGAAGGAGCTAAATGTTTGGAAGGAGAAAATAGTGTTTAATTTGAATTAATGGGCTGAAAATGAAAATAATTTAGATTTATATTCTTGTTTTGTTAATATTTTAAGGTGTTTAATCTGAAGTAAGCTTTTTGTGCTTAATCTGAAAATCAGTCTTGCAGCCGCTTTTTTGTCTGCTTTTTGTACGCGCATTTTCTCAGCCAGCCAATAGCTCTTGCTCCACTTGTTGTACCTGCATTTCCAGCGTAGTGCGGATTTCGGTCAGTGCCCGTTGCTGATCGGAGAAGTAGGCTTCTTTGTCTGTTACTGAAGTAGCAAGACGCCAGGCGTTTTCCGCTTCCAGATCGCTAATCTCTTTGAGCAGCGCATTAATTTGCTCCCTGAGCTGCTGAATCTTGCTACGTAAATGCTGCAGATCGTTTAATCGGTCACTTGCCATCATCGGTTCGAGTCCGCTTTGTAACTGGGTCAGCAATGCCCGAACTGCGGCCAGATCGGCATTTTGTCGTGCCTGATTAAGCTGCACCATCATCTGATGGGCTTTCTCTTTCAGGTCATCCGCTACCACGTCCGGGTGGCAAAGGCGACTGGCCTGACGCCACAGGCGTTTTAACTCATTACGTTCATCCGCTGAAAGCCGCTGGTCGCGGGTGTAGCGGTGCTGCGCATCCTGCTGTTGTTCCTGATATTCATCATATTCGTGGCTGGCTTCCTCCTGTGCCTGACGGGTCGCGCTGTCGTCCTGGCGAGAAAAGTCGTTTTCCAGTTCACGAATTTCCGCCAGCAGGGCGGTGATAAGCTCAGTCTGTTGCTGAATGCGCTGGCGAGTTTCCACGGATTCGCGGGAGTCCGAACTCAGATTTACCCAGTGCTGCTTGAGTTTCGCCAGTTGATCAACGGCCTGTGAAATATAGTGCAGACAGGACTGATAATCTTTTTCGCGACGTTTTCGTTCTGCTTCCTGCTTACGTTGTGCGCTGGCGGCCAACTGCTTACGCAGTTCGAGAATTCGGCTCATTAACGGTCCGAGGCGAAGATGATACAGGTCATTGAAATCATCGAGGATTTGAATGCGCGTGTTGCGCTTATCAATCAGATCACGCAGTTGGGTTTCAAGCGCTTTCAGTTCGAGCTTACTGGCGGCAATGCCGGGGTCCTGCCACGTTGATACTGCGCGCTGGGATTGTAGCCAGTGCGTAATTTCACGCAGGGCATCGCCGAAACGCCGTTCTTCAATCGCCTGCACGATGACGCCGGGAATGACTGGCAAAGGTTCATTTTTCAGATGCGCCAGCTGCTGGAAAATAATCTCTTCATCTTCCAGTTCGATGGCGCTTTTGACGATCTCAAGTCGTTTAATGATCTTATTCATGACAGTCGTTGCCTGGCGTGGTTCAAAAACGAGTGACTGAACCACGACAGGTTCACCCGTTTGAAAATGTTGGAAAAACAGTAAAGTGCATTCTGTGGCCTGCGATGCCTTTTCGTCCAGAATAATTAACTGTAATTATGAAAAAGCGGTACTGGCGCGCACTTCTTCATGTCTTTAAACCCTCGTTTCATCTTTTTTATTCACCGGCTAATTATTCTTGATCTGATAAAGATAATGCGTATAGTTCTCATTCTCTTTTGATATTAACAATCTGCGTGAATTCTGGTAAGGATCCTGACAATGAAAAAAACAACATCCGCTCTGGCATTGTTGGCTGCCGTTGCATTGAGTGGCTGCACAGCTAACGCCACGCCAGCCAGTAACCCGCTGGCACAGGAAAAAGCAATCGCACCGGCAGCAACGGATATTCAGCAACGCGCACTGGCTGACGGCTTGTATGAAATGGCGCTGAGTCCTGCGGGTGATGCGCTGTACGTCGCCAGCGCGGAAGGGTTCAAAGATGTTCAGGGTGGGGTGGTTTACAAGCTGGATCCGCAAACGCTGAAGACCATCGGTCTGAGCCACACCGATCTGAAAAACTTTGGTATGGCTATCTCGCCAGACGGTAAAACGGTGTATGTCACCAACTCTCTGGATGGTGGTCTAAGCGCGCTGAATGCCGCAGACGGCAAAGTGAAGAATCGCGTGCTGTTCCCGGAACGTAACCCGCAAGGTTTCCCATACGGTGCGCGTCAGGTACTGCTGCATAACGGTCTGCTCTATATTGGCGCCGTTGCCGATCCGGCGGTGATCTGGGTGGTTGATGCCGAAACGCTGAAACTAAAAACCCGGATTAAAAATACCGGTAAATGGATGACCGGACTGCATTACTCAGAAATGACGCAGCGTATTTATGCGGCAAATGGCGGCGGTGAAATCCTGGTTATCAACCCGCGTACTCAGCGCGTTGAAAAACGCTGGCAGCCGCTGGGCGATAAACCCGCGTTGCTGTTGAATATGGCGGAAGACCCGCAAACCGGTCGCCTGTTTGTCACCGACAATTCCAAAGCGAAAACGACATTGGTGTTGGATATTCATACGGGCAAGCTGCTCAAACAACTGGATATCGGGGATTCTCTGGCGGTGAAATTCAATGCGAAGCGTAATGAAATCTATATTACCCAGCGTGATTCCGGAAAATTGCTTAGCCTGAACGCAACGGATTACAGCGTGAAGAAAAGCTGGGAGCTCCTCCCCAATCCAAACAGCCTGTTGCTCTCTGCTGATGGCCAAACCTTGTTTGTCACCGTGAAACAGAAATTCAATAAAGACCACTCCACCTCCGCGCCAGATAACGTGGTGCGTATTGAACTGAATAAATAATAACAACATGTTGCCGGGGCGCTCTCCGGCAACGTCGTCAGACTTTAAATGGCATGGCTATGGACAACACTAAAACATACGCACAATTAATGAGAAAAACTGTGCTGGCCGCTACTATTGGCGCGCTTTCCGGCACGGTGAATGCTGCTGAAACCCCGACAGAAGCGGAAGATACCATTGTCGTACAGGCTGCAGAGGGACGTGATTTTAAACCCGGTGGCGATACGTTACTGCCTGCTTTTCTCGACGGCCAGGTCGCCAATGGCGGCAGGCTGGGGATGCTTGGTCAGCAAAATGCCATGGATGTGCCATTTAACGTTATAAGCTACACCTCAAAACTGGTCGAAGATCAGCAAGCTAAGACCGTAGCCGATGTTGTCGCCAATGACGCGAGCGTGCAGGCGGTGCAAGGCTACGGTAACTACGCAGAGACATACCGTATTCGCGGTCTGAAACTTGACGGCGATGATATGACCTTTGGTGGATTATCCGGTGTGCTGCCGCGCCAGGTGGTGGATACGCAGATGATCGATCGCGTTGAAATCTTTAAAGGCGCGAATGGATTGCTCAATGGCGCGGCCGGTAGCGGCGTTGGCGGAATGATTAATCTTGAACCCAAGCATGCAGACGATACGCCGATCACACGCCTTGGTATGGACTACACCAGTGACTCACAGGTGGGAACGTCGCTCGATGCCGGACGTCGTTTTGGTGACAATAACCAGGCCGGCGCCCGTGTGAATCTGTTGCATCGTGAAGGGGAGGGGGCGGTTGACGACGATAAACGTCGTACCACGCTGGCATCGCTGGGACTGGATTACCGTGGCGACCGTTTCCGCAGTTCATTAGACGTCGGGTATCAAAAAAAGACGTTTCACGGCGGTAACATGGGGATCAATGTCTACTATGTACCATTTGTCCCCGATCTGCCGAAAAATACGCACAACTATAGCCAGAGATGGGGTTATAGCGATATTGAAAATGAGTTCGGAATGGCGCGCACGGAATATGATCTGACCGATAACTGGACCGCTTATGCTGGTTTAGGTGCGCAGCACGCGCATGAAATTGGTTTGTACAGTGCCCCGGAAATATACAACCAGGCCGGTGACGCCAAAGCCGGACGCCTTGATACCAATCGTATTATTGATGCGTTCAGCGGGATGGCAGGGCTGCGCGGGAATTTTGATACGGGTTTTGTGTCACATAAGGTTAATGTAGGCTATTCCGCCGTCACTAAAGAAGACAAAATCGCCTGGCGCATGGGGTCACGTGCCGCACGTCCGGACGTCAATATCTACGATACGCAAGCTGTAGCAAAACCAGCGGTGACGGCGACGGGAGGTAACTATAGCGATCCGTTAACCAGTGGACGTACGCGTAGCCAGGGGTGGTTACTCAGCGATACGTTGGGCGTGCTTGATGATCAGCTTCTGTTTACCGTCGGTGCCCGCCACCAAAAGGTCGTGGTACGTGATTACAACAAAGAAACAGGCGCTGAAAACGTTAAGAACAGTTTTGATGACAGCCGCTGGATGCCGACGTACGGTGTCGTATATAAGCCGTGGCAGGAACTTTCTCTTTATGCGAATCATACCGAATCGCTACAGCCTGGCAGCACCGCGCCAAGCAGTGCGGTGAACTACGGTCAAAGCACCGGAATCATCCATGCAAAACAGAATGAGGTTGGAGTCAAAACAGACTTTGGGCGTGTAGGCGGTTCACTGGCGCTGTTTGAAATCAAAATGCCGGTTGCGCAGTTGGATAGCCAGACCCGGTATTACGCAATCAACGGTGAGCAGCGTAATCGTGGCGTGGAGCTGAATGTATTTGGTGAACCGGTGTTAGGACTGCGGCTGAACGCCAGTGCAACGTGGCTGGATGCGACGCTCAGTAAAAATCAAAACGGTGTCAACGACGGTAAGACGGCAATCGGCGTACCGGACTTCTATGCGGTGCTGGGGGCTGAATATGATATTAAACCTGTTGAAGGACTCACCGCGACGGCACGGCTGAACCATTCTGGCGCTCAGTATGCCAACGCGGCAAATACCAAGAAACTCGACAGTTTTACCACACTGGATTTAGGTGTGCGTTACCGTATGTCACTCAATCAAAATCAGAACCAGATGATTTTGCGTGCAGGGGTCGATAACGTCACCAACGAGAATTACTGGTCAGGTATTGATGATACCGGGACTTATCTGTTCCAGGGCGAGCCACGCACGCTGAAGGTTTCCGTCAGTTACGACTTCTGATTTTTTTCCTGGGCCTCGGTGCGTTGGGCAAGGATGCCCGGCGTATCCAAACGATTGCGCCTTGCGACAACCAGGTTGAAATGTTAAAAGAAGCCCCTTCAATAAAAACCACACAGGGGTAGGGCGTGAAAAACGCGTCAACTGCATCTGACACCAGCGTGTCTGATGCCGCGTCGACGAATGAACCGACGCTTCAGCGGGGGTTGCAAAACCGCCATATTCAGTTAATTGCGCTGGGCGGCGCAATTGGTACAGGCTTGTTTCTGGGAATCGGCCCGGCTATTCAGATGGCGGGACCTGCTGTATTACTCGGTTACGGTGTTGCCGGGATTATCGCGTTTCTGATCATGCGTCAGCTGGGCGAAATGGTGGTTGAAGAACCCGTTTCCGGATCGTTTGCCCACTTTGCCTATAAATACTGGGGTCCGTTCGCGGGTTTCTTGTCTGGCTGGAACTACTGGGTGATGTTTGTGCTGGTTGGCATGGCAGAACTCACCGCAGCCGGAATTTATATGCAGTACTGGCTGCCTGATGTCCCAACCTGGATTTGGGCCGCGGCTTTCTTCGTGATTATCAATGCGGTCAACCTGGTCAACGTGCGTCTGTATGGCGAAACGGAATTTTGGTTTGCGCTGATCAAAGTCCTGGCGATTATCGGCATGATTGGCTTTGGTATCTGGATGCTGGTTTCCGGCAACGGTGGCGAACATGCAAGCATCGATAACCTCTGGCGTTATAACGGCTTTTTCGCGACTGGCTGGAATGGACTGATCCTGTCGTTGGCGGTGATTATGTTCTCGTTTGGTGGTCTGGAACTGATCGGAATTACCGCTGCCGAAGCGCAGGACCCGCAAAAAAGTATCCCGAAAGCGGTAAACCAGGTGGTGTATCGTATTTTGCTGTTTTACATCGGCTCATTGGTGGTGCTGTTGGCGCTGTATCCGTGGGTGGAAGTGAAATCCAACAGCAGTCCGTTTGTGATGATTTTCCATAATCTTGACAGCAACGTGGTGGCTTCTGCGCTGAACTTTGTCATCCTGGTGGCTTCGCTGTCGGTGTATAACAGTGGCGTCTACTCTAACAGCCGTATGCTGTTTGGTCTGTCGGTACAGGGAAATGCACCGAAGTTCTTAACCCGAGTCAGCCGTCGTGGCGTACCGGTAAACTCATTGATTCTGTCCGGCGCGATTACGTCGCTGGTGGTGCTGATCAACTATGTGTTGCCGCAAAAAGCCTTCAGCCTGTTGATGGCGCTGGTGGTTGCGACGCTGCTATTGAACTGGATTATGATCTGTCTGGCGCACCTGCGTTTCCGGGCGGCAATGCGTCGTAAGGGGCGTGATACTCAGTTTAAAGCGTTGTTGTATCCGGCGGGTAACTACGTGTGCATCGCCTTCCTTGGTATGATTCTGGTGCTGATGTGCACCATGGATGATATGCGCCTGTCCGCTATCCTGCTGCCGGTGTGGATCCTGTTCCTGTTCGTGGCCTTCAAACTGCTGCGTCGCAAGTCCCGCTAATATCTAACCGATCTCATCCTGGTGATGAGATCGGTCCTTTCTTCATGCTACCGATTAACGCTGAAAGACACCTGCCAGGGCGCGAATATCATTTCCGCTAGGGGATTGATGAATGCGTAAACCAAACTCTTCGACGACGGCAAAAATATGGTCGAAGATATCAGCCTGAATACTTTCATATTCCAGCCACACCACCGTATTGGTAAACGCATAAATTTCAATCGGTAAACCGTGGTCATCTGGTGCAAGTTGGCGCACCATTAATGTCATATCTTTGCGAATACGCGGGTGGTGGCGTAAATATTCGTTCAGATAAGCGCGGAAGGTGCCGATATTGGTCATCTGGCGATGATTCAATACGGACTCAGGCGCATCTAATTGCTGGTTCCACTCGCTGATTTCCTGGTGGCGCGTGGTCAAATACGGTTTCAGCAGATGCGCTTTATGCAATCGCTGGCGTTCATCTTCATCAAGAAAATGAATGCTGGTGGCATCGATGCTGATGCTGCGTTTAATCCTCCGACCACCGGAAGCCGACATCCCGCTCCAGTTTTTAAACGAGTCTGATACCAGCGACCAGGTGGGGATCGTGGTGATGGTATTATCCCAGTTGCGCACTTTTACGGTGGTTAAGCCAATATCAATAACCGCACCATCTGCGCCGTATTTCGGCATTTCCAGCCAGTCACCAAGCTTAAGCATGTCGTTGGCTGAAAGCTGTATTCCGGCCACCAGACCGAGAATCGGGTCTTTAAACACCAGCATTAATACGGCTGCCATGGCACCCAGACCGCTTATCAGTATTGCCGGCGATTGGCCTATCAGCAGGGAAATCATCAGGATCCCGACGAGGATGGCGGCAATCAGTTTGATACCCTGAAATATACCTTTCAAGGGTAACTGGGATGCGGCAGGGATTTTTTGCGACAGGTTGAGAATAACGTCCAGCAGAGAAAACAGGGACAGCAGGGCGTACATCATGATCCACAGCTGTGCGCAAGTCACTAATATATCTGCCGCTTCACTGCCTTTTTGTAGCCAGAGTGTGGCCTGTATATTGACGATGATACCTTGTAGCGTAAACGCCAGACGGTGGAATAATTTGTTCTGCGTGATAATTTGCAACCACAGACGGGAACTGGTGCTGGCACGTTTTTCAAATGCGCGTAATACCACCCAGTGCAAAATAACGTGAACAATAATGGCGGTGATAAAAATAATGCCAAAAATCATCACCAGTGAGGTGGTGTGATTTATTTCAATGCCGAGTTCTTCTACCTGAGATATCAATTCCTGCATAATGTCTCCTTAATAAACAGCGGTCTATGATGACCGCTGCGTGGAGCTTATGCAAATATGGGGATCAGACTTCTGTCAGCGTCGTTTCTTGCGGCAGACGTGATTTTGGTAGGGCGGCGTTGAAGTCTTCTACGCTGTGATGACCCACCGGGACCACGACAACGCTGGTGTAACCTTTTTCTTTCAGACCAAACTCTGCATCCATCACTGCCGCATCAAAGCCTTCAATCGGCACTGCATCCAGACCCATTGCTGCAACGCCCAGCAGGAAGTTACCGACGTTCAGGTACACCTGTTTTGCCATCCAGTGGTTGTCATCTTTCAGTTCTTTGCGATGCATATCAGCAAAGAAGGTACGACCTTTGTGGTTTGCGGCTTTGGCTTCAGGGGTGGCGAAGCGTCCATCGCGCTCTTCTTGATCCACCACGCGCTCCAGCCACGCATCGTCCATCGCCGTTTTGGCGCAGAACACCACGACGTGGGAAGCATCCAGCATTTTACGTTCGTTGAACACGAAGCCGCCGGCTGCGGATTTAGCCACCCGCGCTTTTCCTTCGTCAGTGCTGGCAACGATAAAGTGCCATGGCTGAGAGTTGGTACTGGACGGACTAAACTGCAGCAGTGTTTTTAATTTTTCGGCCTGCTCAGCGGTCAGTTTTTTAGTCGGATCGAATGCCTTAGTGGAGTAACGTTTTAAGGCGACAGAAACAATATCCATAACTACTCCTGGTGGTTTTTTATACCCTGCGGGTACGTTTTGTTTCAGCAGGGTACAGGGTTAGCGGGAAAATGATAAGACCGAAAAATGCAAAAACACTTATCGACGCTAACGATAAATCAGCCAGGCCGCAGGCGTTTTTGATCCCGCTTAGGCAGGCCGTCTACCACCCGATGCCATGAGTCGTTCACCAGGTCAGTCAGTAATGACTCGCTAATATCATCGCCGGGGTAGACGGATATCCAGTGCTTTTTATTCATGTGATAGCCCGGTTCGATACTGCGGTAAATCTGCTGATTCAGCAGTGATTTTTGTGGGTCTGATTTCAAATTAACCAACGGACGACCGCGCTGCTCTGAGACAATCATAAAAATCTTACCGCCGACTTTGAAGACATCGTATTCAGGGCCGAACGGCCAGCATTGCTCAGTAAAAGGCAGTTCGAGCGCAATACGTTTAGCACAAGCATGCAGCGTTTGGCCGTCCATTATTTTTCCTCGCGGGTCAGTGCGCGCCACATGGCCTCAAACCCCATCGAAATATATTCATTCGCGCGGGCAGGATCGCGGGCGGCAAATTCCATGGTTGTTTCTGCCAGTGAAAGAAAAAGCCCATCACCGAAGGCACGATATTCGTCAGACATAAATTCAGGGCGAACGGAACGATGACATAAATCGCGCAGTTCCGGGAACATATCATCAGCCTGCTGTTCGGTTTCTTTGCTGATCTTTTCGCTGACGGCCAGTTGGCGGATAGTGCGATGTCCACAAGTATGGTCCAGACCCCAACTGATGTAGCTGTTCCAGATGTAGTGAGTCATGGTTTTGGCATCGGTCACTGAGCGATCCAGATTTGCCATCATTGACTGGCAGAGGTCTTGCTTTAAATGGAGGTAAAGCTCGTTGATCAGATCATCTTTTGTTGCGAAATAGCGAAACAATGTTCCCTCTGCGACACCTGCATTGCGGGCAATTACGGCGGTAGAGGCCGCAATGCCTGATTGTGCAAATGCTGCGGTTGCAGCTTCCAGTAATGCCTGTTTTTTGTCTTCACTCTTCGGACGAGCCACTACACTTTACCCCTAAGTCTGTAAAAAAATAGGATTGAATCACGGCCTTTGCAGCACCGCAACGGCGAATGTCAAAGATTGAAAATCATCTTGACGACAAACTTTCGATTTCTATAATGAGTGCTTACTCACTCATAATCAAGAGTCAGTCGCGCAACCCAGCGGAAAGGGGGCGCGTTTAAGGTCAGGATATGAAGCGTCTCACAGTTTGTGTGGTTGTTATTATGCTCATTGCCGCAGCAGCAAGTTTACCGTTTGTCCTCAATGCCGGATTTGGTCAGGCGCCGCAAGGAGCACAACTGAGTCAGGTTGAACAGTCGCCACACTATCGTGATGGACAGTTTCATAATCAGGTCCCGACCCCGGGCTATACCGGCAACAAAGGTATGCTGGCGGCCTGGTGGGATTTTCTGATCGCGAAGCGAGAAAACGCGCGACCCGCGCAGCCGTTACCACTGGTTGCGACCGATCTCGCCAGTTTATCGCCAGAGCAGGATACCCTTGTCTGGCTGGGACATTCCTCGTGGTATTTACAGTTGGCGGGCCAGCGTATTCTTATTGATCCGGTGTTGAGCAATTATGCCGCACCGTTTTCATTCCTGAATAAAGCTTTTGCTGGTGAGTATCCGTGGACCGCGCAGACGATGCCGGAGATCGATCTTCTTATTATCTCGCATGATCATTATGACCATCTGGATCTCGCCACCATCAAGGCCCTGATGCCGAAGATTAAGCGCGTGATTACGCCACTTGGCGTGGGATCGCACCTGCGTTACTGGGGAATGAACAGCGAGATTATTGAGGAACGTGACTGGAATCAATCCGTCAAAGTGACGGACTCGCTGATCGTCCATGTCCTGCCGGCCCGCCATTTTTCTGGCCGGGGGATTAAACGTAACCAAACGCTGTGGGCCAGTTTCATGTTTGAAACGCCGGAACAGAACGTTTACTACAGCGGTGACTCCGGCTACGGGCCGCATTTTAAAGCGATTGGCGAGCAGTTTGGCAAGGTCGATTTGGCAATCATGGAAAATGGTCAGTATGACCCGGACTGGAAGTTCATTCATATGATGCCGGAAGAAACCGCCCAGGCTGCGGCCGATCTCCACGCGAAAGCGGTATTACCCGGACATGCGGGTCGCTTCGTTCTGGCAAAACACACCTGGGATGATCCCTACAAAAGACTGGCACTTGCCAGTCGCCGCCAACATTACCGATTGCTGACGCCGATGCTGGGTGAGCCGGTAGCACTGTCCGAACCGGACCAACAGTTTACGGCCTGGTGGCAGCAGGCAACGCAATGAACAGAGGGGAGAGCATGATGACGATTTCTGCTCAGGTAATTGATACGATTGTTGAATGGATTGATGATAATTTGAACCAACCCTTGCGCATTGATGATATTGCGCGCCATGCGGGGTATTCAAAATGGCATCTGCAACGCCTTTTTTTGCAGTACAAAGGCGAGAGCCTCGGGCGTTATATTCGTGAACGTAAGCTATTATTAGCGGCACGCGATCTGCGCGATACCGACCAAAAAGTTTACGATATCTGTTTGAAGTATGGCTTCGATTCGCAGCAGACTTTCACGCGTATTTTTACCCGTACGTTTAGCCAGCCGCCTGGGGCGTATCGTAAAGAAAATCACAGCCGCACACATTAACGGTATACGGGTTCTCGCGGGTCTATTCTGCCAGCGAGAACCAACGCCGCCAGATGAAGCGCAGTACAAAATATTCAATCACCCCGAGAAGCAAGAACCACAGACAAAACAACAAAGTATAAAACTGATTAAGATCCATTAAATGAAAGGTTGTGACTAACTTTTGCGCCAACGCCAGGCCAAGCGAAGGGGCGGGCAGCAGCAGGCAGGAAAGCAGAGCCAACAGCAGTATCCCGGCGGCGGTCATCAGTGATTCAAGCGGGTGTTTCATGGCATTGTTAAACTTGAGTTAAAAAGCCATTGTCCGGGATCTCGTTGGTTAACGCAAACGTCGCGCTTAATGCCCCGCCCAGATCTCACAGTGTTTTTTCACCAGTCCACTCAGCGAGCCACCGTTTGCCACAAAATCACGCATGTGCCGTACCTCATTGTGACCCTTTTTCACCTGCTGATGTAAGGTGTGAACGGCACTCGCTGCCCCCACTTTTTCAGCCGACGCAGCGACAGTGTTCAGTAAGCGTATCGTGTCATCCGCCAGGCAGTGGTGATCCCCGGTATTCACGTCGGTGAGAATTCCTTCCATACCAAAACGACAGGCCTGAAAACGGTTGAACTTGTACAACAGATAATCATTTTCCTGATGCCTGAATGGCCGTTCGGTGAGTAACCAGTGGGCGGTAGCCTGAATTAGCCCGGCTATGTTGAGGGCGTGCTCAAGGGTCAACGGGGTGTCCATCACCCGTACCTCTACCGTGCCAAAATGCGGACTGGGGCGGATGTCCCAGTGCAAATCTTTAATGCTGTCAATCATGCTGGTATACGCCAGTCGGCGAAAGAGCCTGGTAAATTCCTGCCAGTTGCTTACCCACGGCATCGGGCCATTATCGGGAAATCCGGAGAAAATGTTCAGCCGTGCGCAGGCAAAGCGTGTATCGGCAGCCTGCATATAGGGGGAGGCCGCAGAGAGCGCAATAAAGTGGGGGACAAATCGTGACAGGCCGTGCAGCAGGTAAATCGCATCGTCACCGTTGGCACAACCGATATGAACATGCTGACCGAAAACCGTTGCCTGCTGAATAAGGTAGCCGAAGTTCTCCAGGTTCCGCCGATAGCGTTCGTCATCACACACTTCCTGACGCTGCCATGTCTGAAATGGGTGCGTACCACCACCGCAGATTTCGAGGTGAAGCGTTTGGGCTGCGCGCAAAACAAGGTGTTGTATGGTGGAAAACTGCGCGGCCGCCTGGTCAACATTGCAACACACCCCGGTCGCCATTTCCAGCATACTTTCGGTGATATCGTGCTTCACCTCGCCGACAGTGAGTTCTGACTTCACGGCGTCAATCAACCTGGACGCGTCCTGACTCAGATCGTAGCCCGGAGGATTGATTACCTGCATTTCCAGTTCAATACCTAACGTAAAGGGGTCTGAGACATGAAAATCGGGTAGTGACATCGTGTTCTCCTGAGCGTTGATTTCTAATCAGTATAGAAGGGGCGGCGATTTTCTGTGCTGCGTGAAAAATCCCTGGCCAGCGCTTTGAAGGTGAAATGGCGGGTGCTATAACGTGGTTTTTGCTTGCATAACAGGGGGTGAACAGTGCCAGAGATAAATCTGTATGGGCAGACGGTGGGTGATGCCCTACCGGACTGGAATGGCGCAACTGCGCTGCCACGGAGTGTGCTTATCGGACAATATTGCCGTCTGGAGCCCCTGAATGCTGACCGCCATGCCGCCGATTTGTTTGACGCCTACGCGCAGGCACCTGACGAACGTGACTGGACCTGGCTTGCCAGCACGCGTCCGGCGAGCGTAGAGGAGGCCGTGCGCTGGGTCACGGGTAAATCAACGGATGCCACTTTGGTTCCCTATGCGGTGATTGATTTACAATCCGGGCGCGCCGTGGGGTTAGTCTCATTTATGGCGATCGACCTTGTAAATGGCTCGGTCGAGATAGGCCATGTGACCTGGTCGCCACGAATGAAGAATACGGTGCTGGGTACTGAAACCGTCTGGCTGTTGCTGCGCCAGGCGTTTGCGCTGGGCTATCGCCGCGTGGAGTGGAAATGTGATTCCCTGAACATCGCATCCCGACGTGCGGCGGAGCGTTTAGGGTTTATCCATGAAGGGCGCTTTCGCCAAAAGATGGTGCGCAAGGGCCGTAATCGCGACAGCGACTGGTTATCAATGATTGACGATGAGTGGTCACAGTGTGACGCTGTTTTGCAGCGTTGGCTGGCAGCGGATAACTTTGATGAAAAAGGGCTGCAGCGCCAGTCATTGGCGGCATGTCGGCAGCAATAGTACGCTTCAGAAAAATTAACGATGCGCCCGCAGTCAGTACAGTCATGGCATGGGCGCATTTATTATGGGTGCTGATTCACTAACGGGTTTGCCAGCGGGTACGTTCGACGGCGCTTTGCCATTCATGCCAGCGTTTTTGCAGTCTTCCATGGCGTACCATATCGGGCTGGAACGACACGTGATCGGGCAGGTAGTCGTGTAACTGGCTGGTTGCTATACCCAGCAGGTTCTTGCGTGCCAGCAGTCCTGCACCTATCGCGGAAAGTTCAGGGATATCGCTGCGCATGACCGGACAGCCCAGCAAATCAGCCTGATACTGCATCAGCCAGTCATTTTTTGTTGGTCCACCGTCAACCATTAACGCACTGAGTTGAAAGCCTTTGTGCTGGCGCATCGCGGATACAACATCGGCAATCTGATAGGTAATGGACTCTAGTGCTGCACGTACCAGATGTGCGCGCTTTACTCCGCGGCTAAGACCGTGAATCAATCCTCTGGCATCTTCATCCCACCAGGGGGCGCCTAGTCCGGTCAGTGCCGGAACAAAATAGACGCCCAGTGTCGAGTCAACCGTGGCAGGCAGTGTATTGAGCTCGTGCAGCAATTGCGCGTCCGGTAATTCGCTAAGACCTGTGCTATCGGCCATCCATGCGACAGCGTCCCCGGTATGCGGAATATTGCCCTCCAGACCGTAGACCAGGGTATCACCATCATGCCAGGCGATGGTCGTTGCCAACGCGTTCACCGCAGACTGTGTCGTGAATACAGGAGCCATAACGGAAGATCCGGTGCCATAGGTGGCTTTGACACAGCCTTCGGTCCCCAGTCCATGAGCAAACAGCGCGGCATGAGAGTCGCCGATCATCGCCAGAATAGGGATGCCATCAGGTATCGTCGCCAGGCCTTGTGTGACGCCAAAAGGGTAGCTGGAAGGGCAAATTTCAGGCAGTGCCTGTCGTGGGATACCAAACAGCGCCAGCATCTCGCTATCCCATTGGCCACTGTTCAGATTGAGCAATTGCGTACGCGAAGCGTTCGAGATGTCGCAACGAAATGACTGGCCGTGTGTCAGGTTCCACAATAACCAGCTATCGATGGTTCCGAGACATATTTCGGCTTGCTGTGCGAGCGCCATACCGTTGGGAACAGACTCCAGTAGCCAGCGCATTTTAGAGGCAGAAAAGAGCGGGGCGACGGGTAATCCGGTGGCGGATTTTATGTGTGCCTCTCGGCCCTGTTCACGTAATGCACGACAAAAATCGGCCGTCCGCGAACACTGCCAGGTGATGGCAGGGCCGATGGGGCGTCCGCTGGTACGATACCAGCCGATCGCCGTTTCACGTTGATTGCTGATCGCCAGCGCGGCGACGCGATGTGCGCCAACGGCAGCAATGGCTTGTGCTACCACAGCCAGCGATGCTTCCAGCAGCGCATCGCCCGACTGTTCAACCCAGCCTTCGCGGGGCGTGTGGATCGCCAACGCCTGGGAGAATTTCGCGACCACATTTCCCTGGCTATCCAGCGCGACGGCTTTGGCATTGGTGGTGCCTTCATCGAGCGCAACAATAATGTCTTTTTGTGCTGACATTGTTTTCTCCAGCCCCTCTGATTCCCTGAGCATTAGCGATGGAAAAAGGTGTCCACCCCGAGATAGCGGGTGAAAGCTTCATGCAGCACCTCGGCACTGGCAGAATGGTTCATGGCCACGTGATGCTCAAAGCCGTTGCGACAGATCCAGGACAGTAGATCCTCCAGATGAGGCACCTGAATTACCGCGCGACAGCCAACCGTATCCAGTGGATCGTCAACCGATTGCCCTTCCCCGACGTAGGCTTTGATTTCACCGGTTAAATCGTCGGTGCTCAGGCGGAAGTAGGTCAGTGCACCGCTTTTCATGCGTCCATGTACCGCACCACAGGTGTTCTCTTTTCCCACCGTGGTGCCGATGATATCTGCCGTGCCCATCTTCGGGTTATCCAGACTGGCTGATGCGAAGTTACCGCAGTGAAACAGGACACATTTGTCACGATCGTCGCCGAAATTATTATTCCAGTCAGCAATCGATGCAGGGCTTAAATTACTGCTGGCGAGCGCGTACATTGACAATGCACCCATCACGTCCACTTCGCAGGCGCTGGGCATTAACTGCCCGGACATTACGCTCATGATCGAACAAACATTGATACCCAAATTTTCCTGCAGCGAGGTCCAGCACTGGATGGCTGTCGTATCAATATCGTTGGCAACAACCCATTCGCTGATAACGACAAACAGTTTTGCCATTGTGACCAGTTTGTCAGTTGGAATGGTGCTGGCGTCGGCGTTATCCAGCAACAGACGTCGCTTCTCCTCCACGCGAATATCGTCGTCGCGCAGTCGTTTGATGCGGGTAAAGACTTCAGACAGGTCCAGTGTTTCCACGGCGATCCCCAGCCTTTCGAGTAATTTTTCGCTGTAGCGGACGGTATTAAACCCGGCCGGACGTGCACCGATTGCGCCGACGCGTACACCGCGCATGCTGGTAACAACCCGGCAGATTTGTTCGAAGCGTTTCAGATCCTGTTCAAACACTTCGCCTGACAGATCGCAGACATGCTGAGTGGTCAGCGTAAACGGTATACCGTACTGGCGCAGGTTATTGCACAGGGAGATCTTGCCGCAGAAGCTGTCACGGCGGGTGGCCAGTCCCATTTTATCAAGATTGTCCTCCTGCGCCTGTACCAGCACCGGCACATTTAAACCAGAAAGACGCAGCGTTTCCGCTATCGCTTTTTCGTCGCCAAAGTTAGGCAACAGTACCACCACACCGTGAATGTCATCGCGGTGTGTACGGAATAATTCAGCACAAATTTTCGCATCCTGACGGGTTTCAACCCCACCGAGCTCGGTCTGCATATCGTCGAGCATAATGGTTTTAATGCCCAGCCGGTCAAAGAGTGCGCTGGCCTGTTCGCGGGCTTCAGCAACCAGATAGCTCGGGAAAAATCCCCGATTGCCAATGATGACAGCCATGGTCAGTTGTTGAGGAATTCGGGACATAGCTTTCTCCAGTAAGTGTTCTGTTATTATTGTTTTATCGTGTTGCCTGTAACAGCGCGGTGGCGTTTTTCACGACGCCCGCTGCGTCAATTTCGTGGCGCGCGCGTGTTGCCGCACGATCGGCGGCGATGGCATATTGGCCATCGCCAATGCCTAATCTACGCAGTGGAATCGCACTGCCTGCTTCTGCCAGCACTTCAGCCACCAGACTACCCACGCCACCATTCACGTTATGTTCTTCTACGCTGACCACAGCCTTGCAGTGGGCTAATGCCGCCAGCAACTGTTGGGTATTACAGGGGCGAATTGACGGTACACTGATTACGCTGGCATCAATACCAGCCTGTTCCAGCTGTGTGGCAGCCTCGACAATTTCATGCACGGTTGAGCCCATCGCGACCAGCGCAACATCTTTTCCTTCCCGCAGAATATCGATATTCCCCGGGGCGAAGCGGTAGTTTTCGTCGTGCAATTCGGGCAAGGCTTTGCCATCAAGGCGAATATAAACCGGACCAACGTGGCTTAAGGCATAGTCGATAATTTGTCGGCATTCCACTGGACAGGATGGGGCGTAAATCTCAATATTGCCAAAACCTCGCAGCACGGAAATGTCATCAATGCTGTGGTGCGTACTGGCGAGCGGGCCGTAGCTGGCCCCCGCGTTCAGACCAATCAACTTCACGTTGGTATTGTTGTAGCAAATGTCGACTTTAATTTGCTCATTAGCCCGTGAAATCAGGAAGGGCGCGGCGTTACAGGTGACGGCGATTTTACCGCCCAACGCCAGACCAGCAGCGGCGCCGACCAGCGTCTGTTCGGCAATACCTACGTTGACCAGACGGCCGGGAAATTCCTGCATAAATGGGGCGATTTTAGCTGTTGATGTTGAGTCGGCCACGACGGGCACAACATCCATCCCGCGTTTGACTGCGGCAATTAACGTGTTCACCATCACGGTGGCGAGGTGTTCGCTATTACGCATCTTTCAGTTCCTCCAGCGCCAGTTCAATTTCTTCTCCTTTTGGCACACGGTGATGCCATTCCGGGCGGCCCTGAATAAAGGAGATCCCGGCCCCTTTGGTGGTGTGTGCAATGACAACGTGCGGTTTGCCTTCGGGTGTTAATCCTTCCAGCGTGCGCACCACATCATTCATATCGTTCCCACGGCACTCTGTAACCTGCATGCCGAAGGCACGCCATTTTTCATCCAGCGGATCGGTGTTCATGATCTCTTTGGTTGCTCCGGCGAGTTGGAGGTTATTTTTATCGTTGATAATAATGAGGTTATCGAGTTTATAGTGGGCGGCGACCAGGGCCGCTTCCCAGTTACTGCCTTCGGCCAGTTCACCGTCACCGGTGACGACAAATACCCGGCGCTTGCTATTGCTACGTTTAGCTGCCAACGCAATCCCTACTGCAACCGGTAGGCCGTGACCAAGAGCCCCTGTGTTCAGTTCGATTCCTGGTGTTTTATGTTTTACCGGATGGCCTGGTAGATGCGAATCGGCGTGTTGGTAGGTCGCCAGCCAGTCCACCGGAATAAACCCCGCTTCTGCCAGTACACAGTAGTACCCCCCCACGGCATGACCTTTCGACTGGATGTAGATATCGCGCTCGTCGCTCTCTTTAAGCGCCACAGAGCAGTTCAGGATGCGAAAATAGAGTGCTGTCAGCAGTTCAACCTGCGACAGGTCAGCGCCAGTGTGCCCGCCAGCCGGGCTTTCAGCATTCAACACGATTATGCGGCGACGCACGGCACGTGCTTTCTTTTCTAGCTCTGGTATTGAGAGCAAAAACGGATTCATAAGACACCTCTTGAATGTTTAATCTTAGTTGAATAAATATTCCGTACGGGTGCAGTAGTGCAACTGTCTCTCTATTCACTGCGTAATCTGCAGATAAAACAGTCTGTCGTTATTGGTTAGAATAAATATTCACTACTGATTTATTATTCATTATTGAAGATATGCCTTGTCTGGCAGTTTGTCTACGGCTTGTGCCACCAAATTTTGGAGAAAAGAGAAAAGGATCACACTAACGAGTTAACAGGAAAGGTGCAGATGGCTTGTTATCTATTCAGGTATGAATAAAAATAACAGGTAGTTTACCAGGGGGAATGCCATGTCAAAGCAGGATGAACAGCGGTTGCTGGTTAAGATAGCCACACTCTACTATGCCGAAAATAAAAAACAGTCTGAGATCGCTACGCTGCTGCATTTGTCGCAGTCCTTTGTCTCCCGTGCGTTGACGCGTTGCCAGAAAGAAGGGCTGGTGAAAATCACCGTCGTACAGCCGACCAATATCTTTGTGGAGCTGGAAAAAGCCATTGAAGAGCAGTTTGGTATTCGCCAGGCGATTGTCGTTGATGTTGGAGATAACCCCAGCAGTACGCAAATCAAACATGCTATTGGCAGCGCGGCGGCACACTATGTTGAAACCCGCCTGCGTGCCGAGGACCTGGTTGGGATTTCCTCCTGGAGTAGCACCATTCGTTGCATGGTTGATGAGATGCACCCGCAAAATATCCGTGCAGCGGGCGTCATTCAGTTGCTGGGGGGCGTAGGGCCGAACGGCAACGTGCAGGCCACGATTCTTACCCAGCAGTTGGCGGCGCACCTTGGCTGTCCGGCCTGGCTACTGCCTTCACAAAGCATTGAACATTCGGTGGAGGAACGTACGCGGTTGGTTAACAGCCCGGACGTTGCTGCTGTGGTTGAAAAGTTTGCCGAAGTGGATGTGGCCATTGTCGGCATTGGTGAACTCGAGCCTTCTCAACTGCTGAAAAACTCAGGCAACTACTACAACGAAGAAATGTTGCGGCTGCTGGCCGAACGCGGCGCGGTCGGGGATATTTGTCTGCATTATTACGATGCAGCGGGAAATCCGGTACTTAGCCATGAGGAAGATCCGGTCATCGGCATGGAGCTTTCGCAGATCCGCGACTGCAACCATGTGATTGCGCTGGCGGGCGGAGTGGAAAAACAGAATGCGATTCGCGGCGCACTGCAGGGAAATTATATTGACGTACTGATCACAGACTACCCGACAGCGCGTAGTCTGGTAAAAGGGTGATGTCGCGGCGAGTTCAGTTATAACCAGCCCCAGGGGCTGGCTATAGTCATCAGCGTTTTGTTAAGCGTAGTTTATCAGGCCTACTGTCATACGCGACGTAGGCCTGATAAGCACGGCACCTTGAGGGCTACTGCGTTTCCATCGCTGCTTTTTGCGCGACCACGGCGGCTTTTTGCTGCATGCGATTTTGCATCTGGTCGATGATGACTGCGACAATAATCACGATGCCCTTAATCACCATTTGCCAGAATTCGCTGACCCCCATCATCACCAGACCATCGGCCAGGAAACCGATAACGAAAGCGCCAATCAACGTGCCTAAGATGGTGCCACGACCACCCGCCAGCGACGTACCACCAAGTACAACGGCGGCAATGGCGTTCATCTCAAATGCCGTACCGTTCGCCGGATGGCTGGCGGAAAGTTGCGCTGAGACCACAATACCGGCAATGGCGGCACACAGTCCTGACAGGGTATAGACCCAGATTTTCACCTGTTTTACTTTTACTCCTGACAGCTCAGCAGCGCGTTCGTTATCCCCGATGGCGTACACGTGGCGACCAAAAGGCAGGCGACGGGCGACGTAAGCAATGACTAGGGCCAGCGCTATCATCATCCAGATGGCCCACGGAATGCCAAACAACGTTCCAGCACCAATCTCATCAAAACCGGTATTACCGAGCTGAGGATTACCGGAAAGCCCTGGGAAGGTTTGCCCATCGGAGGTCAGCATTGCCGCACCGCGCAAAACGTACATGGTGCCAAGCGTACAAATAAACGGCGCAACGTTATACCGGGTGATGATCCAGCCATTCGTCGCGCCAATCAGTCCACCAATCAACAGAACGACAGGTACAATTACCCAGACACTGGGAAAAATTGCTATGCCGAACATCGGTAATACAATACCTTTGGTGATAAGCCATCCGGCAATCATGCCGCACAGCCCCAGCGTAGCGCCAATCGAGAGATCAATCCCGGCGGTAATAATGACAAACGTGATCCCCTGTGCCAGAAATGCGTTAATGGCAATGTGCTTGATCATAATGACCATACTGCCGCCAGAAAGGAATCCCGGTACGGTAAAAGCAAAAAAGCCGACTATCAAAAACAGTGCAATAAAGGTGCGTAATTTTAGGATCAACAGCAGGATATTTTCCCGTGAGAAAGCGACTGTGGAGCGAGGCGCGACGACAGCAGATTGTAGTGTTTTCATGTCAGAACCCCTGAGCACTTGCGGTTACCAGCGCCGACTCTTCGGCACGATCGCGGGCGATATCGGCCGTTAGCTTGCCGCCGGACATCACCAGAATGCGGTCAGAAACCGCCATAATTTCTTTTAAATCCGAGGTGGAGAAGACCACAGCAATCCCCTGCTGTGAAAGTTGAACCATCATGCGGAACACATCGGCTTTTGCCCCGACGTCGATGCCACGTGTCGGTTCGTCAAGAAATAGAATTTTGGGATTGGTGAGCAGAGAGCGACCAATCACCACTTTTTGCTGATTACCGCCGCTCAGCGCCTGAATTTCCACATCGGGTGAGGAGACTTTTATCGACAGATTACCAATTGTGCTGGCGACTACCGCCTCTTCATCTTTACGGGCAATGGCAAAGCCGCGCTGCAAACGGCGCCACAGGCTGGCAATGGTCAGATTGGTGGCAACGGATGAAATAGGGAAAATCCCTGTGCGTTTGCGGTCCTCTGGCACCAGACTCATCCCCATACGGATGCGATCGGCGGTCGTTAAGCGTTGCGGGACCGGTTTGCTGTCGAGCCACAGTTTGCCGAGATAGTTGCGCTCAGTACCTAACAAGCACTCGAACAATTCAGTTCGTCCGGCTCCCATCAGCCCATAGATACCGACAATTTCACCCGCGTGAACGTTAAAGGTGACATCATTGACGACCGCGTTGCCCGCAGTATTGACGCAGGTAATATGTTCCGCTTCCAGAACCGGGGCGCCAAACGTGCGGCCAGGTTCGAGAAAGTTGCTCACCGGATCGCTGCCCAACATCTCGCGCACAATCCATGGCACATCGATCTCGCTCACCCTGGCTTCGGCCTGAAATTTACCATCGCGTAAAATGGTGATCACATCGCCAATCGACATCAATTCTTCGAGACGATGGGAAATGTAGATAATTGACACCCCCTGGCGGGTCAGTTCACGAATGACACGGAACAGGATCTCGACTTCAGTTTTACTGAGCGCTGAGGTGGGTTCGTCAAGGATCAGGATATCCGCATCTTCAGCCAGGGCCTTCGCGATTTCGACCAGTTGTTGCTGTCCCACTTTGAGATTGCCAACCAGATCGCGTGGTGATATTGGCTGATCGAGTCGGGTTAACAGTTCGGCGGTACGTTTTTCCTGTTCGGCCTCATCAATGGGAGCCATGCCCGTTTGAATTTCCCGACCGAGGAAAATATTTTCCGCGACGGTGAGGTTCTCAAACAGGTTTAGTTCCTGATGCACCATGCCAATTCCGTGTGCCGCTGCGTCCCGGGTATTGGCGAAGCGCACGGGATTTCCATTAAGCGACATCTCGCCGCTGCTGGGCTGCTGAACACCCGCGAGGATCTTCATCAGTGTGGATTTTCCCGCGCCGTTTTCACCAATAATCACGTTCACTTTGCCGCGCCAGACCTGATAATCCACGCTGTCCAGCGCAATCGTGCCAGGAAACAACATGGAAATAGCATGGGTGCGCAGGATGATGCCATCAGCTGAGGTATTGCGCATTAATGAGTCTCCTGTTCAAGCGTCAGCGCTGCCGCGTTTTCCGTTTTTCCAGCATTCAACGTCACGGCGAACAGCACTGTCGCAGTCTTCCCTTGCCAACTCGTGTCTACGGCGGATAAGTGTTTTGCCGCTTCGCGGTTATAGGCCCGTGAAAGTTGGGCAAACTGAACCTGATTAGTAAAATCTTCGAACTTGAAACCGCTGGCATCACGAATAGCATTGCCGCGCATTACCGGACCAATCTGGACTGTGACGGGCATGTCATTGACCTTCACCACGATGGTGCGTTCACGCCCATTGGTGGTGTCGATGCTATCAATCGTGCTGGTCAGGCGTACAAACACGCTTTCGGGAGCGGGTGAGGGGGCCTTCAGGCGAGTGGTCAGCGCTGAAGCATCCAGAGCATGTTGCTGTGCCGCCTCCAGAACACGGGATTGCCAGGTTTGTTGCGCGATCTGATCGGGAGTTTGGTTGTCGAAACTGGCTTTGGCCTGTGGATCGGCCGGGATGATGGGTTTGCCGTTTTCGTCGAGGTCAACTACCGTGCAGGCCGTCAGCAACAGGGCGGCGCACCCAACCAGTGCGGCACCCCATTGTGTTAACGACATAGTGCCTCCGTTTAGTGGCTCAAATTAAACGAGTTCAGCTTGCTGGCATTGGTTTCATCAATCAGCACGCAATCCATAAGCTGTTTTTCCTCTTTCTGGGCTTTGCCGTTTTTCAGGTAATAATCTGCCTGCTCAACTGCCATTTGTGCCTGTTGCCAGCCGGGTTGCAGCACGGTCGCTTTAATATTGCTTTTATTGATGATTGAATCGCGGGTGTAGTCGCTACCATCAAAACCGACCACGATGACATTATTTTTCCCGGCAGCCTTCAGTGCGGCCTCGGCACCCAGCGCCATAGTGTCATTCCCTGAGATCACCCCTACGATATCCGGGTTGGTTTGCAGAATGGATTCCATGCGGGTAAAGGCTTCGGTTTGGCTCCAGTTTGCTGTTTGTTGGGCCACCATTTTCATGTCCGGGTAATCGTCGAGTACATCGTGATATCCCTGCGAGCGTACATGAGCGTTGGTGTCGGACTGACGCCCCAGTAGTTCAACGTACTTCCCTTTTCCGTCCAGCAGTTTGGCGAACGTCTCCGCACCGAGCTGTGCGCCTTGATAATTATTCGACACGATTTGTGCGACGGCGATGCCGGTTTTATTGATTTCGCGATCGATCAGAAAGGCAGGCACGCCTGCTGCTTTGGCTTTTTCCAGCGGACCCACGGTGGCATCCGCACCCGCATTATCGAGAATGATTGCTTTCGCTTTACGGGCAATGGCGGTTTCAATCAGCTGGTTTTGTTTATTGACGTCATCATCATGAGAGGCAACCAGCGTCGTGTATCCCAGCGCTTTTGCTTTGGCAACCGCGCCGTCGGCCTCGGCTTTAAAGAACGGGTTGTCGTGGGAAGGGGTAATAATCGCAATCAATCCGTTGTCAGCAGCATACAGCGAACCCGAGGCGGTCAGGATCGAGGCCAGTAATACGGATTTAACCAGGGTCTTGTTCATCTTTTTCTCCACTTTGAATATTTATTCAAATATGATTTATTATTCAAGTTAACGATAAATCGAGATAATCGAACTGTCTACGATTTGCGCAGCTAATTTCTTAAAAGGAGAAAAGGATCACGATCCTGATGGCGAGGCCGGGCACAGCGTAATGATGTTGTTACCACGCTGAAACCAACGCACGTTGACGTCCTGATTGCCGAGGTTTGCCGAAAATGATGGCATAATTTGCAGGGTTATATGCTGAGTCGTGAGGGCGGTAATTTTTGCGCTGGCGAAACCAGGTAACCCGCTTGCCTGGGTGGAGAATGCCTTATACAGACTCTCTTTGGCGCTGAAGGCCAGGGTTAAGGCAAGTGGAAAGGGGAGTGACGCATGAAGCAAAACCTTTCTCTCAGTGTTGTCTATAATGCTGTCAGCCAGCTCAGCTGCGACCTGCGGCGAAAAAATAGCCTCAATATCCAGTCCGACGGGGTGGCGTGAGACGACAGCCAGTGCCGTTGTCGCGCTATGACTGATACTGCCAAAGAGGCCATGTGGCCACAGCGGTTGTCGCTGCTCGCCGATGCCGGGCACCGTTTTGATACCGTATTCACGTAAAGCATGTATTGCGGCGATACGTCCTGCCAGGTGCTCTGCTTTACGTTTACGTGCGCCAGCGGTTAGCTGGGCATGGTGAGGGAGCCAGAGCAGATCGTGCTCGTGAAAGCTGTTGGGATCAAATTCGATGATCTGCAGCGAATAGTCTGCGAAAGGCAACGATGTGTGTGTTGTACGCATGATTTTGTATCGTTTCCCTCTCCCCACCGGGAGGAGAGGGAACAACGCTATCAGAAGTGTGTATTCACGCTCATGAACCACGTACGACCCGGTTCGTTATAGGTGTACGCGCCAGCGCCCGCCATATAATTACCGGTAACGATATCGCCAGTGGTCTGGGCATTGCCTTCACGCCACAGACGTTTGTCAAAGACGTTATCCACGCCGCCGGTCAGGCTGACGTTTTTGGTCACGTCCCAGGTCGCGCTCAGGCCGACGATGCTGTAAGGACTCACTTCTTGTGCCGAGCTGCCGGTTACCGGTTTACCCTGGTAATCGTATTTCTTCGGCTGCTGTTTGCCGTACCAGGTAAAGGTGGATTGCAGTGACAGATCTTCACGCGCCTGCCAGCTCAATGTTGAGTTCAGCGTGTACTCAGGAATAATCGACAGACGTTCGCCAGTCTCTTTATTCTTGCTTTGCAGCATGTAGGTGATGTTGTTGGTCCAGGTAACGGTTTCGCTAACCGGCACGTTCAACGTTCCTTCCAGGCCTTCTACCACCGCTTTAGGAATGTTTTCCCACTGATAGATATCGGTGTAGGTTGTTGTAGTCTTGCCCGTTGTTGCGTTTTTCTTGCTGATAGAGGTTCTGTCAAACGGTACCGTACCCGCTTCAATCTTGTTACGGTAATCGTTGCGGAACCAGGTGACGCCAGCCAGCCAACCATCACGTTTGAACTCGAGACCAATCTCTTTGTTGATGCTGGTTTCAGCTTTCAGGTCATCGTTACCCATCATGTAGCAGCCAATACCGCTGGCAGAACCGGTGGCATAGCAGCCCTGGCCTTTACTGTACAGAATGTAATTCGGGTTGAGTTGGTACAGGCTTGGTGCTTTATAGGCGCGCGCGATACCCATTTTCAGCGTAAAGTCGTCGCCCAAACCTTGAGACAGGTTCAACGACGGGCTCCAGTTGTCGCCCACAATGCTGTGGTGGTCGAAACGCAGACCCGGTGTCAGCATGGTGCTGTCGGTCAGCTCCATGTTGTTTTCGGCAAACAAAGAGAAGATCTCGGCTTTCGAATATGGGCTGCGATCGGTGCTGCTGTAGCCTGGAATATTACCGCCCATAAAGGTCTGCGAGTTAGACAGCATGTCCTTCATGCGCTGCTGGTTCCATTCAGTACCCAGCGTCAGGTTTTGATTGACCAGTAGATCCAACGGAATGCTGATCTCACTGTGCAGCATGACGTCATTCAGGTCGGCATCGACATATTTTTGTGAAGCAGTCGGGTCGAAGATCCCCTCTGTTCCACCGGCCAGACCTTCCGGCGTGCGAGAGTTCCGCGTATGTTCGTACTGCACCCAGTTGCTGGTGGTGACACCATTATCCCAGCCGCCGTTCCAGGTCAGCGAGTAGTTCTGACGGTACAGACGGTTAGTTTCTTTACCGTAGTTATCTTTCACCAACTGGTTAGTGTTGGTATTTTGCGTGTCACCCGCGTACAGGTTGCCCTGGCGGCTATAACCCGCTTCCAGTTCAAGTGACTGAAGTGGGGCAAAATCCCAACGCACAATACCGTTGATGTCTTTGTTGATCACCCCTTCACGACCGGCGGGTAAGGTATTTGAATATGTGCCGGTACGTTCTGACTGATGACCCTGGTTGATGTCCCATGCGTCGGCCTGGGTTTTATCGAGATTACCGTACAGACGGAAGCTGAAATCTCCGCCCATTGGGCCGTTCAGGCTAAAGTTGGTGCGTTTGGTCGAACCTTCGTCTTTGTGTTCCGGGGCATTGAAATAGGTATCCCAGGAGCCGTGCCATTCACTGCTGCCTTTTTTGGTGATGATATTCACCACGCCACCCGCAGCACCGTTACCGTAGCGTGCCGCGGCTGGGCCGCGCAGCACTTCAATACGCTCGATCATTTCCGGCGGCACCCAGGCGGTATCACCACGGGTATCACGCTCGCCGCGCCAGCCCTGACGCACAGAGTTGCGGCTGGTGACCGGCTTGCCGTCGATCAGAATCAGGGTGTTTTCCGGGCCCATGCCGCGAATGTCTATCTGACGGTTGTTGCCACGTTGACCGCTGGTTGAGTTACCGGTCAGGTTAACGCCTGGCATGGTACGGATGATTTCCGACACGTCGCGAGCCGGAGGGTTCTTACGGATTTCATCTGCGGTGATGGTCGAAACGCCTGGAGCCTGCAGGTTCTGCTGAGCGGCGGTGACGACGATGGTGTCTTCATGAGAGACGGCGGCGCTATCGGTTTTATCTTCTGCCATCGCGGGCAGGGCTACCCCGTAAATCCCTAAATTGACCAATAAGGCCAGTGAATGAATCTTGTTGTTCATTGTATGTCCTGCTTTCTTTTAGCCACGAGTACCCGTGTGCCGTTTTGGGCACCAGGCCTGATGTCGCCCGCATCTGCGTAAACCCCTCCGTTCCAGAAAAAGTACGCAGCGCCAGGTCGGTTTATAAGTGGTGAAAAACTGTGCGCGCTTCCCACAGCGCGTCAATACGCTATTGCAAATGCAAATAGTTATCAATAATATTATCAATATATTTCACGCTCAGATATAAAATTTCACAATAAACATGGGGTTATGGCGGTGACGACGTTAATGATGGGAAGCGAGGCGTGGTGGCAGTCGAAAAAAGGCCCGGAGTGGGAGCGTGAAGACAACGGAAATTATCGGGTAACGTTCTGGTGGCGTGACCCGCAGGGAACGGAAAAAGAGTCAGCCATTCGCCGCGTGTGGGTCTACATTACCGGCGTTACCGATCATCATCAAAATGCCGTACCTCAGTCGATGCAACGCATTGATGGAACAAATGTTTGGTGCTGGAGCATTTCCCTGAGCGCTAACTGGCGCGGCAGTTACTGTTTTATTCCAACAGAACGGAACGATATTTTTGCTACGCTGGTGGCGGGCGAAGCGCCCGACCGGACTGTGCTGCGTGAAGGCTGGCGACAACTGCTGCCACAGGCTATTGCGGATCCTCTCAATACTCAAAGCTGGAAAGGGGGCCGGGGGCATGCGGTGTCCGCGCTGGAGATGCCAGATGCTCCCGTACAGCCGGGATGGGATCGCCCTGAAAATCCCGACTTGCCCGCAGTATGCCTGCAATGGCACAGCGATCGGTTGGGTAATACGCGCCGGGTGTGGGTTTTCACCACCGGTGAAGCCAACCCGCAAGAACGTCCCCTGGCTATTCTGCTGGACGGACAATTTTGGGCACACAGTCTGCCTGTCTGGCCGGCGCTGACCTCACTCACTCATCGTGGCCAGCTTCCTCCCGCGGTATATCTCCTGATTGATGCCATTGATACGCCGCATCGCAGCCATGAGTTGCCGTGTAACGCTGATTTTTGGCTGGCAGTTCAGCAGGAATTATTGCCGCTGGTCAAAACCACGACGCCATTCACCGATGACCCGCAGCGTACGGTGGTTGCCGGGCAAAGTTTTGGCGGTTTGGCTTCGCTGTATGCTGGACTGAACTGGCCAGAACGGTTTGGCTGCGTACTCAGTCAGTCCGGATCTTATTGGTGGCCGCATCGCGGTAGTCATCAGGATGGCGTGATTATTGAACAACTGAAGGCCGGAACGGTAAGCGTTCAGGGTCTACGTATTGTGCTGGAAGCCGGGACCCGCGAGCCGATTATTTTTCGTGCTAATCAGGCGCTATTCGCCCAATTTCCCTCTGCACCACAGTCTATTTTCTGGCGTCAGGTTGAGGGTGGTCATGATGCGCTTTGCTGGCGCGGCGGCTTAATGCAAGGGCTGATGACGCTCTGGCAACCGCTCACCGACACGCTTTAACCGGACGATGTTCCACGACAGGAGTTGAGTATGGAATTCAGTAACCCCTTCGATAACCCGCAGGGACAGTTTTACATTCTGCAAAACCCACAACGTCAATTCAGCCTTTGGCCTCAGCAGTGCTCACTTCCTGCTGGCTGGACGGTTGTGTGCGAACCGCAGTCGCAGGAAGTCTGCCAGCAATGGCTGGATGCGAACTGGACCACGCTGACGCCAGCGAACTATGTCGATGTACAGGAGGCGCAATGACTCAGCGCTTACCTTTAGTTGCGGCCCAGCCGGGGATCTGGATGGCAGAAAAGCTCTCCACATTGCCCTCGGCGTGGAGCGTTGCACACTATGTCGAATTAACCGGTGAACTGAATGCACCACTGCTGGCAAAGGCAGTCGTGGCTGGTCTGGAGCATGCGGATACCCTGCGGATGCAGTTCACTGAGGATAACGGTGAAATCTGGCAATGGGTTGATCCTACGCTCACCTTTGCTGAACCTGACATTCTCGATTTACGCAATGAATCCAGTCCGCACGAGGCGGCACGTGCGTTGATGCGGGCGGATCTGCAACAGGATCTGCGCGCTGACGGTGGCAAGCCGCTGGTCTTCCATCTGCTCATTCAGGTGGGAGATAAACGCTGGTACTGGTATCAGCGCTATCATCACTTACTGGTTGATGGCTTTAGTTTCCCGGCTATTACTCGCCAGATTGCTGCAATTTACACAGCGTGGCTGCGCGGTGAATCCACTCCAGCCTCGCCATTTACGCCGTTTGCCGAGGTCGTGGAAGAGTATCAACAGTATCGTCAAAGCGATGCCTGGCAACGTGATAGCGCATTCTGGGCTGAGCAACGCCAACAACTGCCGCCGCCGGCTTCATTGTCGAACAAACCGCTGCCAGGTCGCTCAGCCAGCGCGGATATTATTCGCATGAAGTTAACTGCACCTGAAGGTTCATTCCGCCAGCTTGCGTCACGTATGCCAGATGTTCAGCGTGCGGATCTGGCGCTGGCGTTGGTTGCATTGTGGCTCGGTCGTTTATGCAGCCGAATGGACTATGCTGCCGGGTTTATCTTTATGCGCCGTATGGGATCAGCTGCGCTTACCGCTACCGGACCGGTGTTAAATGTCCTGCCCTTTGGCGTGAGACTTGATGCAGCAGAAAGTCTCCCTGCGCTTGCGCAACGGCTGGCCGGGCAGATGAAGAAAATGCGCCGACATCAGCGCTATGATGCCGAACAAATTGTCCGTGACAGCGGGCGTGCGGCCGGGGCTGAGCCACTGTTTGGCCCGGTACTGAACGTGAAAATATTCGATTATCAGCTGAATATTCCCGGCGTACAGGCGCACACCCATACGCTGGCGACAGGACCGGTGAACGATCTGGAGCTGGCGCTGTTCCCGGATGAAAACGGTGGGCTGAGCATTGAAATTCTGGCGAATAAGCAGCGATATGACGCCGCTACGTTGGCGCAGCATGCCTCGCGTTTAATCGCGCTTATCGAGCAGTTTGCCGACAATCCATCGCTATGCTGCGGCGACGCCGAAATGTTGTTGCCGACAGAACATGAGCGGCTGGCGAAGATTAACGACACGAGCGTGGAGATCCCGTCCACTACGCTGAGCGCGCTGGTGGCGCAACAGGCCGATAAAACACCGGATGCCCCGGCGCTGGCCGATGCCCGCTATCAGTTTAGCTATCGCGAAATGCGTCAGCAGGTGGTGGCACTGGCAAAACTGCTGCGCGAACGCGGTGTGCGCCCGGGGGACAGCGTGGCGGTTGCCTTACCGCGCTCCGTTTTCCTGACGCTGGCGCTGCACGGCATCGTCGAAGCGGGGGCAGCCTGGTTACCGCTGGATACCGGATATCCGGACGATCGTCTGCGGATGATGCTGGAAGACGCCAAACCTACGTTGCTTATCACCACTGATGAACAACGGGTTCGTTTTAGCGGTATCCCTGGGCTGGAAAGCCTGTGCTACACCGCTCCGCTGCCAGAGCAAGATGACACACCATTCGCTTTATCACGACCAAATCATACGGCCTATATCATCTTCACTTCCGGATCGACGGGCAGACCAAAAGGAGTGATGGTGGGGCAAACCGCAATCGTTAACCGTCTGCTATGGATGCAGAATCACTATCCGCTGACGGCCGACGATGTGGTGGCGCAAAAAACGCCATGCAGTTTTGATGTTTCGGTCTGGGAATTTTTCTGGCCTTTCATTGCCGGCGCAAAACTGGTGATGGCTGAACCAGAGGCACATCGTGACCCGCTGGCGATGCAACAGTTCTTCGCGACGTTTGGGGTGACGACAACGCACTTTGTACCGTCGATGCTGGCGGCATTTGTGAGCTCACTGACGCCAGAAACGGCGCGGGAAAGCTGCTCCACGTTGAAACAGGTGTTTTGTAGCGGTGAAGCGCTGCCGGCAGAATTGTGCCGCGAATGGGAGCAACTGACCCACGCGCCGCTGCACAATTTGTATGGGCCAACCGAGGCTGCGGTAGATGTAAGCTGGTATCCAGCCTGGGGTGAGGAGCTCGCTGCCGTAACCGGCAACAGCGTACCCATCGGCTATCCGGTCTGGAACACCGGTTTGCGGATCCTCGATGCCATGATGCGTCCAGTGCCCATTGGTGTCGCCGGTGACCTGTACCTGACAGGGATCCAACTGGCGCAAGGTTATCTGGGGCGTCCGGATCTGACGGCGAGCCGTTTTGTTGCCGATCCCTTTAGCCCAGGCGAACGTATGTATCGTACCGGAGACGTGGCGCGCTGGCTGGAAAATGGTGCGGTGGAATATCTTGGGCGCAGTGATGACCAGCTAAAAATTCGTGGGCAGCGTATTGAACTGGGCGAGATTGATCGGGTGATGCAACAACTACCAGATGTGGAGCATGCTGTTGCCCATGCCTGCGTATTCAATCAGGCGGTAGCGACAGGCGGCGATGCGCGCCAGTTAGTGGGCTATCTGGTGTCACAATCGGGTTTACCGCTGGATATTTCGGCATTGCGCGAGAGTCTGCGCGCAACCCTGCCTGCACATATGGTACCGACAGTGCTGCTGCAACTGGCGGAGCTCCCGCTCAGCGCCAACGGCAAGCTGGATCGTAAAGCGTTACCAATGCCACAACTGACGTCACGTCAGGAAGGGCGGGCGCCGCGAGCAGGGACTGAAACTACGATTGCTCAGGCGTTCACGGCCTTGCTGGGCTGCGAGGTCAATGATGTTGAAGCGGATTTCTTTGCGCTTGGCGGGCATTCGCTGCTGGCGATGAAGCTGGCCGCGCAGTTGAGCCGCATTTTTGCGCGCCAGGTAACGCCTGGGCAGATTATGGTGGCCTCGACCGTCGAACAGCTCAGCGCATTGCTGGATAGCAATGATGACGAGCAGTCGCAACGGCTGGGATTTGAAACGCTGCTGCCGCTGCGTGAAAGCGATGGTCCTGTGCTGTTCTGCTTCCATCCGGCATCGGGTTTCGCCTGGCAGTTTAGCGTGTTGTCACGCTATCTTCCTCCACAGTGGTCGATTATGGGTATCCAGTCACCGCGACCGGATGGCCCGATGCAGACAGCAGAAAACCTGGATGCGGTGTGCGAACAGCACCTGGCAACGTTACTTCGTCAGCAACCTCATGGGCCTTATTATCTGATTGGGTACTCGTTGGGCGGTACGCTGGCGCAGGGCATTGCTGCCCGATTACACGCGCGTGGAGAAACGGTCGCGTTTCTCGGCCTGCTGGATACCTGGCCGCCGGAAACGCAAAATTGGTCGGAAAAAGAGGCCAATGGACTCGACCCGGAAGTGTTGGCGGAAATTGATCGTGAGCGGGAGGCGTTTCTGACTGCTCAGCAGGGCAATGCATCCGACGCATTGTTTAGCGCCATTGAAGGTAACTACGCCGATGCGGTTCGACTGCTGAGTACGGCACATAGCGTACCTTTTGCGGGACACGCGACGCTGTTTGTTGCTGAACGCACGTTACCGCCGGGAGTCAGCCCGGAACGCAGTTGGTCGCCGTGGATTTCCAGTCTGGATGTTTATCGCCAGGACTGCGCGCACGTTGATATCATTACGCCAATGGCTTTCGAGAAGATTGGGCCAGTCATGCGTGACTTGCTCAGCGATATCCAATAAATAGACTCGCCACCTCTGCGGAGGTGGCACGATTTACCTGTTTGCAGTGCGTCCTAACGGAACCACTAACGGCGTTCCGGCAACCGGATCGTCGATAATCATACACCGCAGCCCATAGATTTTTTCAATGAGCTCTGCCGTGACAATCTCTTTCGGCGCACCCTCGGCGACGATCTTTCCATCACGAAGTGCAATCAGATGGGTGGCATAGCGACACGCCTGATTCAGGTCGTGCAGAACGGCGGCCAGCGTGTAACCTTTCTCCCGGTTTAGCTCACTCAACAGCTCCAGCAGATCAATCTGATGGCTGATATCCAGCCAGGTGGTCGGTTCGTCGAGCAGCATAATCGACGTTTCTTGTGCCAGTACCATCGCTATCCACGCGCGTTGGCGTTGACCGCCGGAGAGGGTATCCACACTTTGCGCCGCCAGATGCGTGATCCCCGTGGCCTGCATCGCGTGGGTTACCGCGATTTCATCTTCTTTACGCCAGCGGGTAAATAAAGGTTGATGTGGATAACGCCCACGAGCAACCAGCTCCTGCACGGTAATATCGCCCGGCGTGGTGGCATTTTGCGCCAGCAGACCAATTCTGCGTGCGACCTCTTTACTGGGGTAATGTTGAATATGTTCGCCATCGAGCCAGACTTTGCCGTGCGCGGGCGTCATCAGACGACTCAATGTACGTAGCAGCGTGGATTTTCCACAACCGTTGGGGCCAATAATGGCAGTGAAGTGACCATCGGGGATCGAGACATTAAGGTTTTCTGCCACGGTAAACTTGCCATAACCCAGCGTTAACTGGTCGCCACGCAAACGGGCTACTGATTCGGTCATTTTTTGCGGGACTCCTGAATTAACAAGACGATAAGGTAAATACCGCCGAGGCTTACGGTGACAACGCCAACCGGAAGCTGATAAGGCATAAATAGCTGCTGAGCGCATAAATCGGCCATCAGCAGTAGCAGGGCGCCGCACAGCGCCGACTGCGTTAATCCCCAACGTGCCGTGCCGCTAATCCGCCGCGCGATGTGTGGGGCGACAAGAGCAATAAACGAGATAGGTCCTGCCAGCGCGGTGGCCGCAGCGGTCAACACCACGGCGACCAGCATCATCATTAAACGTGAACGCTCTACGCTGACTCCAAGCGCGCAGGCGCTGTCATCACCCATTTCCAGTAAACGCAGGCGGCGTACCAACAGCGCGGCGCACCCCAGCATCACGATAATCAGCGGCGCAGAAGGCCAGGTCTTCGCCCAGGTCAGACCGTTGAGCGATCCGGCGTTCCACAGCCCGGCGGTCAGCGCGGTTTCTAAGGACGCCTTCAGCAGCAGCCAGGTGTTGAAGGCCACCAGCATAGCGCGAATGCCGATCCCGATGATGATCAGCCGGAAGGTGTCGATGCCGTTGCGCCAGGCCAGCGCCCAGACCACCAGCGAAGTCAGGATCCCGCCGAGCATTGCCGCCAGCGCGATGGCGGTAAGATGCTGACCAAACAGCACCATTGCCACCAGTACGCCGCTCCAGGCACCGGTATTGAAGCCCATCACGTCCGGGCTACCCAGCGGGTTACGCATCAATGACTGGAATATCGCGCCGCTAACGCCCAGCGCCGCGCCAATCAGCAGCGCCATCAACACGCGTGGTAATCGCCACTCGGTCACCACCAGAGTAATGCTACGCGGTGCATCACCGAACAGGGCGGCAATAATTTGCGGGGTCTCGAGCATAACGGCACCGCTACGCAGGCTCCACAATCCAACGGCCAGGCAACCGACGACCAGCAGCAGACAACTGACAATCAGGCGACGGGAGAGGTGCATCATGCGCCACCCCCGCGTGATTTACGGCGTACCAGAAAGATAAGCACCGGCGCGCCGATAAACGCGCTGACGACCGAGACGCGCAGCTCGCCGGGCACAATCAGACGACCGATGATATCGGCAATCAACAGCAGAGAAGGGGTGGCCAGCAGAGTGACGGGCAGCGACCAGCGATGATCTGCGCCCACCAGCCAGCGTGCCATATGCGGCATCATCAGGCCGATAAAGGCTATAGGGCCGACGATGGCGGTCGCACTTCCGCACAGTACGGTAATCACCAACAGGCCAATAAACTGGGTACGCGCAACTTTGCTCCCCAACGCCGTTGCGGTGTCGCTTCCCAGACTGAGGCTATTCAGAGCACGGCTGAGGAACAGCGCGACAGCACCGGCCATCAGGACCGGGATCAGCACGACTTTCAGCGTCTGCAGGCTGCGGATATCCAGTGAACCGGCTTGCCAGAAACGCAACTGGTCGTAGACGTCCGGGTTGAGCAGGGCGATGCCTGTGGATAATCCTTCCAGAACAGCACCCAGCGCAACACCGGCCAATGTCAGACGTACCGGGCTGAGCTGCCCGCCGCCCTGACTGCCGGTAAATGCCACGATCAGCGATGCGACCAGCGCACCGGCAAAAGCCATCAGCAGTTGTTCTTGCGCAGAGGAGAAGCCGAACAGTGCGGCCCCCAGCACAATAGCAAAGCTGGCACCAGAGTTGACGCCCAGAATACCGGGATCGGCGAGAGGGTTTCGCGTGAGCGTTTGCATCAGCGCACCCGCCAGGCCCAGTGCACCACCTGCGAGGAGCCCTGCCAGCGTACGCGGGAGTCGCGCGTCCAGCACGATGGTGCAATCGGCGCTTTGACAACTGCCGGTGAGTGCATCAAATACCACGGAGGTGGGCAGCGACTTTGCGCCAATAACCAGACTTAATGCCGTGGTGAGAACAAGTAGTAACAACAGTCCGGGCACGGCGAAGGCGCGTGTCACGGAAATAGAGCATGACATATCAACTTCCCTGATAATGATAGTAATTATCGTTATCGATCTTATTTGGATATGTTAGCATGTGCAGCCATTGAATGGATATTGAAAAAGTACCTGGTAAGGCTCTGTAATGAATCGACAATCCTGGCTGCTTAATCTCAGCCTGTTAAAGACCCATCCTGCATTTCGCGCCGTCTTCCTCGCCCGTTTTATTTCCATTGTCTCTCTGGGGCTATTGGGGGTTGCGGTCCCGGTACAGATCCAGATGATGACGCAGTCGACCTGGCAGGTCGGTTTGTCGGTTACGCTGACCGGGAGCGCCATGTTTATTGGTCTGATGGTGGGCGGCGTACTGGCCGATCGCTATGAGCGCAAAAAGGTGATCCTGCTGGCTCGCGGAACCTGTGGGATCGGTTTTATTGGCCTGTGTCTGAACGCGCTGCTGCCCGAACCGTCGTTGCTGGCTATCTATGTTCTTGGTTTATGGGATGGCTTTTTCGCCTCGCTGGGTGTCACTGCGTTGCTGGCGGCGACGCCGGCGCTGGTCGGGCGTGAAAATCTGATGCAGGCCGGGGCGATTACCATGCTGACTGTGCGTCTGGGATCGGTGATTTCGCCAATGCTTGGTGGGGTGTTGCTGGCGACCGGTGGCGTGGCCTGGAACTACGGCCTGGCGGCGGCGGGTACATTTATTACCTTGCTGCCGTTGTTGAGCCTTCCCGCATTACCGCCTCCGCCGCAGCCGCGCGAGCATCCTCTGAAATCGCTGCTGGCAGCATTTCGCTTTCTGCTTGCCAGCCCGCTGATTGGCGGCATTGCGCTGCTTGGCGGTCTGTTGACCATGGCGAGCGCCGTGCGCGTGCTGTATCCGGCGCTGGCGATAAACTGGCAGATGTCGAGCGCACAGATTGGGTTACTGTATGCGGCTATTCCCCTGGGCGCGGCCATCGGGGCTTTAACCAGTGGGCAACTGGCACACAGCGTGCGTCCGGGTCTGATTATGCTGGCATCAACTGTGGCCTCTTTCCTGGCTATCGGTCTGTTTGGCTTGATGCCGGTCTGGCAGCTTGGTGTGGTTTGTCTGGCGCTGTTTGGCTGGCTGAGTGCGGTCAGTTCTTTGTTGCAGTACACCCTGTTACAGACGCAGACGCCGGAAGCGATGCTCGGGCGAATTAACGGTTTGTGGACCGCACAGAACGTCACCGGCGATGCGATTGGCGCGGCGCTGTTAGGGGGGCTGGGGGCGATGATGACGCCTGCGGCCTCGGCAAGCGTCAGTGGGTTTGGGCTGGTGATTGTCGGTCTTTTACTGCTGCTGTTGTTGGGAGAAGTGCGCCGATTCCGGCAAGTTCCCGTGAATGTCTGATCGCGTTATGCTCTACGGATTGTAGGCCGGATAAGGCGTTAGCCGCATCCGGCACTGACCATTAAAACAGAGCCGACAGACGTTGCAGCAGCAGCGTTGCGCTGTAGTAGTCGAGACGGAAGGTTTCCGTACCCAGCGCATAAACGCGTTTGTTTTGCACAGCAGGCAGATGCGCCAGCAGTGGATTAGCGTAAATCGCATCGGCATCTTTGCTGTCGCCTGCAAACAGGAACAGCGCTTCGCCATTCAGACCCGCCGCCAGGTTTTCACCACCAAGCTGGATAATATCGTGACGTTTACCCTGGCTCTGGCTGGTATGTAGTCCGGCAGGTAGTGGTGCCAGCGTGAAACCGAGCTGTTCCATCAGCTTGCCTTGCGCGGACTCCGGCGTCCACAGGTTGGCGCTGTGTGCGGCTGCGGTATACACCAGCGCACTGACTGGCTGTGGCGGCAGGGTGATACGTTGCTTTACCGCGAGCAGTTGCTTATCAAACTCAGCAATACGCGCCGCTGCCTGTTGCTCCTGCCCGGTGATTTCACCTAATTGTGTCAGCAGTGACTGCCAGCTTTTGTCGTCGTAATTAATGATAAGCGTAGGGGCTATGGTGGACAGTTGATCGTACAGTGCAAGCGCGGAATCTCCCCCGGTGGCGCTGACCAGAATCAGATCCGGCATTTGTGCTGCAACGGCTTCGGCGCTCGGCTCGCCAATATACAGGCGGCTCAGTTTGCGTTCTTTGGCGACGTCGCTCCACTGGCGTAAAAAGCCCTGAGCGTCACCAATACGGTTATTCGGTGTCGTGGCACCGCTGGCAATGATGGGCGCATCAATAGCGAGCAGAGAACCGGTGAGCGTGACGCTGGTGGACACAATGCGCAGTGGCTTATGTTCCAGCGTGTGCGTGCCGCGGCTGTCGGTAACCTGGCGTGGCCAGTCAGCGGCATGGCTTAAAGAAATTCCTGAAATAACGAGTCCAACCAGTAACAGCGCAGTGCGGTAAAACGCGGAAAATCTCACAAATAAGCTTCCTGTTATCAATGTGGTTAATGCTTCTCATTTTCATTGTTACGCGTCAGGGATGCAAGCCTAAGTCGCACATTGTGTTACCACAAGAGTTGACATACTGACGCTTTGCTTTTAGGTTAGCGACCGAAAATATAAATGATAATCATTATTAAAGCCTTTATCATTTTATGGAGGATGATATGGACACGTCACTGGCCGAGGAAAAAACGCAGACTATGGCAACTCTCGCTCCCGACAGTTTTTTCTTTATGTCGCCGTATCGTAGTTTTACGACGTCAGGATGCTTCGCCCGCTATGCGGAACCGGCAATTGATGGTGATTCACCAGACAGCCCTTTCCAACAGAAAATGCACGCACTGTTTGCGCAGGCCAAATCGCAGGGCATCGCAAACCCCATTATGGTAGGGGCCATTCCCTTTGACACCCGCCAGCCCTCGTCGCTGTTTATTCCTAAATCATGGCAAAGCTTCTCACGCACGGCAAAGCAGCAATCAGCACGTTACTTTACTGCCCATCAGTCGCTGAATGTCGTTGAGCGTAAATCGATTCCTGAGCAGGATTTTTTCGAAGATATGGTCGCCAGAGCAGCGGCGCTGACGTCAACCCCGGAAGTCGACAAAGTGGTGCTGTCTCGCCTGATTGATGTGACCGCCGACGCCAATATCGACAGTGGTGCGCTGCTGGAGCGGCTGGTAGCGCAAAACCCGGCAAGCTACAACTTCCATGTGCCCATCGACGATGGCGGTGTACTGATCGGCGCCAGCCCGGAATTGCTGTTACGCAAAGAAGGCGACCATTTCAGTTCGCTGCCGCTGGCGGGATCTGCGCGTCGCCAACCGGACGATGTTCTGGACCGGGAGGCTGGGATCCGTCTGTTAGCTTCCGAGAAAGATCGCCATGAACACGAACTGGTCACCCAGGCGATGAAAGCGGTTCTGCGCGATCGCAGCAGCGAGTTGCAACTTCCTTCGTCTCCGCAACTGGTCACCACGCCCACGCTCTGGCATCTCGGTACCCCGTTTGAAGGTAAAGCCAATGCCCAGGAAAACGCACTGACGCTGGCTTGTCTGCTGCATCCAACACCGGCGCTAAGTGGCTTCCCGCATCAGGTCGCACGTAAACTTATCGCCGAACTGGAACCGTTCGATCGCGAACTTTTCGGCGGCATTGTTGGCTGGTGTGATTCGCAGGGCAACGGCGAATGGGTCGTGACGATCCGCTGTGCGAAACTGCTGCGTAATCAGGTACGTTTTTTCGCCGGAGCCGGCATTGTACCCGCCTCGTCACCGATTGCGGAGTGGCGTGAAACAGGTGCCAAGCTATCCACCATGTTGAATGTTTTTGGACTGCATTAAGCGCCTGGTCTACCAGGCTATTCAGGCCTTATCGACAGGCTCTAAGGAGCAATAATGAGTATTCCTTTCACCCGTTGGCCGGAAGAGTTTGCCCGCCGCTACCGTGAAAAAGGCTACTGGCAGGATTTGCCGCTGACCGACATTCTGACCCGCCACGCCGATTGCGACCAGACGGCGGTGATTGACGGGGAACGCCATCTTAGCTACCGCCAGTTAAATCAGGCGACGGATAATCTTGCCTGTAGCCTGCGTTGTCAGGGGATCAAATCCGGCGAGACCGCACTGGTGCAGTTAGGCAACGTGGCTGAGCTGTATATCACTTTCTTCGCACTGCTCAAACTGGGCGTGGCTCCCGTATTGGCACTGTTTAGCCATCAGCGTAACGAACTCAACGCCTACGCAGCGCAAATTAAACCGGCGTTACTGATTGCCGATCGCCAGCATGCGTTATTCAGTGACGACGAGTTTCTGAATACCTTTGTTGCCGAACACAATTCAGTGCGCGTGGTCCAGTTGCTCAATGATGACGGCGAACACAATCTGCAAACGGCTATAAGCCAACCCGCAACGGCGTTTACCGCCACGCCATCGCCTGCCGATGAAGTGGCGTATTTCCAGCTTTCCGGCGGCACGACCGGGACGCCAAAGCTGATCCCGCGTACCCACAATGATTACTACTACAGCGTGCGCCGCAGCAACGAGATTTGCCATTTCACTGGAGAAACGCGCTATCTGTGCGCTATTCCAGCGGCGCATAACTACGCCATGAGTTCGCCTGGCGCGCTGGGCGTTTTCCTCGCGGGTGGAACAGTGGTGCTGGCGGCAGACCCGAGCGCGACGTTGTGCTTTCCGTTGATTGAACAGCATCAGGTAAACGTTACGGCGTTGGTACCGCCAGCGGTGAGTTTGTGGCTGCAGGCAATTCAGGAGTGGGGCAGTAACGCACAACTGGCTTCGCTGAAACTGTTGCAGGTGGGAGGCGCGCGGCTTTCGGCTTCGCTTGCCGCTCGCATTCCGGCGGAAATAGGCTGCCAGTTGCAGCAGGTCTTCGGTATGGCGGAAGGGCTGGTGAACTACACCCGTCTGGACGACAGTCCCGAGCGCATCATCAATACCCAGGGCCGTCCGATGTGCCCTGACGATGAGGTTTGGGTGGCAGACGCTGACGGTAATCCTTTACCACAGGGCGAGACCGGACGCCTGATGACGCGTGGCCCGTACACCTTCCGGGGTTACTTCAATAGCCCTGAACACAATGCCAGCGCGTTTGATGCTAACGGATTCTATTGCTCTGGTGATCTGATCGCCATCGATCGGGATGGTTACATCACCGTGCAGGGGCGCGAGAAAGATCAGATTAACCGCGGCGGGGAGAAGATCGCTGCCGAAGAAATCGAAAACTTGTTACTGCGCCATCCGGCGGTGATTCATGCGGCATTGGTCAGTGTGGATGACGAACTGATGGGCGAGAAAAGCTGCGCCTGCCTGGTGGTGAAAGAGCCGCTGCGCGCGGTACAGGTGCGTCGTTTTCTGCGCGAACAGGGCGTGGCGGAATTCAAATTGCCGGACCGTGTCGAGTGCGTTGAGTCATTGCCGCTGACCCCGGTAGGCAAAGTGGATAAAAAACAATTACGTCAGTGGCTGGCATCACGTTCACCGGCCTGAAGGAGAAGAAGAAATGGCAATCCCTAAACTGCAGGCTTATGCGCTGCCAACGGCGCTTGATGTTCCGGCAAATAAAGTTGACTGGGCATTTGAACCAGAACGCGCCGCGCTGCTAATCCACGACATGCAGGACTATTTTATCGGCTTTTGGGGCGAGAACTGCCCGATGATGGAACAGGTAGTGGCCAACATCGCCGCGCTGCGTCAGTACTGTAAAGCACATAATATTCCGGTCTATTACACTGCGCAGCCGAAAGAACAAAGCGATGAAGACCGTGCGTTGTTGAACGATATGTGGGGACCCGGCCTGACGCGCTCGCCTGAACAGCAAAAAATCGTCGATGCGCTGGCACCGGACGAAGCGGATACCATTCTGGTTAAATGGCGTTACAGCGCGTTTCATCGTTCACCGCTGGAGCAGATGCTAAGAGACACTGGACGTAACCAGCTGATCATCACCGGCGTGTATGCGCATATTGGCTGCATGACCACCGCGACTGATGCCTTCATGCGTGATATTAAGCCGTTTATGGTCGCAGATGCGCTGGCGGACTTTAGCCGTGATGAACACCTGATGTCACTGAAATACGTGGCGGGGCGTTCCGGTCGCGTGGTGATGACCCAGGAGTTACTGCCGACACCTGTTCCGGACAGTAAAGATGCGCTGCGCAGCGTGATTCTGCCGCTACTCGATGAGTCTGAAGAGCCAATGGATGACGAAAACTTAATCGATTACGGTCTGGACTCAGTACGTATGATGGCGCTGGCGGCCCGTTGGCGGAAAGTGCATGGCGATATCGACTTTGTGATGCTGGCGAAAAAACCGACCATTGACGCCTGGTGGACGCTGCTCTCCCGCGAGGTGAAGTGATGGCCGGATTTGACTTCACAGGGAAAACCGTCTGGATAACCGGCGCGGGAAAAGGCATTGGCTACACCACGGCGTTGGCGTTTGTTGATGCCGGGGCACAGGTTACGGGCTTCGACCGCGAGTTCGCGCTGGCAGAGTATCCCTTTGCCACTGAGGTGATGGACGTGGCGAACGCGCAGCAGGTGGCGCAGGTATGCGAGCGTTTGCTGGCGAATACCGGGCGTCTCGACATACTGGTGAACGCCGCAGGGATCCTGCGTATGGGACCAACCGACGCGCTGAGCGTGGAGGACTGGCAGCAAACCTTTGCCGTCAACGTGGGCGGAGCATTCAATTTGTTTCAGCAGACGATGGCGCAGTTTCGTCGCCAGCGGGGCGGGGCAATTGTCACCGTCGCATCGGATGCGGCGCACACGCCGCGTATCGGCATGAGTGCTTATGGGGCGTCAAAAGCCGCGCTGAAAAGCCTGGCGCTAACCGTGGGACTTGAACTGGCGGGCAGCGGCGTGCGCTGCAATGTGGTTTCGCCAGGCTCGACCGATACCGACATGCAGCGTACGTTGTGGGTCAGTGATGATGCGGAACAGCAGCGTATTCGAGGGTTTGGCGAGCAGTTTAAGCTCGGCATTCCGTTGGGGAAAATCGCCCGGCCGCAGGAGATCGCCAACACGATTTTATTCCTCGCCTCCGATCTGGCCAGCCACATTACATTGCAGGATATTGTGGTGGACGGCGGCTCCACGCTGGGGGCATGACGATGATCTGGAAACGTCATTTAACGCTGGATGAACTGAATGCCACCAGTCAGAACACCATGGTGGCGCATCTGGGCATGGTTTATACCCGACTGAGTGATGATGTGCTGGAAGCAGAAATGCCGGTGGATGAGCGTACGCATCAGCCGTTTGGTTTGCTGCACGGCGGCGCGTCGGCGGCTCTGGCGGAAACGTTGGGGTCAATGGCTGGTTATCTGATGACTCGAGACGGGCAGTGTGTGGTGGGAACTGAGTTGAACGCCACGCATCACCGCGCAGTATCGCAGGGGAAAGTGCGCGGTGTGTGCCAGCCGTTGTATCTTGGGCGACAGAATCAAAGCTGGGAAATCGTCATCTTTGATGAACAGGGGCGGCGCTGCTGCACCTGCCGTTTAGGCACGGCGGTGATGGGGTGAAGTCACCCGGCAAAGTAAAATGAAATTGCAGGGTTAACAGGTAAATGAAGTGATCTAGTTAACAATGCAATGTAAATACTCAGTGATACTTCGGGTTTGCATGGTTGTCAGGTTGTTAAATCCAGAAAAGATGTTATAGAAACAAAATGTAACATCTCTCTGGATAGGACAACGGATAACAACTATGAATAAATCAGGGAAGTACCTCGTCTGGACAGTGCTCTCCGTAATGGGAGCATTTGCCCTCGGCTATATCGCATTAAACCGTGGTGAACAGATCAACGCGTTGTGGATAGTCGTGGCGTCGGTCTGTGTCTACCTTATCGCTTACCGTTTCTATGGCCTGTACATCGCGAAAAATGTACTGGCGCTGGACCCGACGCGTATGACGCCAGCCGTGCGTCATAACGACGGTCTGGACTATGTTCCCACCGATAAAAAAGTACTGTTTGGTCACCATTTTGCAGCGATTGCCGGAGCGGGTCCGTTAGTTGGACCGGTGCTGGCGGCGCAAATGGGCTATCTGCCAGGGATGATCTGGCTGCTCGCCGGGGTAGTGCTGGCCGGCGCGGTGCAGGACTTTATGGTGCTGTTTGTTTCTACCCGTCGCGATGGTCGTTCCCTTGGCGAACTGGTGAAAGAAGAGATGGGCCCAACGGCAGGCGTCATTGCGCTGGTGGCCTGTTTTATGATCATGGTGATTATCCTCGCGGTACTGGCGATGATTGTCGTGAAAGCGCTAACCCACAGCCCGTGGGGAACTTACACCGTAGCGTTCACTATCCCGCTGGCGATTTTTATGGGGATTTACCTGCGTTATCTGCGCCCGGGTCGCATTGGCGAAGTGTCGGTCATCGGTCTGGTGTTCCTGGTATTTGCCATTATTTCCGGTGGCTGGGTGGCGGAGAGTCCTACCTGGGCCCCTTATTTTGACTTTACCGGTGTACAGCTGACCTGGATGCTGGTGGGCTACGGTTTCGTGGCTGCCGTGCTGCCGGTCTGGCTGCTGCTGGCACCGCGCGATTACCTTTCTACCTTCCTGAAAATCGGCACCATTGTGGGTCTGGCGGTAGGGATCCTGATCATGCGCCCGACGCTGACCATGCCTGCGTTGACCAAGTTTGTTGACGGTACCGGCCCGGTCTGGAGCGGTAACCTGTTCCCGTTCCTGTTTATTACCATCGCCTGCGGCGCAGTCTCTGGTTTCCACGCGCTGATTGCCTCCGGCACCACGCCGAAGATGCTGGCGAATGAAGGTCAGGCCTGTTTTATCGGCTATGGCGGGATGCTGATGGAATCCTTTGTCGCCATTATGGCGCTGGTAGCGGCCTGTGTTATCGATCCGGGCGTCTACTTTGCGATGAACAGCCCGATGGCGGTACTGGCACCTGCCGGAACCACCGATGTGGTTGCGTCAGCGGCACAGGTCGTGAGCAGTTGGGGCTTTGTTATCACGCCTGATACGCTGCATCAGATCGCGAACGATGTCGGCGAACAATCCATTATCTCCCGCGCAGGCGGCGCGCCGACGCTGGCGGTGGGCATGGCGTATATTCTGCACGGTGCGCTGGGTGGCATGATGGATGTGGCATTCTGGTATCACTTCGCCATTCTGTTTGAAGCCCTGTTTATTCTGACGGCAGTAGACGCCGGTACGCGCGCCGCGCGCTTTATGCTGCAGGATCTGCTGGGCGTGGTGTCACCAGGGCTGAAACGTACCGATTCGCTGCCAGCGAACCTGTTGGCGACGGCGCTGTGCGTACTGGCCTGGGGTTACTTCTTACACCAGGGCGTGGTGGATCCATTGGGCGGTATTAACACCCTGTGGCCGCTGTTTGGTATCGCCAACCAGATGCTGGCCGGTATGGCGCTGATGCTCTGTGCGGTGGTGCTATTCAAGATGAAACGTCAACGCTACGCATGGGTGGCGCTGGTGCCAACCGCCTGGCTGCTGATTTGTACCCTGACCGCTGGCTGGCAGAAAGCGTTTAGCCCGGATGCAAAAATCGGCTTCCTGGCTATCGCCAACAAATTCCAGGCGATGATCGACAGCGGTAACATTCCGGCGCAGTACACCCAGTCGCAGCTGACGCAACTGGTATTTAACAACCGCCTGGATGCGGGGCTTACCATTTTCTTCATGGTGGTCGTGGTGGTGCTGGGTCTGTTCTCTATCAAAACTGCACTGGCAGCGTTGAAAGAGGACAAACCAACGTCGAAAGAGACGCCGTACGAGCCGATGCCTGAGAATGTCGAAGAGATCGTGGCGCAGGCGAAAGGCGCGCACTAATATTCTCTTAACCAATGAGCCCTCTCCTGAACGGGGAGGGCGTTTGTACGACAGGAAACCACTATGTTTGAAACGCTCTCTAAAGCCGGAAAGTATTTAGGCCAAACCGCCCGGTTAATGATCGGTGTGCCGGATTACGACAACTATGTTGAGCATATGCGCGTCACGCATCCGGATCAGACGCCGATGACCTACGAAGAATTTTTCCGCGAGCGCCAGGATGCGCGCTATGGGGGCAAAGGTGGCGCGAAGTGCTGTTGATTTTTTGCCGGATGGCGCTAACGCTTATCCGGCCTACAACATTGCATTGGCCGTAGGCCTGATAAGGCGAAGCCGCCATCAGGCAACCTGCACCATAGTCACACCGTAAACGTCTCTACCTTCTCAAATGCCGCACGCAGTGTTTCCGGTGTTAGCTTCACCGGCAACGCGTGAATGGACTCCACCGGGCGCAGGGTATGCGCAATCACCTTATCGATTTCGGCGCGGTTTTGGATGTCCACTTCCAGTTGAGCCAACCGGGTTGGCAAATTGAAGCGCTGATAGGCGGTAATTAACTGCGCCAGCACATCATCTTGTCCCAACAGCGCGCTCTGCACCAGTATGCCGTACGCTACTTTGGTGCCATGTAAAAATTTCTCCGTTTGCGGGAGGACGGTCAGGCCATTGTGAACAGAATGCGCCGCCGCCACGCGGGTGTAGCGCTCGCCCAGACCACCAACCATACCACCGCCAGCAATGATCGCATCCACCACGTCGCAAAACGCACGGGTCAGTTCACCACGCTGCTTATCTGCCAGCGCCTGCTCGCTGCTCTGAAGGAGAACGTCGCGGATCGCCAATGCGCCGTTGATGCCAAGACGTACAGTCAGCGGCAAGGTTTCAGGCTGTGGGGCGAGCACAACCGCTTCGTACCATTTCGCCAACGTGTCCCCGATACCAGCCAGCAAATACGCGTCTGGCGCATTAAGCACGATCTCTGGCTCTACCAGTACCAAAAAATTGGCATCATCGAAAATTTCGAAATGCAGTGCCTGACCTGCATCGTTGTACCACACGGACAGCGGCGTCCAGGCAGCACAGGTGGCGGCAATGGTTGGGATTGTCACAAAGGGTAAACCAAGGCGGCGCGCCAGTGCTTTGGCGGTGTCGAGCAATGTCCCGCCGCCCACGCCAATCACCACGCTGCGATTCTCTCCCGACTCTTTTGCCAGTTGAGTAACATCGGTTTCGCTGCAATGTCCCGTAAACAGCAGGTGTTTAGCCTCGGCAAGATGAAAGGCCTCTGGCAGATAAGGCCGGGCTGCATTGATGGCGCGCTCACCATATACCCAGACGGCGCGTGAGAGTTGATCCTTTGTGAAAAAATCGTTGAGTCTCGACAGGCTGCCGCGATGGGAAAAATAGTTAGCCGGGCCGGTGACGACGCGAATCTCGGTATTACTCATGTTGTGTTGTCCTTTTGGCTGTCCTGTCCAGGCAGGTTATTTTTATATAGACGTCTGAACGTCTTGATTGCCAAATACTAGCATCGTGCTATAGTGGCTTCAACCACAACATTACACGCTGGGATAACAATAATGAGTAATAACCCGCTGATTCCGAAAAGCAAACTGCCTAATCTGGGCACCACTATTTTCACGCAAATGAGCGCGCTGGCGCAGCAGCACCAGGCCATTAACCTCTCGCAGGGATTTCCTGATTTTGATGGTCCACTCTTTTTACAAGAACGTCTGGCGTATCACGTCGCGCATGGCGCAAACCAGTATGCGCCGATGACGGGCGTACAGCCGCTGCGAGAGGCCATTGCGGATAAAACCGCGCAGTTGTACGGCTATAGACCCGACGCAAATAGCGAAGTGACCGTTACTGCGGGGGCAACGGAAGCATTGTACGCCGCGATCACGGCACTGGTACGGCCTGGCGATGAGGTGATCTGTTTTGACCCGAGCTACGACAGCTATGCGCCCGCGATTGAATTATCCGGCGGCGAGGTTAAACGCATCGCGCTGCAACCGCCGTCTTTTCGCGTCGACTGGCAGGAATTTGCTGCGCTAATCAGTGACCGCACCCGGCTGGTGATCCTAAATACACCGCATAACCCCTCGGCTACGGTATGGCAGAAGGCGGACTTTGAGGCGTTATGGCAGGCCATTAACCGGCATGAGATTTATGTTGTCAGTGACGAAGTCTACGAGCATATCTGTTTTGCCACGCATGGGCATGCCAGCGTGCTGGCGCATCCGCAACTAAGGGCGCGTGCAGTTGCCGTTTCATCATTTGGCAAAACCTATCATATGACGGGCTGGAAAGTGGGGTATTGTGTTGCGCCACCGGCTATCAGCGCGGAGTTACGTAAGGTCCATCAGTATTTAACCTTCTCGGTCAACACGCCGGCACAACTGGCGCTGGCGGATATGCTGCGCGAAGATCCGACGCACTACCGTGAGCTGCCCGCGTTTTATCAGAGAAAACGTGATGTGCTGGTGAATGCGCTGCGTGACAGTCGGCTGGAAATACTACCCTGCGAAGGGACGTACTTTTTACTGATTGATTACAGTGCTGTTTCTGATCTCAACGATGTGGCGTTTTGCCAATGGCTGACTAAAGAGGTCGGCGTGGCGGCGATACCACTGTCCGTTTTCTGCGCCGATCCTTTCCCACATAAGCTGATTCGCCTGTGTTTTGCTAAGCAAGAATCGACGCTGCTGGCAGCGGCAGAACGCCTGGTTACGCTGTAGTGACGCGATTTCGCTACTTCACCGTCCAGGCTTTGGAGAATCGACGGTCGGCAAATAACTCTTGCAGACCGTTGATTTGCTTCAGACGTAAGACTTCGTCGCTATCCATCCCCAGTTCTTTACCGATTTTCTCTTCGCTCCAGCCTAATTGTGATAATTCACGAACGATTTCCGACATAGCATGGATTTGATGCCGCCCACGGGCACGATTGTGGCGGATTGTCGCCGCCATGCGCTCATGACGCCCGCGTTGCAGACAGGCAACGGGCAGATAACCTTTCAGGCGTGATTTTAGTGATGATTTGTTTTTGCCGATTTCATGTCGATGGAATCCGTCGACGATTTCATATTCTTCCGGGGTTGATTGAACCACGACGATCGGTTGTGTGAAGCCATCGGCTTCAATGGATTTCAGCAGTAGCTTTTTCTCCGGCGGCGCAACGTTATTTGGGTTGTAATCATTTGGCGAAATAGCGCTGTTTTTGATCCACAGAACGCAGTCTACCGGTTCTTCACGGAAAGGGCTGACGCTATGGATTGCCATCCTGAATTCATTGATTGCTTCAATTCGTTCTTCTTCTGAAAGGCCAGAAAGAAAACCGGTGAGTTCCTGAGTTAGTCGTCGTTGCATAAGATCCCCCATTCCTGGCGTTTGGTTTTCATACGTTCGTTATAACGCTGATAGTTTTTCATTTTTGTGGGACTGAATGAGAGTGCCCGACACCAGTAGTCATTATTCAGCAGTACTTTGCAGATCCGTCTCCATGAGGGGATATCTTTAGAACCAATATCGTTTTCCTGGGTTTGAGGAATATTATCGATCCCTTTTTTCTTGTACCACTGTAAATAGACGGCGATTTTGTTGCGGTAGTGCTCTGCGGTCTGTTGCGGCATGCTGTCTAATAGCAGCATGGCGTACGCTTGCCAGCTTAAATGCTCAGGTTTTAATATTTTCCGGTGGCCGTAAAAATGGTTGTCATGGCCGGCGTATATTCCGCCGCTTTTAACGCCGCTAACCCGGGTGCACATGGCTGCCCATCGCTGTGGCTCAATAACATGATACAGCCACAGTCCCTGGCGTTGTTCCGGGCCAAAGGGTTCGCAAATGCGCATATATCGTGTTGGCACGCCAGCCTGGTACATCAGGTTATACAGGGGGTTGCATGGCATTTTTGTTTTCGCAAACCATGTCCATATATCGGCTGTTTTCCAGTCATACACCGGATAGATATACCAGGTGTGTCCTCCCGGTGCGGCGGTAGTCCACGGTTTGTCATCGGCAAAACGTTGCTTACGTGAATGGGCAATGGCGACAAAACGGTTATATGACTCGTCGGCACGGATGCCCACCATCATTGCCGCAGGACGTTTTTCTGAAAACCAGTCAGCGAACTCACGAACGAATTGTTCAAAGGTCATGCCGGGTTGGTAGAAATGAAAGAAACTGGGATCGGTAATCGCATCTGCTGGTGGTTGCCGCACCCATTGTGTATTGGGTTCCCAACACTGCCATTCCGGTTGAAATTGTGAGAGAGAATTTTGGGTGGTGAGCGGTATTGCTACCCAATAAAAACGTTCTATAACGTCAGAATAGTGTTCTCGTAGCGCTTCAACATAGTCGATAGTACAAGAGAACTGGGCTTCCCAGTCAATAAACAATACGCTTATTTTTTTATGTAACTGGCGTGCAAGAGTGGCGGTGAGATGCATCATGAGCCCGGAGTCTTTCCCTCCAGACAGTGAAACGCACACGCGAGGCAGTGTTTCCAAAGTCCAGGTAATGCGTTCCTGAGCGGCTTCCAGCACGCTCTGACTCAGAGGGATTTTGTAAACAGACATAGCAAGTCCATACTGAAAGAATAAAAGAGTAACATCTCTAATGTATACTTTGAATAAGATATGCCAATTTACGAAGCGTGCAACCTTTAAATATATTCACTTAATGTATTTAAAATATTTTTTTATTTAGTGTATGTATGGTTCTTTGATATGTCGTTTTTTTCGGTTTTTTTGTTTATTTTTGTTATGGAATTCTCAAAGTTTTTGTTGTTAAGTGAGGCCCGGTTGTACATTAAAAATAGATTCATTGATGGTGGCTTAATATCTGTTTTGATTTTCTTTAAATTGAATAATGATGAATATAATTCGAAGGTTGATTTAGGAATGAAACCAATGATATCTGTAATGGATATAATGTTGATAATTGACATCAGTGAATCACTAGAGAACCCAGTTTTACGATTGGCGAGAAAAGCATTTGTTTCCGACTGGTACTCTTTTACACCAGCATCGTCAGAGAGAAACCACGAAAACTGTTCTTCCAGTATTTCATTTAACGTTGTTTTTTCATTTATTCTGGGGTGGTTTTTGCCACAGACCAATACGGTCTCAATTGTCCTGAATGGGGTGCATATAATTGAGCGGTTAACGATCGGTGATGTCGTGATGACAACATCCGCTTTACGGTAGGCGAGTAAGTCTTCAGCGGTTTCCGATGTTATCAGAATATCACGATGTTCAATTTCAACATATTTGTCTTCCCTGATAGATTTAATTAACTCACTTATGTAGGCATTGCTGATAATTTGCGGACTGTAAATGACGAATTTTTTCTTCAGACTGGAGCTGTGCATGATATTTATTGTTTCTTCCAGACTGTTGAGATTGTTCTCAAGGTGATGGTGTAGATTGACCGCCGTTACGGTAGGCGTAATGCCTTTCCCTGCCCGAATAAACAAAGGATCATTGAATTGAGTGCGAAGCCTTTGTAGCGACTGGCTAACGGCTGAGGGGGTAATAAACAGCGTTTCGGCGGCTTTGCTTATGCTCAGATTCTGATAGATACACTCGAAAATAACCAGCATGTTCAGATCGAATTTTTTGAGGTCGTAAAGGTTAGCCATACGCTAATTCCTGTTTTAGTTTAGTTGTGAAATATTTCATTTTGTTATGTATGAGTTTTAATGCATCATCGTTTCATATACATGTAAAACTTAATGAATAGTTTACTACTACTTAAAATAGCACAGGCAGGGTTATTTTTTCGGTAAAAAGTGCTAACGGGTTAATTGATATAGAAAAGAAGAATGATTGATATGAAAATAATATCAATCATTCGTTGCGTATATTTATTTGGCTCCCATGATAATATCCAGCTTCTCTTTATCGGGCAAACCTACTGCCTGTTGCAGGGTATTATCTTTGCTCATGTAATAAATGGCGGGCGTGACATTGGCGCCTAAATCGTCCATTAGTTTTTGGTTGATATTCAGCGTCTTCATTTGCTCGGCAGGCGGGTTTGCTGGCAGTGCCAGCGTCATTTTGCCGCCGGAGGCTTCATAGTCGTGCCAGGTTTTAGCGGGGTCCTTGCTTGCCAGAATGGCCGCAGCGGTTGCCGGGCTTTCGGGTTTTATTACGCCAACCAGCAACGTGCGCAGTTGGACTTTACCGGCGTCCACCCACGGGCGCGCCTGCTGCCAGAACTGTTTACAATAGGGACAGAAGGGATCGGCAAACACATACACAATAACTGGCGCGTCTTTTTTGCCATCCAGAATCCACGACGCTTTTTCCATGCGTTGCCACATCTTGCGCCCGGCAGGGGCATAGATCTCTTTTTCTATCAGCGCATTACTCAGGTTTTCACCTTTCTCGTTATACATATAGCCGGAGATCGCCTGTTTTCCATCAGGCGTCACATAGATAGTGACCCCCATGTCCTGATATTTGCCCAGATAACCTTTCATGCCTCCCGGGGCGTCGAACGACTTCAGAATCGTAATGCCCTGTTTCTCAATCGCTTTCACGGGGGCAGGAAGCTCTTCAGCGTGGACGACTGCAGGGAGCAGAGCTAAGAGTAATGTACGTTTAAACATTGATTTTCCTTATAAAATTAGAAGGAAAGGGAGTTAAGTTGCAAAACCTATCGCAGCCATAGGTAAGATCGACAGTCTGTCGATTGCCCTTTCGGTAGTTGGGTGATGTAATCCCAATCGCTGTTACGACCTTGGTTAAGGTAATGTAGAGCGCAACACATAGCCAGTTCTGCTGGCACTGAAGTTACTTGCGGGTAACTCGGGTAATGAGGCTCCCTGCAAAGGGAGCCTTTTTTACTTTTAGAATAGGGTTTACACCATGCGGTTGAGTCGGTTGTTAGTTAACGCTTATTGATTTGATAAAGGAAACGCATTAGCCCTTATCAATGATTTTCGTTAACTTATCCCTCAACGAAAACACGGAGGAAGTACAGATGTCTTTGATTAATACCAAAATTAAACCTTTCAAAAACCAGGCGTTCAAAAACGGTGAGTTCATCGAAGTAACCGAGAAAGATACCGAAGGTCGTTGGAGTGTCTTCTTCTTCTACCCGGCTGATTTTACGTTCGTATGTCCGACCGAGCTGGGCGACGTTGCTGACCATTACGAAGAACTGCAGAAACTGGGTGTGGACGTTTACTCTGTTTCTACTGACACTCATTTTACTCACAAAGCATGGCACAGCAGCTCTGAAACCATCGCGAAAATCAAATATGCGATGATCGGCGACCCGACTGGCGCCCTGACCCGTAACTTCGACAACATGCGTGAAGATGAAGGTCTGGCTGACCGTGCAACATTTGTTGTTGACCCGCAGGGTATCATCCAGGCAATCGAAGTTACCGCTGAAGGTATCGGCCGTGATGCGTCTGACCTGCTGCGCAAAATTAAAGCTGCACAGTATGTCGCTTCCCACCCAGGTGAAGTTTGCCCGGCTAAGTGGAAAGAAGGCGAAGCGACCTTAGCGCCATCTTTAGATCTGGTCGGCAAGATCTAAGTCTGTTTTGCCTTGCGGCGCTGCGCTTGCATAGGCCTACGAAACCGTAGGCCGGGTAAACGAAGTGCCACCCGGCAATCAATGGGCGCAGACGCGCCCATTTCATTCCAGCACCATGACGCAAGTTGCATTGATGCGGCCCCGCGAATTCGGCTTGCATGATGATGTTTTCAGAGAGGGAAGAATAATGCTCGACACAAATATGAAAACCCAGCTCAAGGCTTATCTTGAGAAACTGACCAAACCTGTTGAGCTGATTGCTACGCTGGATGACAGCGCTAAATCGGCAGAAATCAAGGAACTGCTGACTGAAATTGCTGAACTGTCAGGAAAAGTCACCTTTAAAGAAGACAATACTCTGGCGGTACGTAAGCCATCGTTCCTGATTACCAATCCTGGTTCTCACCAGGGGCCGCGCTTTGCCGGTTCTCCGCTGGGGCATGAGTTTACCTCTCTGGTTCTGGCGCTGTTGTGGACCGGTGGTCATCCGTCAAAAGAGGCACAGTCACTGCTGGAGCAGATCCGCGACCTCGACGGGGACTTTGAGTTTGAAACCTATTATTCACTGTCCTGCCATAACTGCCCGGATGTGGTGCAAGCGCTCAACCTGATGTCTGTACTTAACCCACGCATCAAGCATACGGCGATTGATGGCGGTACATTCCAGAACGAAATTACCGATCGTAACGTCATGGGCGTACCGGCGGTCTATATGAACGGCAAAGAGTTCGGCCAGGGTCGTATGACGCTGACTGAAATCGTAGCGAAAGTGGATACCGGTGCAGAAAAGCGCGCAGCGGAAGAGTTGAATAAGCGTGATGCTTACGATGTGCTGATCGTCGGTTCGGGTCCTGCCGGGGCAGCGGCTGCGGTGTACTCTGCACGTAAAGGTATTCGCACCGGTCTGATGGGCGAACGCTTTGGCGGTCAGGTTCTTGATACCGTTGATATCGAAAACTACATCTCTGTACCGAAAACCGAAGGCCAGAAACTGGCTGGCGCACTGAAAGCACATGTTGATGATTACGATGTTGATGTTATTGATAGCCAGAGTGCGAGCAAACTGGTTCCGGCAGCTCAGGAAGGTGGTTTGCATCAGATTGAAACGGCTTCCGGCGCGGTGTTGAAAGCACGCAGCATCATCATTGCTACCGGTGCAAAATGGCGCAACATGAATGTTCCGGGTGAAGATCAGTATCGCACCAAGGGCGTAACCTACTGTCCGCACTGTGATGGCCCGCTGTTTAAAGGCAAGCGTGTCGCGGTGATAGGTGGCGGTAACTCGGGTGTTGAAGCGGCTATCGATCTGGCGGGTATCGTCGAGCACGTGACGTTGCTGGAATTTGCCCCGGAAATGAAAGCCGATCAGGTTCTGCAGAATAAAGTCCGCAGTCTGAAAAACGTCGACATTATTCTGAATGCGCAAACCACAGAAGTGAAAGGCGACGGCAGTAAAGTCACCGGTCTGGAGTATCGTGACCGCGTCAGCGGTGATATCCACAATGTGGAACTGGCGGGTATCTTTGTGCAGATTGGCCTGTTGCCAAATACCAACTGGCTGGAAGGCGCCGTTGAGCGTAACCGCATGGGTGAAATCATCATTGATGCCAAGTGCGAGACCAGCGTGAAGGGCGTTTTCGCGGCCGGAGACTGCACCACCGTACCGTATAAGCAGATTATCATTGCGACTGGCGAAGGTGCCAAAGCATCATTGAGCTCGTTTGATTATCTGATTCGCACCACAACCGTATAAGAAAGTAAGACTCACCTGCAAAAGAAGCGAAATGCCCGATAGCACAAGCATATCGGGCCTACAAATGGGATATTATCGGTTTGTAGGAGAAAGAGGCTACCGGAAGGTAGCCTCTTTTTTTATTAGCGAACTACCAGCACCGGTAAGGTAGCGTGGCGGACAACGCTGGAGGCGTTAGATCCGAGCAGATGGGTGCTGATTGATGGGTTACGCGATCCGATGACCACCACATCTGCATTCAACTCTTCACCCAATTCGTTTACCACATCACGCACGCTACCAAAGCGAACGTGCTGCTTAATGCGGGAAGGATCGATACTGAAGTGACCGACCATCGTTTGCAGACGGGTTTCCGCTTCGTGTTGCAGATGCTCTTCAAAACGACGAACGTCAGCGGCAAAACGGTGCAGACTCAGACTGGCAGAACCCGGGAGCACATGCAGCAGATGGATCACCCCTTTATCTTGTGCCAGAAATTCTGCATGGCGAACAGCCTTGTCGCTCAGTTCCATTTCGAATACATCAACAGGCATTATGATTGTGTTGTACATAAACATTCTCCTTGTCATTACATGAACACATAACAGCATAGTATTAAAAATGATTCTGTCAGTCACGACACAGATTTATGTTTTGCGAACAGGAGAAAAGGAAGTGTAGTAAGTGAAAGAAAGCAGGGGTTGAAGCGGAAAGAGGATGCGGATGCATCCCCTGTAAGATAAAGCGAGTCGCTTTGATAAGACAGAGTTAGCGCAGGTAGTCGCCTGCAGCTTCAGGCTGGTACTCAAGCTCGATGACTTCGAGGTGGGTCGATGTACCGCCCGGTAATTCCCAATGGATCGTATCGCCAACGCGCAGGCCCAGAAGCGCTGCACCGACTGGCGCCATTACCGAAAGCTGTGTACTGCTGTCAGTCATATTGGCCGGATATACCAGGGTACGTACACGCACTTCGCCATCGCTCAGATTGCGGAATTTCACGCGGCTGTTCATGGTCACCACGTCGTGCGGCATGGTTTCCGGGGAACACATTTGGGCGCGATCCAGTTCAGCGTTTAATGCGTCCGCTATCGGTAAACCAGCAAACGCAGGTTGCTCCAACAGGCGGTCAATGCGTTCCGCATCGAGGTCGTTAATGATAATAGTTGGTCTGGACATTTATTACTCCATGTCGTCGATACTGCGGATGCGCAGGTAAATAATCCCAAAAGAAAACCCTCACCGTCAGGCGGCAAGGGTTTAGCTTTTATGATGATACTGAGACTTACCCCATGTTTGAAGTGATTTAGTTCACATTCAGGCAAATCATCAATATTGTCGCGTATGGTGTAATGTCAGCCAGTTAAGCATTATAGGGAACATGTGCTTCCGGCTCAGGGTTCCGTTCACTTCAGCGGCATCACTTTTCTGCGGCACAGCCCCCGTGAACGGGCAAGGGAGGCTCGCCGCCGCCTCCCTTGCAACCCAGGCTCCCGGCGGGAAAATCGTCGCTACGCGATGTATTCGTCTTATGCCGTCTGCCTGTCGGGTCGGGGCCGAGCCTACGTCCATGCAGGCCGTCCCCTCTGTCCGCATCCCTGCGGACAGACCCGGTCAGCCGTCAACGCCTCATCGATTTTCAGCCGGGAGCCGGGATTGTTAAGGGTACAGCGATAGTACCCTTAACACGTTCACAGGCAGTATGGTTTCAGAGAAGTGAAAAACATAAGGTGAACGGAACAATACACCAGAGGCAACAGGTTCATTACCTTTAGTTCGTTAACTGACAAGCATTACGCGTATGGTGTGATTTTAGCCGAAAAACGTGATCGTTCTCAAATTTGCATTATGCTTTTTAAGCGCTCGCTGCGGGCGCGTCACGACAACTCAGTGTTCCTCGACAGGAGATCTCATGAGCCAGTACGACAAACTTACCTTAAAAGATGGCAGCTATTTGCATTTCAAAGACTGGGGAAGCGGCCAGCCCATTGTGTTCAGCCATGGTTGGCCGCTAACCGCAGATGCATTTGAAGATCAGATGCTGTTTCTCGGGTCGAAAGGATTTCGTGTGATAGCCCATGACAGACGAGGGCACGGGCGTTCGGCCCAGCCCTGGGATGGCCACAATATGGATCAGTATGCTGACGATTTGGCCGAACTTACCGCGTATCTCAATCTCAAAGATGCTGTGCATGTCGGGCACTCTACCGGCGGTGGCGAAGTTGCTCGTTATATTGGCCGCCATGGGACGCAGAGGGTGGCAAAAGCGGTGTTAATTGGCGCGGTGACGCCCATTATGATCAAGACCGACTTTAATCCAAATGGCGTGCCGAAAGAGGTATTCGATGGCATTCGTGAAGGGGTTGTGAACGATCGCGCCGCCTTTTTCTATGAATTGACCGCTGCATTCTATGGCTACAACCGTCCTGGCGCAAAAGAGTCGAAAGCCGTCAGGGAAAGTTTTGTTGAACAGGGTTTACAAGGCTCCATCAAAGCGTTGTACGACTGTATCCACGCGTTTTCGGAAACAGATCTGCGTGAGGACCTCAAAAAGATGACTATCCCGACGCTGGTGATCCACGGTGATGACGATCAGATTGTCCCGTTTGAAACCTGCGGAAAGGTCGCGGCGGAAATACTGCCTGATTCGCAGTTGAAGGTATATGTCGGCGGCTCGCATGGTATTTGCACCACCCATAAACAACAGATCAACGGTGACCTGCTCAACTTTATTCAGTCGTAATCGTTGGCAGATTGTTCTACGCTGATCTTCTTTTTCCAGGGGGATGAGCGAAGCATAATTTGTGCTGCGCTGACGTTAACTTCAACAGGGAACGCTATGTATTTCTATCAACCGTCACAGGGACACGGCTTACCGCATGACCCGCTCAATGCCATTATTGGGCCACGCCCTATTGGATGGATTGCGTCGAGTGACAGTAACGGTCGGCATAATCTGGCGCCGTACAGTTTCTTTAACTGCTTTAACTATCATCCACCGATTATCGGTTTTGCCAGCAGCGGCTGGAAAGACAGTGTGCAGAATATTATCGAAACAGGTGAGTTTGTCTGGAACCTGACCACCCTTGAGTTGGCCAGTGCGATGAACGAAACGTCGGCCAGTCTGCCGCACGGCGAGGATGAGTTCTTTGCCGCCGGGCTTAGCAAGGCAGATAGCCGGATAGTCAACGTGCCGCGCGTGGCGCAAAGCCCGGTCAATTTTGAGTGTCGCTTATCGCAAAGCCTGCAACTGACTACCGCAGATGGCTCACCGGTTGATACCTGGCTGGTATTGGGGGAAGTGGTGGGCATCCACATCGATGAAACGCTGCTGGAAGAGGGCATCTATCAGACGGCGAAAGCGAAGCCGGTACTGCGCGCAGGTGGGCCAACGGCATATTATTCGATCAGTGAAACACACCGTTTTGATTTAGTTCGCCCGGACGCCCGAGCAAAAAGCTAAGCTTACGGACCGACGCCGGCTTGCAGCGTCGGTCGCAAGTTTCAATATCCCACTTTGTCGATAATAAACTGTTTACCGCAGCTACCTGGATGTGGTTGCGGTAAGAATGACTGTGCAGATAACGTCTGGTTGATGTTGTCGGCTTTCAGGGATAACTGGATCTCAGTGAGATACGCCGGATTGCCGTGGCAGCTTAGCTTCACAGCTTTGACGTTCTCTTTGCCCCAGCTTTTGGCAACTGCGGCGTCAAATGCGTTACGGCTGACGGTTTTGCCGTAGTTTTCCGCCAGGAATTTGCCCACCTCGCTGTTCTTAACCTCATTATTCAGCCGTACCATCGTGCCAAAGTACGCGTCGGGATCAAAACCGAAACACGCGCCATGTTTGGCATACTCGTAACGTTCCAGACAGGATCTCCCTCCAGCGCCGGGCATTACGGCGCTGAGTTTTGCTGCGCTTTCCAGCGACAGTCCGGTTTCGGGGGCCGCGCATTTACGGCTGGCACGTGCTTCAGGCAGGTTGGGAATAGGGCGAGTCGCGCAGCCAAAACGCATCCAGCGGCGGTTGTCGACTCCACGGGCGGCAATGGATTTAGGCAGGCTGGGCCATAAACCGTGAACGGTCAGGAAATCCGCTTTGTCTGCGCTCTCTTTTTGTAAACGACATTCGTCAGGCTCCTGACGATTACGCTCATGCTGGCTCTGACAAAATCCGGTTTGCCAGGAGAGGGCCAGCACGTAGCTGTCAAAATCAGCGTACTGTTTTGCCTGAAGTTCATCGGCCTGAGCTGCAGAAACCGGCAGCAGGAGTGCTGCCAGTAACGAAGAATAACGCCATGTTGATGTCATGATGATTTCGGATACTTATATAAATTCTGAATATCATCTATTTAATCATAAAAAATGCCAGTCAGGTTTAGCTGACTGGCATCATTTTCATCAGGCGTGAACCGAAATGATTAGCTCCACATTGCCAGAATCGGCCAGCCGACCAGCAGAAGCATAGAGATGTAGATAACGCCGAAGATAGCACCCAGACGCCAGTAGTCTTTGGACTTCACATAACCACAGCCATAGATGATAACGCCAGGGCCTGTTGCATACGGAGTCAGACAGCCCATGATACCGATGGACAACACCAGCAGGATACACAGGTGTTCCATCGGCACGCCCGGGATACCTTTACCTACCGCCAGAATAACCGGCAGCATGGTGGCGGTGTGCGCAGAAAGGCTGGCAAACAGGTAGTGAGCAAAGTAGAACACCAGCACCAGAACGATTACTGTTGCGTTAGGCGAGAAGCCTTCCAGGTGCGTGCTCATGGTGTTGGCGAACCAGTCGATAAAGCCTGAACGGGTTAAACCGTTGGCCATTACTACCAGAGTGGCAAGGTTGACCAGGGTGTTCCATGCGCTGTTATAGCGGGTAATATCTTTCCACGGTACCACGTGCAGCGCCAGCATCAGGGAGACTGCCAGCAGGCCCACTGCGGTAGCGTCAATCAGCTTACCACCGAAAACCCACAGACCCAGGCTCAGTAAAACCAGACCGATCAGCGTCATCTCTTTACGGGTCAGTTTACCCATGGTTTTCAGTTCATCACCGGCCCATGCGGCAACTTCAGCACTGTGAGTGACTTCTGGTTTGTACAAAACGTATGACAACCACGGAGCAACGATCAGCAAAATAATACCGACCGGCAGGAAGCTGAGGAACCACTGCAACCAGCTGATTTGAATCCCGGCGATTTTGTTAACGAACTCCAGACCCAGTACGTTTGGCGCAGCGCCGGTCACGAACATAGAGGAGCTCAGGCTGGTACTGATAACCATCATCCACATCAGATATCCGCCGATACGGCGCGCGGAAGGATCGTTAGGGAAGGATTTAAACAGCGGCGGCAGGTTTTTGATAACCGGGAATACAGTACCACCGGTACGCGCGGTGTTGGACGGTGTAAACGGCGCCAGCAGAATGTCGATGATAACAATCGCATAGCCCAGCGTCAGGGTACGTTTCCCCATGAATTTCACCAGGAACAGCGCGATACGACGACCCAGACCGGTGACCTCATAACCCAGCGCGAAAATAAACGCACCAAACACCAACCACACGGTGGTGCTGGAGAAGCCCGCCAGACCCCATTTCAGCGCTTGCTTACCCGCTTTAAATGCCGGGTCGGCCAGTTCTGAAGCATCAAACAGCAGATAGTTGCTGCCGATAACGCAGATCGTTACGGCGATAAAGCTGATCGCTGTTGCCGGAATTGGCTCCAGGATCATACCGACGATCATCGCCACAAACACGGCAAAGTAGTGCCAGGCCTGTGGAGGCATTCCATCAGGGACGGGGATAAGAAACATGACGCCCATTACGACCAATGGGGCCAGTAACTTCCATATTTTATCTTTTGCTAAAGACATGTGTGATTCTCCGGAAAGGATCTTTAATTGTGATAATGATGAACTTGTGAAATCTGAGCTAAGAACCAGGTGACGATCAGCAGATCGGCGCAGCCTCCGGGACTGAGGTTGCGTTCAATGCACTGTTGGTCGAACTGGCGTAGGTATTCGAGATCGGCAGGGGTACGAATCCCCCCTTGCTGTATCAGGGCGGTGGCCTGCTGCTGTAGCCAGCGCAGACCTTCTGCGCCGCCACGTGAAGCCACGTTGGTGTCGCCGTTGATAGACATCAGCAGCAATAAAGTGTCGAGTAACGCCAGTTCAGGGTCGCGGCCCTGAGTCAGCAGTGCGCGGTAGTGCGGCAGGGCATGCTGGATGACGAGCGGGTATCCCGCTTCGGCTTCGCCCCGTGCGCCGGTTAATCCCAGTTGCTGATAAAGACGTTGGCCAGCCGTGAGTTGTTGATTGTTCTGGCGCAGTTCGCGCTCGGTCAGGCCCCGGCAAAATGTTGCTGCCGTAGAGCAAATGGTTTCAGCGGTAACAGTCAGTTGGAGCTGGTGCAGGCGGCCAATGGCGGCACACAGCAGTCCCAGAGAAAAGATGCTGCCTTTGTGGGTATTTACCCCAGCGGTGGCGCGAAACATATCAGCTTCGCAGGCCATACCCAGCGGACGCAGTCCTTTCAATACATCCTCAGGCGACAGCTGTGCGCTAAACGCCCCATATTCAATAAAACGTGGCAGCCAGGCCTGAATCGCTTCGGCGCTGCGATGAAAATCTTCCAGCGCCATATCTTTATGCGCACCATTATTAATGCGATCCACCAGACCTGGCTTGGGCGATAAGTTGACTTCAGTCAGCATGGCGCGCCAGGCAAGTGTTGCGTAGGCGTCGGGCAGATCCAGTGGAAGGACTGCGTTATTCGTCGATGTTGCGGGAATCGGCATCATGCAGCAGTGCCTCCATTTGAATGAGTAAGTCGGAAAGCGCGTGGGTTTTACCCCGCGCACATTCGGCAGCGCTTTGCTCGCACAACAGACAGCGGCGGGCAGGAAGCGCGAAATGACGGCGGGACAGGATTTCTCCTTCAGGGGTCAGGACATCGATGTCCCATAACCGTCCCAGCGGATGTGAATGCTCAAGCCCGATAGTGGCGAGCTTGAGGTCGTTGGCTGGTGCCTCGATGGACAACAGACCTTCCGGACCGCTGGCGGAGACCAGCGCAGTTTGCTCCCTGACAATCCAGGATGATTGTTTCGCCAGCGCAAGCAGGGCGATGACGCCGTGATTAAAGATGCGACGGGTTAATTCGCTGTCTTTGATCGGACCTGGCGCTACCACGGTAAAAGAGACCAATGGCGCGTGGTGACGCGTGAGCCAGGCATGTTGCCTCGCTTGTCTCTCATCACGGCTGGCGAGCAGCTCGGGAATGGAAACCGCGTGGCAGGTGGCGTGTTCAGGGAGCAGGTGCATGGCTTATTCCTTCACCTGATGCACAACGTCAATCACTGAACCGTCGCGATAACGCACAACGGCAATCACGCGGTCAGTGAATTCGATAGCGCGTGGCTGACCGGTGAGCTGCTGAGCGCGTTCGCGTAGCCATTCAATGGACACCACTTTCATACCGGCTTCTTGCAGACGTTCTGCCAGTTCCGGACGTGCAGGGTTGACGGCGATACCGTGGTCAGTGACCAGAATGTCAACGCTGGAACCAGGGGTTACGCAGGTCAGGACGTTATCAACCAGCGTCGGGATGCGTCCGCGAACCAGCGGTGCGACGATGATGGAAAGCGCTGCGGCCACAGCCGTATCGCAGTGACCACCGGATGCGCCGCGCAGTACGCCGTCAGAACCGGTCAGTACGTTCACATTGAAGTTGGTGTCTACTTCTAATGCGCTCAGTACCACCACATCCAGACGGTCAACGGATGCGCCTTTTGAGCCCCAGTTGGCATACTGGTTAGCACTGATTTCAATGTGATTTGGATTGCGGGCCAGGGACTCAGCCGCATTACGGTCGAAGCTCTGTACATCCAGCAGTTTGCGGATTAAACCTTTCTCATGCAGGTCAACGATGGTGGCAGTGATACCGCCCAGCGCAAAGTCAGCACGGATGTCGCGGCTGCGCATTTTGTCTTCCAGGAAACGGGTAACGGCCAGAGACGCGCCGCCGGTGCCTGTCTGCAGTGAGAAGCCTTCATTGAAGTAGCCGGAGTTAGCAATAACCTCTGCTGCGCTGCGGGCGATCAGCAATTCGCGCGGGTTGGTGGTCATGCGAGTGGCATCAGCACCAATTTTGTCCGCATCACCGACCTGATCGATCTGCACGATCAGATCCACCTGATCCTGGGTAATGCTGGCTGGATTATGCGGGTAGGTCAGCAGCTGTTCGGTCAGCAGGACAACCTGTTTTGCGTTTTCGGCGTCTACGCGGGCATAGCCCAGTGAGCCGCAGCACGCTTTACCGGTATAACCGTTGGCGTTACCAAACGGGTCACAGGACGGCACGCCGAGGAAGGCGACATCAATGTTGAGCTCGCCGCTTTGTACCAGATGTACACGACCACCGTGAGAGTGGACCTGAACAGGTTCAGCCAGCAGACCGCGAGAGATCTCTTCTGCCAGCGGGCCACGCAGACCAGAAGTATAAATACGGCTGACGACACCCTGACGAATGTGTTCAACCAGCGGCGCATGGCAGTCGCTCAGGGAGCTGGAAGCCAGCGTCAGGTTTTTAAAGCCCATTGCAGCGATGGTATCCATCACCAGGTTGATCGTCAGATCGCCACCACGGAAAGCGTGGTGGAAGGAGATGGTCATGCCATCCTGTAAGCCTGAACGGCGAATGGCCTCTTCCAGGTTAGCGCACAGTTTTTTGTTGCGCGGTTTTTGCGCCTGTAATTCAACTTTTGCGGTGCTCTGATAAGCGGAAAGTTCGCTTTCTGCATGACGGCTCCAGGTCGCCACGCGATCCTGGCGTTGAGACTGTTCGATTTTCTGCGTCATTTTTTTGCCTTATTCTTCGCGAATGCCGGAAAGTTCTGCACGGGAGATAACCAGAAGGGCGCGCTCGATAACCGGGCTGTCGACCATTTTGCCGTTCAGGGAAACCACGCCACGACCTTCGCGGGCAGCGGCTTCAGCGGCTTCTACCACCAGACGTGCGTGAGCCAGCTCTTTGCGCGTCGGGGCATACAGGTTGTGCAGGAGTTCAATCTGACGCGGGTTGATGAGCGACTTACCATCGAAACCCAGTTGCTTGATGTGTGCGGCTTCGTGCAGGAAACCCGCTTCGTTATTGGCATCGGAATAGACGGTATCGAACGCCTGAATGCCCGCAGAACGCGCAGCCTGCAGAATTGAGCAGCGGGCAAACAGCAGTTCAGTACCTTCCGGGGAGCGTTCAGTGCGCAGGTTACGCACGTAGTCTTCTGCGCCGAGCGCAATACCGATCAGACGCTCGGAAGCATGGGCAATTTCTACCGCGCGGGTAATACCTAATGGTGATTCGATAGCAGCCAACAGACCGGTGCTGCCGGGTTCACGACCACAGGCTTTCTCGATGCGCAGGATTTCGCTTTCGATGTCGATGACATCCTGGGCGGTATCCGTTTTGGGTAAACGTACGATGTCAGCACCACCGCGTACCACGGCTTCAAGATCGTTGATGCCCCATTCGGAGTCGAGGGCGTTTACGCGCACGATAGTTTCAACGTCGTGATACAGCGGATGCTGCAGCGCGTGATAGACCATGCGGCGCGCGGTGTCTTTCTCACGCAGTGCGACGGAGTCTTCCAGGTCGAACATCAGCGCATCTGCCGGGTAGATGAATGAGTTGCTGACCATCGCGGCGTTAGCGCCTGGTACGAACAACATGCTGCGGCGTGTGCGGGATTTACGTTGTTGTAAAGAATCGGAAATCATTGGCAATCCTCCCATGGCAGTGCCGGAATGCCGCTGGCGCGGGCCAGTAATGCTTCCAGTCGCGCACGTAAAATGCAGTCCAGTGCGCCTTTATCATCAACATTTAATTGCACGCCGCGGACGTTATAGCGGGACAGAACGTCCAGAATGGTGGCCCTGATGGCATCACCGAACTGCTTTTCGACGCTACTGTTAACCTGCAGGTCAATATCCTGCGTATCGAGCGGGGCGATGCGGATCATCACATCACCGGACTCGAGAGTGCCTGCGACGGCTGCCTGGTTTATTTTCATTTTTCACCTGTTGCTAATGCGGGGGTATTTTGGCGGACTGCCGCAGCCGATGAGGTTCGCTCAACCATGCTTTGCAAGTAGTGCAGCGTGGCTTCGGGTACCAGGGATGCGATAGCCGTGAGATCTTTTTTAACCAGCAGCTTGCGCACCCAGGAGGCGGAAATCGGCATCTCCTGGAAACACAGCCGCTCAATTTCCACCAGTTCAATCGGCGGGGCGGGAAGTGTTGGGGTCTCCAGCCAGTAGCGCATATCGTTGTTGTACTGGGAGGTGACGGTGCAATATGGCTCAGTACCGACGAAACGGTGCGTAACACCGAGTGCCGGGGCCAGGTACTGACGGAAAATTTTCAGGTCTATTTCGGTGTAGCAGTGGTTAATAACGCTCTGCTCTTTAATGAAGTAGCACGGGAACGTGGCGCGAGAGATGATGTATTCCGAACCGCGGTGTACGGTTAAACGTGGAATATCTTTTGTCCCTTTGAGGACCAGGTCCAGTCGGTCTTCATACGGGAAACGCGAAGTATCTTCTTTCACCAAAAACAGATGCAGCCAGTCGCACTGTGCGGCGGCTTGTTGGATCAGAAAACGGTGCCCGTTGGTGAAGGGGTTGGCATTCATCACGATACAGCCAATTTTTTTCCCTTCACGGCGCTGTTTTGCCAGTGATTCAGCGTAACGTTTGAGGCGAGTGGTGCTGTTTTCCATTAACACCATAATGCCGGGCACGCTGGTCAGCGTCGAAAAGCCGCACTGCTTAAACAGTGACTCGTACTCAGTTTTGGTATAGATGAAGAGATGGGTGCAATGCCGCTCGTAGGCGAGGTTGATTAACTCAGTCGCCAGCGTCAGCGCTAAGCCTTCACCGCGTACGGATTCACAGATCGCGACGCACTTAATGATATTGCCGGCGATGCCGCCACAGGCGATCAGACGGTCGTTACGGGTGACGGTGATAAATACTTCGACGGTGGTATCAACGCTCAAATCGTTCTCTTTCAGAAATTGAGCGATAACCGCCATCTTTTTATTTTCTGAGCGTTTAACTTGCGTGAATATATTATTACCGAACATAGTAAATAGAGCCCCGATGGTATATTTGTTACTGGGTTTCTGTTTTTGTTGCTCTGTTTAGCAACTTGATAACGTTTTGTTTGCAATTGAAGGGAATGTTTTTTTATTACGGAGTATTTCTTTTTTTCCCTGTTGCATACATCGTAAGGAGTATTTTGGCGGCAAATTTTGATTTATTTCACAATAAGTTAGATGGTTTTAATGTGTTTTATGGTTTTAAGTTTTTTAATTAATTTAACCCGAAAATAGCGTGTGGTTTTTATTTGTTTAATTGATTTAAGGTGGGGAATCTGTAACGATCCTATTTTAGGCCGTGACTTGTAAATAAAACATTTTTATTACATATACAACGAAAAATAAGTTTCGGTTAACGTCGGTGAGGAAAAAACATGTCAAAAAAGAAAAATAAAACGCGGTTTCCTTTTTTTCGCAGCCTGGCGTTTCCGTTGCGTATTTTTCTACTCATTCTGGTCGTTTCTGTTTTTATCATCGCGGCGTTAGCACAATACTTTACCGCCAGCTTTGAAGATTATCTGACAACGCATGTCCGCGATATGGCAATGAATCAGGCGAAAATTATCGCTTCCAACGACAGCATTATTGCTGCCGTAAAGCACCGTGATTACGAGCGTCTGGCAACGATAGCGGATAAGTTGCAGAGCGGGACTGACTTTGACTATGTGGTTATTGGCGATACCCACTCGATCCGTCTTTATCACCCTAATCCGGATAAAATTGGCTACCCCATGCAGTTCACCAAACCCGGCGCGCTGGAGAAAGGGGAAAGCTACTTTATTACCGGTAAAGGGTCTATCGGGATGGCGATGCGCGCCAAAACCCCTATCTTTGATGATGATGGTAAAATCATCGGTGTTGTCTCAATTGGCTACCTGATCAGTAAAATAGACAGCTGGCGCTCGGATTTCTTACTTCCGATGGCTGGGGTGTTCATTCTGTTGTTACTGGTGCTTATGTTACTTTCCTGGTTTTTTGCTGCCCATATTCGGCGTCAGATGTTGGGTATGGAGCCTAAACAAATCGCGCGGGTGGTACGTCAGCAGGAGGCGCTGTTTAGCTCAGTCTACGAAGGCTTAATTGCTGTTGATCCTGATGGGTGCATTACGGCGATAAACCGCAGTGCGAGAAAAATGCTGGGGCTCTCGTCGCCTGGACGTAAGTGGTTGGGTAAGCCGATTGCGGACGTCGTTCAGCCAGCAGACTTTTTTACCCAGCAGATTGCGGAAAAGCGCCAGGATGCGATGGTTAACTTTAATGGGTTGAGTGTTATTGCCAACCGCGAGGCTATCCGCTCAGGCGATGAACTGCTCGGGGCAATCATCAGTTTTCGTAGTAAAGATGAAATTGCTACCCTTAATGCGCAATTAACGCAGATCAAACAGTATGTAGAGAGCCTGAGAACGCTGCGCCATGAGCACCTGAACTGGATGTCGACCATCAATGGCCTGCTGCAAATGAAAGAATATGACAAGGTTCTGGCCATGGTGCAGGGAGAATCCCAGGCGCAGCAGCAACTCATTGATAGTCTGCGCGGCGCTTTCGCCGATCGTCAGGTTGCAGGCCTGCTGTTTGGCAAGGTACAGCGTGCGCGGGAACTGGGTCTCACAATGACCATTGTGCCTGGCAGTCAACTGCATAAACTTCCTGAGGGGTTGGATAGCACAGAGTTTGCAGCAATTGTTGGCAATCTGCTTGATAATGCTTTTGAAGCCAGTTTGCGTACCCAGCAGGGTAACAAGGTCGTTGAACTCTATCTGAGCGATGAGGGCGATGAGGTGATCATCGAAGTCGCCGATCAAGGTTGTGGCGTACCGGAAGCATTGCGCGAAAAAATATTTGAACAGGGTGTGAGCACTCGTACCGATGAACCAGGCGAACATGGCATCGGTTTGTATCTGATTGCAAGTTATGTGAGGCGCTGTAATGGGGTTATTACGCTCGAAGATAACGCCCCCTGCGGCACCTTATTTTCTTTATTTCTTCCGAAAGTGAAAAAAAACAATGACGGAACCATTAACGCTGTTAATCGTTGAGGATGAAACGCTACTGGCGGAAATGCATGCTGAATATATCCGCCATATACCCGGTTTTAGCCAGATATGGCTGGCGGGTAATCTTGCGCAGGCAAGAATGATGATTGAGCGTTTTAAGCCCGGTTTGATTCTTCTTGATAATTACTTGCCGGATGGCAAGGGCATAACTCTGTTACACGAGCTGACTCAGGCACGTTACCCTGGCGGCGTGGTGTTTACCACGGCAGCCAGTGATATGGATACGGTCTCAGAAGCCGTACGCAGCGGGGCGTTTGATTATCTGGTTAAACCCATAGCCTACGAGCGACTGGGGCAGACGCTTACCCGCTATCAGCAACGCAGAAGAATGCTGGCCGGTAATGACAGTGCCAGCCAAAAACAGATTGATGAAATGTTTAATGCCTATGCGCGCGGTGAGCCGAAAGGGGATTTGCCGACGGGGATCGACGCGCTAACGCTGAATGCTGTACTGAAGTTATTTGCTGATCCGACGGTACATCATACTGCGGAAACGATCGCCCAGGCGCTAACCATCAGCCGTACAACATCCAGACGCTACCTGGAGTACTGTGCCAGCCGCCATTTGATCATTGCAGAGATTATTCACGGGAAGGTAGGTAGACCGCAGCGTATTTACCACGGCGGCTAATACACGTCATCCTTTAAGCTGCCTCTTTGTTGGCTGCGTGCAGAAACCCCAGTCACATAGTTATCTATGCTCCTGGGGATGTCTTCACTTGCCGCCGCGATGCAGCATAAATGATTTTGTGTATTAAGGTCAGGTATTAACAGGTATCGTTAACCGCCAATCAGGGCAGACGTTGCCGGTACCATCACTTCAGTGGCGATAATCACAATCAGCAGTCCGACCATTACCGGAACAGAAGTTCGTTTTACGACTTCAAACGGTGAAATCTTCGCCATCCCCGCGACAGCCACAACCACACCGGATACCGGGGAGATTGTGCGTCCGAGGTTTGACGCCTGCAGCATTGGGATCGAAAGGTAGGCAGGGTTGATACCGGAAGAGTGCGCCAGTTTTGGGATCATCTCAACGAAGGCGTAGAAAGGCGCGTTACCGGAGCCCGTGGTCATTGCGGCCAGCATGGTCAGAATCACCAGGACCAGCATCAGAATAATGCTCGCAGAACCAAATGAGGTGGCGATAGAGATCAGACTCTGAATAAAGCCAATGGTGCTCAGACCCTGAGCAAATACACCGGCTGCAACTAACAACATGACGACGTTAGCAAAGGCATCTGCCATTCCGCGGTAGGCGACTTCCAGACCTGAGAAAACCTTCTGGGTGTTGAATCCGCGGATGAACTCCAGCACTGCGGCAATAAGCATGCACAGCACCAGAATCGTGATAATGTGCAGTTGCGGGCCCCATTTACCATCAAAAATCAGTACACCGACGATCGGGGTAAACGGCAGAATGGCGTAAAACGAGGGAGCCGTAGTGGTGATTTCTGCCACATCTAACATTTCGTGAGAGATGTTCTCTTTTTTATCCAGATAGCGCTGCCAGAAGTAATGAGCAATCGCCATACCAATAATGGCAGCAATGGAAATCGGCAACGTGGTTTTAAACGCGAAGTCGATCAGTGGCATTTCCGCTGCTTTTGCAGCCAGCACGACATCCCCGGAAGTTGGAGAAAGAATGATTGCGGCAGGGGAGGCGCAAATGGCCGCCGCAGCACCACGACTGATCCCAACGTTAACCATGACCGGAAAGAGTGTCGCCATCAACAGCACGCCCAGCCCGGTTGCCGAAGAGACTGCCAGTGACATCAGGCAGGCAACAAAATAGGCGGCAATCATTAGCATGTAAGGCGAGTTGATATATTGCAGGGGCCTGGAGGCCAGCTTAACGACCATATCGTTCGCGCCGATATGCGTCATGTAGGCGGCAAAACCACACAGCATCATAATCATCATGCCGAGGTCGCCGCCGCGGCTCATCAGCAAAATTTTAATATATTCAACAATATCTGTCGCGGTGTAGCCGGTACTTTCGGCACTGCCGGGCAGAACTTTATGTCCCATCAGGGCGCTGATAATCAATAAAACCAGGCCCCCGACAAACAATACGCCGGTCGCGGAATAACCTTTAATGATGTAGCGAGCCACACCCACAATAACAACGACTCCAATAAGGAGTTCTATAAATGTCAACATTGTTTCCCCTGTCATATTGACGCCCAGAAAGTAAAAAAACTAAAAAAAGCATAAAGCGGTGTGAGAATGTGCCTAATAAACACCTGCCTCTTGCTGATTAAAATCAATAAAAATACGGATTCAACCGATGGCGCAGGCGTTTTTTCAACATAGCGGATGAAAAGGGAGTACGGCAATCAAAAACTGTGAAACACTCTGGTTTTATGTGTTATTTTGTTTTGTGATGATGCATTGATGTTAATTAATTGTAATTTATTTGGTATTTTTGTGTAAAAGAAGCCGGTTAATAGAAATAAGAGAACATGTCACATATAAAAACCACAATAAATATAATGACAACGATCTGAAATTTATATGTGGAGAATATTCTGATTTTTTATTAGCGCATCTTTGTTAAGCTAACATTAAGGTTTTGTTTGCTACAATTAATACTAACTCCCAGGATGGTAATTAAGTCGTGATTGTCGCTAAACGTTATTTTCTCATTTTTTCATTTCTTTTTATTCAGTTAGCCTTTATTCCTCAGGGTTTTGCTGAGGATAAAGGGTGGTTTGATACTTTTAAAGATAATGTCAGTGAAACCTGGCAGCAGCCTGAGCATTATGATCTGTATGTGCCGGCCATTACCTGGCATGCGCGTTTTGCCTACGATAAAGAGAAAACCGATCGCTACAACGAACGTCCCTGGGGTGCAGGATTTGGCCAGTCCCGTTGGGATGATAAAGGTAATTGGCACGGGCTCTATATTATGGCCTTCAAGGATTCCTTTAATAAATGGGAGCCGATTGGCGGCTATGGCTGGGAAAAAACCTGGCGACCGCTGGCCGATGATAATTTCCGTCTGGGGCTGGGCTATACAGCTGGTTTCACCGCGCGCGATAACTGGAACTATATTCCCGTGCCATTGATCCTGCCGTTGGCATCGATAGGCTATGGGCCGGCAACGTTCCAGATGACCTACATTCCGGGTACGTATAACAACGGAAATGTCTACTTTGCCTGGATGCGTTTCCAGTTTTGACAGGCTACCTGTATTGTCAGGTAGATTATTATAAACCTGTTTAAAAACATATGGATACATTGTTTGTCCGAAAAATAACGCGACATTTATCACTTTTTGACAAAGTTCGACTGGACAAAGTGCATCACAATTGTTGTACTGATACCCGACACAGCATTTGTGTCTATTTTTCATGTAAAGGTAATTTTGATGTCTAAGATTAAAGGTAACGTTAAGTGGTTTAATGAGTCCAAAGGATTCGGTTTCATTACTCCGGAAGATGGCAGCAAAGACGTGTTCGTACACTTCTCTGCAATCCAGACCAATGGTTTTAAAACTCTGGCTGAAGGTCAGCGCGTAGAGTTCGAAATCACTAACGGTGCCAAAGGCCCTTCTGCTGCAAACGTAATCGCTCTGTAAGCATACGACAGCAAGCATTCAAAACCCGCTTAATTGCGGGTTTTTTTTCGCCTAGTGTGCAGGAGAGGCAGAAACCAGCCAGAATGCCAGAGCCGTCATCGCAAATGAACCCAACAGGTTAACCAGCACATTCACCATTGCCCAACCAAAGCGTCCCTCTTGCAGCAAAAACACGACTTCTGCCGAGAAGGTTGAAAACGTCGTCAGTCCTCCGCAGAAACCGGTGGTAATGAGCACTTTCCACATTGGATCAATGTTTGTCATGCGGTTAAACCACGCCAGCCCCATGCCAATAATAAACGCGCCAATCAGATTTGCTGCCAGCGTACCGAATGGGATGGCCTGATGCAGCGGATTGAACCGCATGCTTAACATCCATCTTGCTACGCTTCCTGTACCGCCACCGATAAAAACTGCTAAAAGGAGTTGTAACACTGCATAATCCTGCTATTTGATTGTATATAGCGTGAGTGTAACGCTGAATAATCGTTGTTGGCGAGCTTAACCCATTTTTCTGGAGGGAATATGTTTGTTGCAGCAGGGCAATTTGCCGTGGGCCCCTCGTGGGAAAAAAATGCGGAAACGTGTGTCCAGTTGATGTCTCAGGCCGCAGGAGAAGGCGCATCTCTGTTGGTGCTGCCGGAAGCGCTGTTGGCCCGTGACGATCTCGACCCCGATCTATCGGTGAAGTCAGCCCAGCTACTGGAAGGCGGTTTTCTGACGCGGTTACAGCAAGAGAGTGCGCAAAATGAGATGACGACGATTCTGACGATTCATGTTCCCTCTGTACCTGGCCGGGCGTTGAACATGCTGGTTGCGCTACGGAGAGGTCGGGTTATCGCCCATTACGCAAAATTACATCTCTATGATGCCTTTTCGATTCAGGAGTCGCGGAATGTCGATGCAGGTGAGGCTGTAGCGCCATTGCTGGACGTAGACGGATTAAAGGTAGGGTTAATGACCTGCTATGACCTGCGCTTTCCTGAGCTGGCATTGGCGCTCGCGTTACAGGGGGCTGAAATCCTGGTCTTACCGGCGGCCTGGGTGCGAGGATCGCTCAAAGATCATCATTGGACAACGCTGTTGGCGGCAAGAGCTCTGGATGCAACCTGTTATGTGATTGCTGCGGGGGAGTGTGGTAACAAGAATATCGGTCAAAGCCGGGTTATCGATCCGTTTGGCGTGACGATTGCCGCTGCGGCGGAAACGCCTGCGCTGATAATGACGGAGGTTTCTGCTGAGCGGGTGAGGCAGGTCAGGGCGCAACTTCCTGTGTTACGTAACCGCCGCTTTGCGCCACCGCAATTATTATGACGTTTTTTTAAACAAGGCTTGATTCACCTTGTTACAGATTGCTATTGTGTGCGCGCGTCGAAAGGCCGTTAATATTCTCAGGTTAATATGGCGCTTTATGCAGCCTGGTTTAAGTTAAGAAGGTATCTATGGGTGAGATTAGTATTACCAAACTGCTGGTGGTTGCCGCACTGGTCGTTCTGCTGTTTGGTACCAAGAAGTTACGTACACTGGGTGGAGACCTGGGAACGGCAATTAAAGGCTTCAAGAAAGCGATGAACGATGATAATGCCGATGCTAAGAAAGATGCTGACGGTAGCGTTCAGACTGAGAAGCTTTCCCATAAAGAGTAATGTCAGGAGCACGATGCTCATACTGCATACTCTGCATGAAAAAAAACCGGCAATTGCCGGTTTTTTTATTGCTGAAATGTAAGTGAGTATTACACGATTACTTCACTTCCAGCCCTTTCGCCTGCATGTCCGCATGATAAGAAGAACGAACAAATGGGCCGCAGGCTGCATGGGTAAAGCCCATTGCCATGGCTTCAGCCTTCATCTCATCAAACTCGTCCGGGCTTACATAGCGCTGAACCGGCAGGTGGTGACGGCTTGGCTGTAAATACTGCCCCAGCGTCAGCATGGTCACGCCATGGCTGCGCAGGTCACGCATAACCTCAATGATTTCAGCATTGGTTTCACCCAGACCCACCATCAGACCGGATTTGGTTGGGATCTCAGGGTGCGCTTCCTTGAAACGTTCCAGAAGCTTCAGTGACCAGTTGTAATCAGCCCCAGGGCGTACGTTACGGTAAATACGCGGAACGTTCTCGAGGTTATGGTTAAACACGTCTGGCGGAGTGGCCGTGAGGATATCCAGCGCACGATCCATACGACCACGGAAGTCAGGTACCAGCGTTTCGATTTTAATCGACGGGCTTTTCTCACGGATTGCGGTGATACAATCCGCGAAATGCTGAGCGCCACCATCGCGTAGATCGTCGCGGTCAACGGAGGTAATGACAACATAGCGTAGCGCCATGTCCGCAATCGTCTGGGCCAGTTTTAACGGTTCGTTAGCATCAGGGGCAACCGGGCGACCGTGGGCGACGTCACAGAATGGGCAACGGCGGGTACAGATTGCGCCGAGGATCATAAAGGTCGCGGTCCCGTGGTTGAAACATTCTGCCAGGTTAGGGCAGGACGCTTCTTCGCAGACAGAGTGCAGGCCATTTTTGCGCATCGCTGCTTTGATACCCTGGATGCGAGTGGAGTCCGCTGGCAGTTTTATTTTCATCCATTCCGGCTTACGCAGCAGGGCTTCGCGCTCTGTTGCTACATTTTTTACCGGGATAAGAGCCATCTTATCGGCATCGCGGTATTTAACACCGCGTTCCATCACAATGGGTTTACTCATAGCTTGCGTGTTCCAGTTGCGAATTACGAAGGAAAGCGTTTCAATTCAAGGGAATGTTGCATTTATCAACTATTTTTGAATTAGTGATACGCAGTATATCATTGAAACGGGCCAGAAAGCAGCCTGACAGGCTGGCAAAATGTAAAATAGTTGTTGTTTTGTGCCATTTGCCACAACATATGCTGCGGCAAACGATAACCTGTTTTTCAGTCTGCGATGTACTCGTGGGGGGGATTGCCCAACAGCGCTAAAATGTTAGCCAGCAGACGAGGACGCACGCTCTCGGTCGTGGCTGCGCTATCCCACTGCGATACTTTCGCCATCTCCATTCCGGCGTAACCACAAGGATTGATACGCAGGAAAGGCGACAAATCCATATCCACGTTGAGCGCTAAGCCGTGAAACGAACATCCTCTACGGATACGTAACCCCAAAGAGCAGATTTTCTTCTCCCCGACGTATACGCCAGGCGCATCAGCGCGCGGATGAGCGTCAATACCTATCTCCGCAAGCGTATTCACCACGGTTTGTTCCAGCAGTGTTACCAGTTCACGCACGCCCAGTTTGCGGCGTTTGAGATTCAACAGAACATACATAACCTGCTGGCCGGGTCCGTGGTATGTCACCTGACCGCCCCGATCGCTCTGGATAACGGGAATATCACCGGGCATCAGTACGTGCTCTGCTTTACCGGCCTGACCCTGGGTAAAGACAGGATAATGCTCTACCAGCCAGATTTCATCATGACTATGTTCATCGCGGGTATCGGTGAATTCGTGCATGGCCAGAGAGACTGGCTCGTAGGGTTGAAGACCGAGCTGGCGGACAAGAATTTTATCCTGATACAAAACGGCATCTCCGTAGATACTCACATAGAGTAGAGAATGTTAAAGAGGGGAAAAGTATATCACAGGGGGGAGGGGTTACCCGAGCGGGGATGCAGCGGGTAACCGACAGGCTTTTACAGCACCATACGTACGATATCGATATTACCTAATTCTTCGTACAGTGTTTCAACCTGCTCAATGTGTGTCGCATTAATAGTGATAGAGACCGAGTGGTAATTGCCTTTGCTGCTCGGTTTTACCGTTGGGGAGTAATCACCTGGCGCATGGCGCTGTACCACTTCAACCACCTGATCAACCAGCTCAGGCAACGCCTGCCCCATTACTTTGTAAGTAAATGGAGTAGGGAATTCAAGCAGTTCGTTAAGTTTGGTTTTCATGTCAGCTCCGGCGTTACATCAAAAAATAATAACTCCCACGGCGCGTGGGAGTTATCTGGATACCTAGTATATGGGGACGTAAATCACACTTTCAAGTGTTCGATTTTTAGCCAAACCAGTGATGGAACATTAATTTAATGTAATCAATGATTTTACCAAAGAAGTTGCCTTCCGGGATTTCCTGCAGAACCACCAGCGGACGCTGTTCAATGGTTTTGCCATCAAGCTGGAAGTTGATGGTGCCGACAACCTGGTTTTTCTGCAGCGGTGCATGCAGTTCCGTGGTGTTCAGAACATAGCTGGCTTTCAGATCTTTCATGCGGCCGCGTGGAATAGTCAGGTACACATCTTTATCGACACCTAATGACGCACGATCGGTATTACCAAACCAGGCCGGTTCTGAAGCAAACTCTTTGCCGACTTTCAGCGGGTTCACGGTTTCAAAGAAACGGAAGCCCCAGGTCAGCAGTTTTTTACTTTCGGTTTCGCGGCCTTTATAGGTGCGACCACCCATCACGGCGGAGATCAGACGCATCTGGCCTTCGGTTGCGGATGCAACGAGGTTGTAGCCAGCTTTGTCAGTGTGGCCGGTTTTGATACCGTCAACATTCAGGCTGTTATCCCACAGCAGACCGTTACGGTTGAGCTGGCGGATACCGTTAAAGGTGAACTCTTTTTCTTTATAGATAGAGTATTCGTTGGGCACGTCGCGAATTAGCGCCTGACCAATCAGTGCCATGTCACGGGCCGAGCTGTACTGACCGTCAGCATCGAGACCATGAACGGTCTGGAAGTGGGTGTTTTTCAGGCCCAGCGCATTCACATAGCTGTTCATCAGACCGACGAAAGCATCCTGGCTTCCGGCTGCGAAGTCCGCCATTGCCACGCAAGCATCGTTCCCTGATTGCAGGTTAATACCACGGATCAATTGAGAAACAGGAACCTGCATGCCAGGTTTGAGGAACATCAGCGATGAACCTTTAAAGACCGGGTTGCCCGTAGCCCAGGCGTCGTTGCCGACGGTGACCAGATCGGTTTCTTTGAATTTCCCGGCTTTCATCGCCTGGCCGATGACGTAGCTGGTCATCATTTTGGTCAGGCTGGCGGGGTCACGGCGAGAGTCCGCATTTTGTTCTGCGAGAACTTTGCCTGAATTGTAGTCAATCAGGATATACGACTCCGCATCGATCTGCGGAACACCCGGGATCATGGTTTTAATATTCAGGTCATCTGCATGGGCAGCAGAAAGAGAGGCTGCGCAGAGAGCCGCGGTGAGCGCCATGCGCTGCACGAAACGAGCGGAAAAAGTGGTCTTCATGGTCTGAACTACGACGTCCGTGGTGAAATTAAAAAAAGTGCCCTACTATAGCAAATGCATAACTGGCAGGCATCTGACTTTCCGCGTGACTTTGTTAATGTCATTTACAGAAATTGACAATTCAGATGCCTGGTTTACGTTATTACACGCCGGTGATGAAGGACTGTAATTGCGCCTCGGATTGCAGACGCTGCTGCAGTGTGGAGGCTTCAGCCTTGCTGGCGAATGGCCCCATCTGAATACGCCAAACGGCACCGTTTTGCACAACCCGGCCCGGAACGCCAAACTGCTGACTTAAACGCTTTTGATACTGCTGTGCACGCGCCTGCTCGCTTACCGCACCAACCTGAACGACGTAACGACCGTTGGCTGCAGCTGCCGGAGTGGCAACGGCGACGGCTGGTGCTGCTGCGACAGTCGGTGTTGTGGCTGGCGCAGTCACAGGGGCAGCCGGTTGTGGCGCTGGCGTCGGTTCGCTACCTTCAAGCACGCCGGAAGCGAGCGTAGTCGGCGCACCGAGGAATCCACCGCTGTTTACTGGTGCTCCGGTAGGGTCATCGCTTTTCAGCGTGGAATTGCTGATCGGGCGGATATCTCCTTGCGGCTGACCCGCATCCGGTGTAGCAGGCATGCTGCCACCGCCGCTTAAATCAGGGCGAGAGGGCAGGGCATAGGTTTGTTTGGCCACTGTCGTACAGGCCATACCTGGGCCGGACAGAGAACCATCCTGTGCGACAATGATAGGATCGATACGCACTTTCGTGTTGTTAGATGTGTTCAGACGATCGGCTGCTGCTCGCGACAGCGAAACGACGCGATCGTTGCCATATGGGCCACGATCGTTAATGCGTACGACGATCATTCGACCGTTTGCCAGGTTAGTAATTCTGGCATAGCTTGGAATGGGCAGCGTCGGGTGCGCAGCAGTCAGCTGCATCGGGTCGAACGCTTCACCTGATGCGGTCAAATTACTTCCTGGCTCCGCATCGTAAATGGCGGCCAGTCCAGCCTGGCTAAAGCGGGAGGGATCCTGGACTATCTTGTAGCTCTTACCGTCACGCTGATAGTCCTGATTCGCCGTTGGGTTCAGGGGTTCAAAACGCGGATCGGCTCCGCTGATTTCAACAATCGGACCATTACACACCGCAGGTTGCGGCGCGACGGCAGCCTGTTGCTGACCATCATCACTTGAACACGCCGCGAGCATTCCTGCTGCGATGCAGATTCCAATCCACTGCTTACGCATTGCGTACCCCTTACACGCTTTTTGACAACATTTTTCTATGGGTGTGGATCGACATGACAATCCCGAACCCGGCCATCAGCACGATCAGTGCAGAGCCTCCGTAACTGACCAGTGGGAGTGGAACCCCAACTACAGGCAGAATACCGCTCACCATACCAATATTTACGAAGACATAAACGAATAATATCAACATTAAACCACCGGCCATGACGCGACCAAAGGTCGTTTGTGCGTGGGCGGCGATCCACAATCCGCGCATAATCAGCAAAATGTACAGGGCAAGCAGGATTAAAATCCCTACCAGACCCAGCTCTTCCGCCAGTACTGCAAAGATAAAGTCAGTATGACGTTCGGGCAAAAACTCCAACTGCGACTGCGTACCATGCAACCAGCCTTTGCCGCGTAGCCCACCTGAACCAATAGCAATTTTAGACTGAATAATGTGATAGCCCGCGCCCAGCGGATCGGTTTCCGGGTCGAGAAGCATCATCACGCGTTGTCGCTGGTAATCATGCATCAGGAAGAACCACAGTATTGGAATAAATGCGGCCACCAGAACCACAGCAACGCCGATTAAACGCCAGCTCAAGCCGGAGAGGAACAAGACAAACAGGCCGGAAAGCGCAACCAGGATTGAGGTGCCGAGGTCAGGCTGCGCGGCAACCAGCAGCGTGGGCATAAAAATGAGCACCAGCGCTATAGCCGTATTCTTCAGCGAAGGTGGGCAGACATCGCGGTTGATAAAGCGCGCCACCATCAGCGGGACGGCTATCTTGGCGATTTCCGAGGGCTGAAAACGCACGATTCCCAAATCCAGCCAACGTTGTGCGCCTTTGGAAATGGCGCCGAAGGCATCGACAGCAACCAACAGGATGATACAGAAGATATAGAGGTACGGCGCCCAACCTTCATAGACTCTGGGAGGAATTTGCGCCATCACCACCATGATGACCAGCCCCATAGCGATCTGGCCGACCTTACGTTCCATCATGCCAATATCCTGGCCGCTGGCGCTCCAGATGACCAGCGAGCTGTAGACCAGCAGAGCCAGCAAGATAAGCAACATTGTGGGATCGATATGAATTTTGTCCCAGAATGTTTTTTTGTTCGGATTATCCGTCACGATTATTGGTCCTCACCTGCTGCAACCGCCGGGTTTTCAGCAGGCAGATTGGTGTTGTTGTCACCCAACATAATGTGGTCAAGGATCTGGCGCATGAGTGTACCTACAGCCGGACCGGCCCCACCGTTTTCGAGGATCATCGCGACAGCGACCTCGGGTTTGTCATAGGGCGCGAATGCAGTCATCAGTTTGTGGTCACGTAAACGTTCGGCGATCTTATGTGCGTTATAGGTTTCATTGGCTTTCAGGCCAAATACCTGCGCGGTACCGGATTTCGCCGCAATTTTGTAGGGTGCGCCAGCAAAATACTTGTGCGCAGTCCCATTAGGGCGATTCGCTACACCGTACATACCGTCTTTGGCGATTTCCCAGTAGCCAGAATGAATGTCACCGACAGGAGGCTCATGTGGCTGTACCCACGGCACTTGCTTGCCGTTTTCCGCTGTGCTCATCAGCAGATGAGGGACTTTCACCATGCCGTCGTTGATGAGGATCATCAGCGCTTTGCTCATCTGGATAGGCGTTGCTGTCCAGTAGCCCTGACCGATACCGACAGGGATTGTATCACCCTGGTACCAGGGCTTTTTAAACCGTTTTTGCTTCCACTCGCGGGTTGGCATGTTACCCGCGCGCTCTTCAGCGAGATCGATGCCCGTATAATGGCCGTAACCAAATTTGCTCATCCACTCAGAAAGACGGTCAATCCCCATATCATAGGCGATTTGATAGAAAAACGTATCAGCGGACTCTTCCAGAGAACGGGTGATGTTCAGATGACCGTGACCCCATTTTTTCCAGTCACGGTAACGTTTCTCTGAACCGGGTAATTGCCACCAGCCCGGATCGAATAGCCCGGTATTGCGGGTAATAACGCCTGCACTTAACGCAGAGACCGCAACATAAGGTTTAACCGTGGACGCCGGAGGGTAAACGCCTTGCGTGGCGCGGTTAACCAGTGGGGTATTGGGGTCATTGAGTAACCCGGAATAATCTTTGCTGGAGATGCCGTCCACGAACAGGTTCGGGTCATAGCTTGGCATAGAGACCAGTGCCAGGACACCGCCAGTACGCGGGTCTGTGACCACGACGGCGGCACGGCTACCCGCCAGCAGCGTTTCAATGTATTGCTGGAGTTTCAAATCAAGCGTCAGATAGATATCGTGCCCGGCCTGCGGCGCCACTTCTTTAAGCTGGCGAATAACGCGGCCGCGGTTATTGACTTCAACCTCTTCATAACCGGTTTGACCATGAAGTACGTCTTCGTAATAACGTTCAATACCCAGCTTACCGATGTCGTGCGTCGCCGCGTAGTTGGCCAGCTTGCCGTCTTTATCCAGGCGTTCAACGTCTTTATCGTTGATCTTCGATACGTAGCCGATCACGTGGGTCAGTGCAGAGCCGTAGGGGTAATAGCGGCGTTTATAGCCTTTAACTTCGACGCCAGGAAAACGATACTGATTCACGGCAAAGCGTGCGACCTGAACTTCAGTCAGGTTGGTTTTTACCGGAATAGAGGTGAAGCGGTGTGAACGGGCGCGCTCTTTTTTGAAGGCGGCAATGTCATCGTCCGTCAGATCGACGACGTTACGCAGCGCGTCGAGCGTATCCTGAATGTTGTCGACCTTTTCCGGCATCATTTCTATCTGATAAATGGTGCGGTTAAGGGCGAGGGGAATTCCGTTGCGGTCATAAATGATGCCACGGCTGGGGGCGATAGGCACCAGTTTGATGCGGTTCTCGTTCGAACGGGTCTGATAATCAGTAAAGCGAACGATTTGCAGATTATAAAGATTGGCGATTAGCACGCCAGTGAGCAGCAAAATCCCCAAAAAAGCGACCAGCGCCCGGCGCACAAACAGCGCGGACTCAGCCGTATAGTCGCGAAAAGAATTCTGTAGTTTCATCCGCTGCTTAATCTACTCAAGAATCAATGATCACTCACGGTGATAAGGATGGTTGGTGGTAATGCTCCACGCCCTGTACAGACTCTCTGCGACCAGCACCCGGACAAGAGGGTGGGGAAGGGTTAATGCAGAGAGTGACCAGCTTTGCTCCGCTGCCGCTTTACAGGCGGGGGACAGTCCTTCCGGTCCGCCAATCAACAGACTGACGTCACGACCATCCAGTTTCCAGCGTTCCAGCTCGGTCGCCAGTTGTGGCGTGTCCCAGGGTTTTCCTGGGATATCAAGGGTGACGATGCGGTTTTTGCCTGCGGCGGCCAGCATCTGTTCACCCTCTTTGTCGAGAATGCGTTTAATGTCCGCGTTCTTGCCGCGTTTTCCTGCCGGGATTTCGATCAGCTCAAAGGGCATGTCTTTCGGAAACCGGCGCAGGTACTCCGTAAAACCGGTTTGCACCCAGTCAGGCATTTTCGTACCCACAGCGACAAGTTGCAGCTTCACGCATTAACTCCAGAGTTTTTCCAGTTCATACAGGCGACGGCTCTCTTCCTGCATAACGTGGACAATCACATCACCAAGATCGACGACGATCCAGTCAGCTACGTTTTCGCCTTCTACGCCAAGCGGCAGCAGACCGGCGGTGCGAGACTCCTGAACAACGTGATCGGCGATAGACATGACATGGCGGCTGGACGTGCCAGTGCAGATAATCATGCAATCGGTGATACTGGATTTGCCCTGAACATCTAAGGCGATGATGTCTTGACCTTTCAGGTCATCAATTTTGTCGATTACAAAATCCTGGAGTGCTTTACCCTGCAAGTGTTCCCCCTGGGTGAAAAAGAGTTAAAAACGTCTGTTAGTATACCTGAACCAGAGGCGATATCGGGACAAATGTCTCCGAAAGCGCTTTTGAAGTGCGCTATCATCCCACCCCACGCAACAGAATGCATCGCCATTTTTGTAAAACAATTTCTGCAAAGCTCTGAAAGGCGGGAAAAGTCAGGTTGCGGAGAATAGCAGCCTGTCATAGGGTGTCAATGGGAGAGAGGCCCTTCGGCAGAAAAAACAGTGCATTCACTCACCCTCGTGCCACACGGCGCGACTATTGAGAACTTTCAGAACTGCAAAGTCGTCACAAAAATCAATGGCACTCCAGCATCCCTGTTCGATGCGAAAGTGCCACATGGCGGCCGTGGGCATGGACAGCAGCCGGGCCACCAGTACGCTCAGCACGCCCTGATGACTTACCACCAACAGATTTTTACTGTCTTTGTATTCAGCAAGCTGAGCAATGAAACGTTCAACACGCTGTGAAAATGCCTGAAATCCTTCGCCATTAGTTGGGGTTGCGTTCTGCCAGTCGTTACACCATACGGCATAATTTTCAGCGTCTTCGCGCACAAGATCGCGATGATGGCGCATTTCCCAGTCGCCAAAGAACATCTCATTAAGTTCAGGCATGACACGCACAGGAACATCGCGTTCCGCCAGAATCAGTTGGGTTGTATGGCGGGCGCGTTCGAGTTCGCTGCACAGAACGTTGTCGAAAGGGGCATTGCGTAGCAGTCCACTCAGTGATTGCGCCTGAACAATCCCCCGTTCCGTTAGCGGTGTGGGGGCATGACCGCTGTATAACCCAGCGACATTGGCTTCGGTTTCTCCGTGACGTACTAACCAGAGTCTCATTTTTTCCTCTTGGGGCTATTCGCACAAAATATGATGCTTGCCCTGATTGCGCAGAGATTTTTTCAATAAAATACCCCTTTTTAACTGGAGCGGCACGATGTCTTTATTGAAGAGCGCGCACGGCGGTAATACCCGAGAAGCCGCCGCATTGTTGGGCATCCCGCCTGAGCAATTGCTGGATTTTAGCGCGAATATTAACCCGCTGGGTATGCCCGCAACCTTAAAATGCGCGCTTATCGACAATCTGGACAGGGCTGAATGCTACCCGGACGTTGACTACACCCAGTTGCATGCGGCGCTGGCGCAGCATCACCAGATACCTGTTTCGTGGATCCTCGCGGGGAATGGCGAAACAGAATCTATCTTCACCCTGGTTAATGGGCTCAAGCCGCGTCATGCGATGATTGTTGCCCCTGGATTTGCTGAATACCGCCGGGCGCTGGAATGGGGAGAATGTGCGATCCATGAATTTGCGCTGCGCGAGGAGGATGGCTGGCAGCTCACCGCCACGATCCTTGATGTGTTAACGCCAGAGCTGGACTGCCTTTTTCTCTGTACGCCCAACAACCCTACAGGGCTATTGCCCGATGGTCATCTGCTTGCTGCGATAGCAACGCGCTGCGCTGAATTGGGGATTACCTTGATTCTGGATGAAGCCTTTATCGATTTTATTGCCGGGGAGGAAGGTTTTATTCCGCGGCTACAAGAGAATCCGCACATTTGGGTTCTTCGCTCGCTGACCAAGTTCTATGCGATACCGGGGTTGCGACTGGGTTATCTGGTCAATAGCGATGAACAGGCCGTGGCACGGATGCGCAGCCGACAAATGCCGTGGTCAATTAACGCATTTGCCGCGCTGGCGGGAGAGATGATTCTTAGCGATAGCGCCTACCAGCAGGCGACGTGGCAATGGCTGGCACAGGAAGGACAGCGATTTGATCAACAATTGCAAACACTGCCCGGCCTGACAGTCTATCCCGGTCGGGCTAACTATCGGCTGTTACGCTGCGATCGACCGGATATCGATTTGCAAAAATCACTGCTGGAACAACATGTTTTGATCCGCAGTTGTGCCAATTACCCTGGCCTGGACGCGCGTTATTACCGGGTTGCTGTTCGCAGTAAGGACGAAAATGACCGCCTGTTGGCGGCATTAAACAACACGCTTAGCGGTACAAACCCTGCTGGTTGATATAGTCGAGCACGGCGCGTGGCAGTAAGTCGTCGCACGGCTCGCCTTTTTCCAGGCGTTCGCGGATAAGCGTGGCGGAGATATTGAACCACGGCGTTTCGGCAAGGTAAATCTTACCTGCCGGCAGGTTATGCAGATCATCTGCCGTATGGGTCAGATGATTTTCCAGCCACTGCTGGTGCTGTTCCTGTGCCATTTCGAGCGGGTAACCCGGGCGTCGACACACGATAAGATGGGTGTTGTCCAGAATCGTGTCGTAGTCATGCCAGGAAGGAAAGGTCAGCAGTGAATCCTGACCAATAATGAATGCCAGCGGTGCATCCGGGCCTTGTTCCACACGCCACTCTTGCAGCGTTTGCGCGGTGTACGAGGCGGTATCGCGTTTTAGCTCGCGTTCATCCAGTGAAAACAAAGGTTTGTCGGCAATGGCCAGCTCAAGCATATGTTTACGCTGGGCGCTGGAGGCTTCCGGTTGCGCACGATGTGGTGGCACGTTATTGGGCATGACAATGACCCGAGAGAGGCCAATCAGATTAGCCAGAATTTCAACGGGTTTCAGATGACCATAATGCACCGGATCAAAGGTGCCGCCGAACAGAGCCTGCAATGATTTCATATCAACCATCAATAAAAACATCTGCCAGTGATTTATGGCAAAGCAACAGGGAAAGTCCCTCAAGCTCTGCCCACACTGACTGACCATAGTCTTGTTTAAGCGTAATTTCCGTACGTGTTAACAGCGTGACCGCCTGACGTAACTGCGTGGGAGTCAGTCGGTTTAACGCTTCTCCCATCATGCCACGGCGATTTTGCCATACCCGATGTTTGTCAAACAATGCCCGTAATGGGGTATGGGCCGACTGCCGTTTCAGGTTCACCAGCAGTAATAATTCCCGCTGCAGAGTACGTAACAAAATAACGGGTTCACTGCCTTCAAGACGGAGCTGTTGCAGAATATGCAGCGCGCGTTTGCTTTTGCCCATCAGCAGCGCGTCCACCCAGTGAAACGGGGTAAAGTGCGCGGCATCGTTAACGGCTTGCTCCACACGAGGCAATGTTAATTTACCGTCAGGCCAAAGTAGCGACAACCGCTCCAGCGCCTGCGCTAACGCTAGCAGATTGCCTTCGTAGCAATAGCATAAGAGTTGGTTGGCGGCGTCATCCAACTGCAGATTATGATGTTTCGCCCTTGCGGCTACCCAACGCGGAAGCTGTGCCTGTTCAGGTGTCTGGCAACTGACCAGTACCGCGTTATTCGCCAGTCCGGTATACCATGCGGCGTTTTCCTGGGCTTTGGTCAGCTTGTTACCACGAACAATAAGCAGCAGATCGTCATGTAGCAGTGTGACGAGCGAGGCAAGTTGTTCGTTAATGGCGGCATTGGGGCCATTTTCTGGCAGTTGCAGGAGTAACGTTTGACGGCTGGCAAACAGGCTCATCGCCTGGCAGAGTGAAAAAATTTCCCCCCAGTCGGTGCTGTTGTCCAGGGTGAAAGCGTGGTGTTCTTCGAACCCTTGCGTTGCGGCAGCCTGGCGGATGGCATCCTGGCTTTCCTGCAATAAGAGGGGATCGTTACCTAAGAGTAAATACGCCGCGCGCAGCCCTTCATTGAGCTGTGCGCGGAGTTGTTCAGGGTACAACTTGAGCATCAGTTACCCAGCGTGGTGGAAACACGCGCCGGAGAGGAGGACGCTGGCGCTGCAGTTTTCACTGCAGGCTCGACGTCATCGCCGGATGACTGAACATCAGCAATATGTACGCTTGGCAGTTTACGAATCAACTGCTCGGCCGCCTTGTCGTACATCTCTTTAACGATCATCTCCTGCTCGTTATCCTTCGCCAGTGCCGCTTGCGGGTTGTCGAAGAATGAACGATAGACTTTAGCGCTGATCGGGTAAATATCATGGCCCGGGATCAGGACTGAAGCACTCACGGACATCACCATCTGGTATTCAGCGGTTTGACCGTTCTGGAACACGGAGGCGGTATCCTGCGAAATGCTGACCGCGCCAAGGCGTAAGGACGGAACGTCTTTGCGCGTTGAGCTGTCTTCCAGCAGTGTAACGCCATTCAAACGCAACTGATTACGCACCGCCCGGCTTAACGGGCCGTTCGGATCACCCGTGACCAGAATCATGGTTTTCATCGTGGGGGGAACCTGCGTAGTACTACGCAGATGCCAGCCACACCCGGCGGTGACCAGCACCGCCAGAGATAACAACAATGTTGTCAGAAATCGCACGCTTCCTCCCGCGCTTAGCCAACGACCAGATTGAGGAGTTTACCCGGTACATAAATCACTTTACGTACGGTAACGCCATCAAGATATTTTGCCACCAGAGGCTCCTGGCCAGCACGTTCACGAACCTGCTCTTCAGTGGCGTTTACCGGAACGGTGATTTTGCCACGTACTTTGCCGTTTACCTGAACCACAACCAGCGTTGAGTCTTCAACCATTGCGGCGTCATCAGCTACCGGCCACGGCGCATTGTCGATATCGCCTTCGCCTTTCAGCGCCTGCCACAGGGTGAAGCAAACGTGTGGGGTGAACGGGTTGAGCATGCGTACAACGGCCAGCAGCGCTTCCTGCATCAGGGCACGGTCCTGCTCGTCTTCCTGCGGTGCTTTCGCCAGCTTGTTCATCAGTTCCATAATCGCCGCAATTGCGGTGTTAAAGGTCTGACGGCGACCGATATCATCAGTCACTTTAGCAATGGTTTTGTGCACGTCGCGACGCAGCGCTTTTTGATCTTCCGTCAGTGCAGCAACGTTCAGCGCCGGAGCATCACCCTGTGAAGTGTGCTCATAAACCAGTTTCCAGACACGCTTCAGGAAGCGGTTTGCCCCTTCTACGCCGGATTCCTGCCATTCCAGTGTCATATCAGCCGGAGAGGCGAACATCATGAACAGACGCACGGTGTCCGCGCCGTAACGTTCAACCATGACCTGCGGGTCGATACCGTTATTTTTCGACTTGGACATTTTGCTCATGCCGGTATACACCAGTTCATGGCCTTCAGCATCCTTCGCCTTAACGATACGACCTTTTTCGTCGCGCTCAACGATGGCGTCAACCGGAGAAACCCAGTTGCGTTCGCCGTTTGCGCCAACGTAGTAGAACGCATCGGCCAGCACCATTCCCTGACACAGCAGCTGTTTAGCCGGTTCGTCAGAGTTGACCATGCCCGCGTCGCGCATCAGTTTGTGGAAGAAGCGGAAGTAGAGCAGGTGCATGATGGCGTGTTCAATACCGCCAATGTAGATATCAACCGGCAGCCAGTAGTTTGCCGCTTCTGGGTCCAGCATGCCTTCGTTGTACTGCGGGCAGGTGTAGCGCGCGTAGTACCAGGAGGACTCCATAAAGGTATCGAAGGTGTCGGTTTCACGCAGGGCAGGCATACCGTTAACGGTGGTTTTCGCCCACTCCGGATCGGCTTTGATCGGGCTGGTGATACCGTCCATGACGACATCTTCTGGCAGAATTACCGGCAGTTGATCTTCTGGTGTCGGCAGTACGGTACCGTCTTCCAGCGTCACCATCGGAATTGGCGCGCCCCAGTAACGCTGACGGGAAACACCCCAGTCGCGCAGACGGTAGTTAACTTTACGCTCACCGACACCCAGAGCGACCAGCTTGTCGGCAATGGCGTTGAACGCGTCTTCGAAGGCCAGGCCGTCAAACTCACCGGAGTTAAACAGCACGCCTTTTTCGGTCAGTGCCTGCTCGGACAAATCCGGCTCTGCGCCTTCAGAAGTCAGAATTACCGGCTTGATGGACAGGCCATACTTGGTGGCAAATTCGTAGTCGCGCTGATCGTGACCCGGAACGGCCATCACCGCACCGGTGCCGTATTCCATCAGGACGAAGTTTGCCGCCCAAACCGGGATTTCTTCGCCAGTCAGCGGATGAACCGCTTTAAAGCCGGTATCGACGCCTTTTTTCTCCATGGTCGCCATTTCGGCTTCAGCAACCTTGGTGTTACGGCATTCGTCAATGAAGGCAGCCAGTTCCGGGTTATTTGCCGCCGCTTTTTGCGCCAGCGGGTGACCTGCGGCAACGGCCAGGTAGGTCGCACCCATAAAGGTATCCGGACGGGTGGTGTAGACGGTCAGCGTGTTGTCGTAACCGTTCACGTTGAAGGTGATTTCTACACCTTCAGAACGGCCAATCCAGTTACGCTGCATGGTTTTAACAGTATCAGGCCAGTGATCCAGGTTATCCAGATCACGCAGCAGTTCGTCAGCGTAAGCGGTGATTTTGATGAACCACTGTGGGATCTCTTTACGCTCAACTTTGGTATCGCAGCGCCAGCAGCAGCCGTCAATAACCTGTTCGTTCGCCAGTACGGTCTGGTCGTTCGGGCACCAGTTCACCGCAGAGGTTTTCTTGTATACCAGACCTTTTTTGTACAGTTCGGTGAAGAACTTCTGTTCCCAGCGGTAATATTCCGGGGTGCAGGTCGCCAGCTCACGGCTCCAGTCGTAACCAAAGCCCAGCATTTTGAGCTGGTTTTTCATGTACGCGATGTTGTCGTACGTCCACGGTGCTGGCGCGGTATTGTTTTTTACCGCCGCACCTTCCGCAGGTAGGCCGAACGCATCCCAGCCAATGGGCTGCAGTACGTTTTTGCCCAGCATGCGCTGGTAGCGGGCGATCACGTCACCGATGGTGTAGTTACGTACGTGGCCCATGTGTAGTCGACCAGAAGGATAGGGAAGCATAGACAGGCAGTAATACTTCTCTTTGCTCTCGTCTTCGGTAACTTCAAATGTGCGCTTCTCATCCCAGTGAAGCTGTACTTTGGATTCTATCTCTTCCGGGCGGTATTGCTCTTGCATGGCAGCCAGTGGTCCTGTTTTCAATACAGCTACAAACGTAGCTCTAGATGTGGTGTTTCAGATCCGCATAGCATAGCCCAAACGCCCGCGTCAAAACAGCCTTTCGCGCATTCAGCGTTGAATTCCCGCAAGGATAATTCTGACACGAATTTACACACTCTGTGGACAGTCTTGCAAAGCGTAGCGTAAATAACGTCTATTATTATAGACAGTTAACGACCCAGGAGGCGAAGCGATGAACAAGGTTGCTCAATATTACCGTGAACTGGTGACGTCACTTAGTGAACGTCTGCGCAATGGCGAACGCGATATTGATGCGCTGGTGGAGCAGGCACGTCAGCGAGTTATGCAGACCGGGGAGTTAACGCGAACCGAGGTGGAAGAACTTACTAGGGCCGTCAGACGCGACCTCGAAGAGTTTGCGCTCAGTTATGAAGAGAGCCTTGATGAGGAGACTGACAGCGTCTTTATGCGGGTCATCAAGGAAAGTATCTGGCAGGAACTGGCCGATATTACCGATAAAACGCAGCTCGAATGGCGCGAAGTGTTCCAGGATCTGAGCCATCACGGGGTTTATCACAGCGGTGAAGTGGTTGGGCTGGGCAATCTTGTGTGCGAGAAGTGCCACTTCCACTTAGCCGTTTACACACCGGATGTGCTGCCGCTGTGCCCGAAATGTGGTCATGATCAGTTCCAGCGTCGACCGTTTGAGCCGTGATTTTTTGCCGGATGGCATTTGCCATCCGGTAATTCATCAGGCGTAAAACTTCAGCCGTTCGGCCAGCAGATCGACAAATCCTTCGCGATCCACATCCACCATCACCGTGGCGTTGGGTTTATTTCCGCTGAGGAAAAAGTAATCCACCACCGTCATGCCTTGCGTGTATTTGCCCTGAGTTTCCACACCAACCCAGCGATCAACGGTGGTAAACAGTTCCGGTTTCAGCAGCCAGGCAATAGTGCAGGGGTCGTGCAGCGGCGCGCCGATGAATCCCCATTTTTCGTCTTTGTGATATTCAAAGAAGAAGTCGAGGAGTTCAGCAACGATCGTTGAAACAGGATTGCCAATAGCGCGGAACCGTTCGGTATCTTCGCGATGTATTTGCGCTTTATGCGTGACGTCCAGACCCGCCATCACCACCGGAATGCCCGACTGGAATACGATTTCAGCGGCTTCAGGATCCACGAAAATGTTGAACTCAGCGGCGGGCGTCCAGTTTCCGAGACCCATCGCACCACCCATTATCACGATACGGGCGATTTTAGCGTGCAGTTCAGGATGGCTATTCAGTAGCAATGCCACGTTGGTTTGCGGCCCGGTGGAGACAATGGTCACTGGCTCTGGGCTGTCACGCAGGGTTTTCGCCATCAGTTCCACAGCGGTACAGGCCTGTGGCGCAAAGGCGGGTTCCGGGAGCGCCGGGCCATCTAACCCACTCTCGCCGTGGACGTTATCGGCAATAATCAGATCGCGCATCAGCGGTTTCACAGCGCCACCGGCGACGGGAATATCACTACGATTGAGCAGTGTTAGCATGCGTAATACGTTACGCAGCGTTTTGTCGGGCGTCTGGTTCCCGGCTGACGAGGTTACCGCTTTCACATCCAGTTCAGGTGAGGCGAGGGCGAGAACAATTGCGATAGCGTCGTCATGACCTGGATCGCAATCAAACAGGATCGGAAGTGCCATTGTTGCTCCTTGTAAGTGGGACTCTGTGACAAGGTTAACGCTGGGCTGTATCTGTTTCGAGAAGTGAAGAGGTAAATCGTGAGGTGGCGCGCACATGGCGATGCGCGCCAGCAAGATTAGTGCAGGATTTTCGCGAGGAAGTCTTTGGCGCGGTCCGATTTCGGATTTGCGAAGAACTCTTCTTTCGGTGAGTCTTCAACAATTTTCCCTTCATCCATGAAGATCACCCGGTTCGCCACTTTACGCGCAAAGCCCATTTCGTGGGTTACCACCATCATGGTCATCCCTTCATTGGCCAGTTCAACCATAACGTCCAGTACTTCGTTGATCATTTCAGGATCAAGCGCCGATGTCGGTTCGTCAAACAGCATGGCGATAGGATCCATACACAGCGCCCGGGCGATAGCGACACGCTGTTGCTGGCCCCCGGATAGCTGGGCCGGGAACTTCTCGGCATGTGCTGACAGACCAACGCGTTCCAGTAACTTTTGCGCTTTGTCGCGGGCCGGCTTTTTATCGCGCTTAAGCACTTTTACCTGCGCCAGAGTCAGGTTCTCAATGATCGACAGATGCGGGAACAGTTCAAAGTGCTGGAACACCATACCAACACGAGAGCGCAGTTTGGCCAGATCGGTTTTTTTATCATTTACCACGGTGCCATCAACGGTGATGACGCCCTGTTGCACTGGCTCCAGGCCGTTTACCGTCTTGATAAGCGTTGATTTACCGGAGCCTGACGGGCCACAGACAACCACCACCTCACCTTTTTTCACTTCCGTGGAGCAGTCGGTCAGCACCTGAAAGTGACCATACCATTTAGAAACATTTTTCAGGGTAATCATTAAACTGTCCTTTTCTTCAAATAGCTGACCAACAACGATGCGCTCAGACTGAATACAAAATAAACGGCGCCAGCAAACAGGATCATTTCAACCTGCGTGCCGTCACGCTCACCAATGGTGGAGGCGGTACGGAAGAAATCTGCCAGACTCAATACATAGACCAGCGAGGTATCCTGGAACAGTACGATGCCCTGGGTAAGCAGCAGCGGCACCATTGCGCGGAATGCCTGTGGCAGAATGATCAGCTTCATCGACTGCCAGTGGGTCATCCCCAGCGCCAACGCGGCGCTGGACTGCCCACGAGAAATACTCTGGATACCGGCACGGATAATTTCGGAATAGTACGCGGCTTCAAACATCGAAAACGCCACCATCGCCGAGATCAGGCGAATATCGGTTTTTGGCGACAGGCCCAGCACGTTTTGCAGGAAGCCGGGCACAATCAGGTAGAACCACAGCAGCACCATTACCAGCGGAATAGAGCGGAATACGTTGACGTAGCCCTTCGCAAACCAGGCAATCGGCGCAAAGCTCGACAGTCGCATGACGGCAAGGATGGTCCCCCAGACGATACCAATGACGACCGCTGTAACGGTGATTTTCAACGTGATGATCAATCCGTCCAGCAGATACGGCAGGGAAGGGACGATAGAACTCCAGTCAAATTCGTACATTATTTGCCTCCCAAATTGCCAGGCAGGCGGATTTTGCGTTCGACGAGATTCATCACCAGCATGATGACGGCGTTAATCAGGACGTAGGCCAGCGTGATGGCGGTAAACGATTCCCATGCGTGGGCGGAGTAATCCAGCAGCTTGCCCGCCTGCGCCGCCATATCCACCAGACCGATGGTGGAGGCGATTGCGGAGTTCTTCACCAGGTTCATCATCTCTGAGGTCATTGGCGGAACAATCACGCGATAAGCGTTTGGCAGCAGGACGTAGCGATAGGCTTGCGGCAGCGTCAGGCCCATCGCCAGCGCGGCGTTTTTCTGCCCGCGAGGCAGGGACTGAATCGCGGCACGAACCTGCTCACAGACGCGCGCGGCGGTAAACAGCCCCAGACAAAGCATGGATGAGAGGAAGAACTGAATGTTGGGATCCAGTTCTGACTTGAACCACATGCCAATGTTTTCCGGCAGCAGTTCAGGAATGACCAGATACCAGGTAAAGAACTGGACGATGAGTGGAACGTTACGAAACAACTCAACGTACAGCGTGCCGATCCCGGAAAGGAAACGATTTGGTACGGTACGTAAAATGCCGAATAAAGAGCCTATGAGGAAAGCGATAATCCAGGCGGTGATAGATAACGCGACCGTGACCTGGAAACCACTCCAGAGCCAGCCGAGATAGGTGGTGTTGCCGAACGGGGCCTGTTGTAAAAAAATACCCCAGTTCCAGTCTATAGACATAAATCTACTCCAGAAAAAAAAGGGTAGCAGCGCTACCCTCGAAGATTGTTATTCGGCGTTTTGCGGTTTTCAGGCCTGATGGGGAACGACCATCAGGCTTATAGTCTGTCCGTGCCAAGTAACAATCGAGAGGGCAAGGTGAACTCGCCCCATTTATTTTAGTTAGTTAAGCGCTTTATCATTCGGTGATTTGAACAGAGCCTTCATTTCGTCTGACAGTTCGAAATTCATGTTCAGGTTCTTCGGTGGAATTGGATTTTTAAACCACTTATCAAACCATTTCTCAGCTTCGCCTGAGGTCTGAGCCTGGGCAATGGTGTCATCCATCAGCTTTTTGAACTCAGGGTCATCTTTGCGCAGCATACAGCCGTAGGCTTCCTGAGATTGCGGCTTGCCGACAATCTCCCAGTTATCCGGTTTCTTCGCTTTCGCGCGTTCGCCAGCCAGCAGGGCGTCATCCATCATAAAGGCAACGGCGCGGCCGCTTTCCAGAGTACGGAAAGAGTCACCGTGGTCTTTCGCGCTGATGATGCGCATATCCATTTTTTGTTCTTCGTTCAGCTTGTGCAGCAGGACTTCTGAGGTGGTACCTGAAGTCACGACCACGGCTTTGCCTTTCAGGTCAGCGAAATCTTTGACGTCACCGCCTTTTTTCGCCAGCAGACGGGTGCCGACAACGAAAATAGTGTCAGAGAAGGCTGCTTGTTTCTGGCGCTCAACGTTGTTGGTGGTGGAACCACATTCAAAGTCGAAGGTACCGTTTTGCAGCAGCGGAATACGGTTCTGAGAGGTAATTGGGATCAGTTTCACCTGCAGGTCAGGCTTGTTCAGCTTTTTCTTCACCGCTTCAACAATTGCGTTGGAGTAATCCTGTGAATAGCCGACCACTTTTTGCTGATTATCGTAGTAAGAAAACGGTACCGAGGATTCACGGTGCCCGACGACGATTACGCCATTTTTAGCGATCTTATCCAGCGTGCTGCCTGCCGCTGGTGCTGCGTCTTCTGCGTGCGCCAGACCAGCGGACATTCCCATGACCAGCATGGCTGTGGCGAGCTTACGTAATTGCATATCCAACTCCTTTATCGTCTGCGCCGGTGACGCATTGATACCCATTGTGATGTTGTTATTGTTTGCTACTTAAACGTGCAGTCTTGTATATGTTTGTTAACATTTAGTTTGGATGAATGTAAAGAATTTGCTGTGTTATTGTTTATTTTTGCGAAGTGCGCCGCACCATTTGGGGGCAAAAATATCCTGTTGCACTTTTCGGGTGCTACCTTCGCTCAACTTTGGTGCGACCAGGTTGCACATTCAGCCAAAACAGCGTTTGCCTTGTAGAACAAAGCAATAGACGTGCCAGAATGAGATGTGGGAAATGTTTATGGGCCGGATAAGCAAAGCGTTATCCGGCCGGGGAGGGGAGGTTACTTACGACGTTGACGCAGGCTCATGACCACCGCACCAAAGCCAAACAGTGCGGTCAGCAGCCACAGCGGCCAGTTACCGGTACGAGCATAAGGGGTTAAGCCCGTGGTCGGCGTAACGCTGGTGGTCAGAACCTGACGGGTAAACTGCGGGATCATCGCCTGAATTTCACCCTGCGGGCCAATCACCGCGGTAATACCGTTATTGGTGCTACGCAGCAGCGGGCGTGCCAGCTCCAGAGAACGCATCCGCGCCATCTGGAAGTGCTGCCACGGACCAATGGACTTACCGAACCAGGCATCGTTGGAGATAGTCAGCAGGTAGTCAGTATCCGGACGGAAGTTATCCCGAACCTGTTCGCCAAGAATGATTTCGTAGCAGATGGCAGCCGTCAGCTTAAAGCCGTGCGCATGCAGCTGTGGCTGTACATAAGGTCCACGGCTGAACGAAGACATTGGCAGGTCAAAGAACGGCGCTAACGGGCGTAGGATCGATTCCAGCGGGACAAACTCACCAAATGGGACAAGGTGATTTTTGTTATAGCGATTGGTCGAGTCATAACTGTACGGACTGTCTTTACCCAACGTGATGATGGTGTTGTAGGTGTCGTAACGATTCTGTTTGTTCAGGCGAGCATCTACAATCCCGGTAATCAGCGTGCTGTTTTTCGATTTCAGCAGGTCATCCATCATGCTCAGAAAACGCTGCTGGTTAATTTCCAGATCCGGAATAGCAGATTCTGGCCAGATGATGAGCTGTGATTTACCCATCTCGGGCTGGGTGGCGTCGAGATAAATTTTCAGAGTGTTGAGTAACTGACCTTCATCCCATTTGAGCGACTGTGGAATGTCGCCCTGCACCATCGACACCTGCGTGGTTTTTTCCGGCTCCAGCGTATACCACTGGATATAGCGTAGCGGGAAGGGCAGCGCGAAAAGTATCACGGCCACGACCAGCGGACGCCAGTTACGGCTGACTAACGCCAGCACCAGCAGGCCGCTAACCATCATCAGCAGGAAGTTGATTGCCTCTACGCCCATTACCGGTGCAAGCCCTTTTAGCGGGCCATCAATTTGGCTGTAACCAAACTGCAGCCATGGGAAGCCGGTCAGGACCCAGCCGCGCAGGAATTCAGTTATCTGCCAGATAACCGGCGCGGCAATCGCTACCCGAATCCAACTGGTTTTCGGCCACAGACGCGACAGAATGCCAGCAAACAGACCGGTGTAGAGGGAAAGGTAGGCGGCAAGCAGAACCACGAGAAAAACGTTTACCGGCCCCGGCATGCCGCCAAATTGCGCGATGCTGACGTAGACCCAGTTGATGCCTGAACCAAACAGGCCCATTCCCCAGAAATAGCCAATGGCAGCAGACTGGAGAGGACGGCGGTTGAGGGTAAGAGCCTGCAGACCCATCAGCGAAATAATCGCGGCGGGCCAGATGTCATACGGAGAGAACGCCAGCGTCCCGCAGGCACCGAATAATAACGCCAGCAGCAGGCGCATGCGCTGGCGTTCAATTAATGGGGCAAATGCCATGTAGTCTATGATCCAGTTTCGGGTTTATTCGTCCAGTTTGGGCTGGGGTGAGTCGTCCGGAATTCTGACATGAACCTGAATAATACGACGGCTGTCAGCCATCGCCACTTTGAACTGGTAACCATCAATGTCGATGGTCTCACCGCGAGCGGGTAAATGACCAAAGGCCTGCATAACCAGCCCGCCAATGGTATCGACTTCTTCGTCGCTAAAGTGGGTCCCGAAAGCTTCGTTGAAGTCTTCAATCGACGCCAGCGCGCGAATAGTCCAGGTGTGGCGACTGAGCTGACGGAAATCAATATCGTCTTCTTCGTCGTACTCATCTTCAATTTCACCGACAATCAGTTCAAGGATGTCTTCAATGGTCACCAGACCTGAGACACCGCCAAACTCGTCGATGACGATAGCCATATGATAACGCTGGGAGCGGAACTCTTTCAGCATGCGGTCAACCCGCTTACTTTCAGGTACGACAACCGCCTGGCGTAACACTTTCTCCATGCTGAAGGCTTCGGCATCGCTGCGCATAAAGGGCAGCAGATCCTTGGCCATCAGAATCCCTTCAATGTGATCTTTGTCTTCGCTGATCACCGGAAAACGCGAGTGGGCAGACTCGATGATCACATCGAGACATTCGTCCAGGGTCTGGTTGCGTTTCAGGGTAATCATCTGAGAGCGAGGGATCATAATGTCGCGTACGCGTTGGTCCGCAATATCCATCACCCCTTCGAGCATATCGCGCGTATCTTCATCGATAAGGTCGTTTTGCCCGGAATCACGGATCAGCTCCAACAGTTCGTCGCGGTTTTTCGGTTCACCGTGGAAAAGTTGGCTCAGTAACAGGGAAAAAAATCCCTTTTTGCTGTTTAAGGTGTCACTACTGTGTGAATTGTCGTCGCTCATGGCGTCGTATGGGTTCTCATGTTAGTTAACAGGTCGCTCAATGCGCGTAAACTCAGCGCACGGCTTTATGGGAAGCCCGGGCAGATGCCCGACGGCTTATTCCTTCTCGGCAATGTACGGATCCTCATAGCCCAGAGCAAGCATAATCTCTGTTTCGAGGGATTCCATCTCTTCCGCTTCATCGTCTTCGATATGGTCGTAGCCGAGCAAATGCAGGCTACCATGCACCACCATGTGCGCCCAGTGGGCTTCAAGCGGCTTACCTTGTTCCTGCGCTTCTTTCTCAACGACCTGACGGCAGATGATCAAATCACCCAGCAGCGGCATCTCAATGCCTGGCGGGGCTTCAAACGGGAAAGAGAGTACGTTGGTTGATTTATCTTTCCCGCGATAGGTCAGGTTCAGCTCGTGGCTTTCAGCATCGTCGACCAACCGAATCGTTACCTCTGACTCTTCCTGAAACTGCGGGATCACGGCATCCAGCCATCTCTGAAACTGACTTTCTGGTGGTAAGCCGGATTCGTTTTCGCATGCCAGCTGTAAATCGAGAATAACCTGACTCATTTTTGTTCCTGCTCCTGAGCTTCGCGCTTGCGTTCTGCCGCCAGCTCGGCTTTGCGTTTTTGTTCTGCTTCTTCCCAGGCTTCATACGCCGTGACGATACGGGCAACCACCGGATGGCGAACCACGTCTTCGCTATGGAAGAAATTAAAACTAATTTCGTCGACTTCAGCCAGCACTTCAATGGCATGACGCAGACCGGACTTGGTGCTGCGCGGCAGGTCAATCTGGGTGATATCGCCGGTGATAACCGCTTTGGAGTTAAAGCCGATACGAGTCAGGAACATTTTCATCTGTTCGATGGTGGTGTTCTGGCTCTCATCAAGAATGATAAACGCATCGTTTAACGTACGGCCACGCATATAGGCCAGCGGCGCAACTTCAATGACGTTACGTTCAATCAGCTTTTCAACCTTCTCAAAACCGAGCATTTCGAACAGCGCGTCATACAGCGGTCGTAAATAGGGATCGACTTTCTGGCTCAGATCGCCTGGCAGGAAACCGAGTTTTTCACCGGCTTCAACCGCTGGACGGGTTAGCAGAATACGGCGGATCTCCTGGCGCTCTAGTGCATCGACCGCGGCGGCAACCGCAAGATACGTTTTACCGGTACCTGCCGGGCCAACGCCGAAGGTGATGTCATGGTCGAGGATATTCGCAATGTACTGTGCCTGATTCGGCGTGCGCGGTTTAATCACTCCGCGCTTAGTTTTGATATTCACCGCTTTGCCAAATTCCGGCACGCTGTCTGCGCTTTGCTCAAGCACACGCGCTTCTTTAATCGCAAGGTGAATTTGTTCTGGCTCGATGTCCTGTGTCTGGCCGCGCATTGGGGCCGTATCGACATACAGGCTGCGTAAAATATCTGCCGCAGCGGTGACACAAATTGGACGACCAGTCAGTTTGAAGTGGTTATCGCGGCGGTTAATTTCGATGCCGAGACGACGCTCCAGTTGTTTTATGTTGTCATCAAATGGCCCGCAAAGGCTCAACAGGCGGGCGTTGTCTGCGGGTTCAAGGATAATTTCGCGAGTGTCTATGTTCAAACTGTTCCTCTTATGCATGTCTCGCCGGACGCTGAACATTTACCGGCATCTAAGGAAATTATTCACGCCATGGGGGAAAGGCGCAAGCATTGCAATAAATATGGGGGTGCCAGGGCAAATTACAAGGCCCGCCGGAGCAGCGAGCCAGGAAGTGTAGGCCCGATAAGCGTGGCGCCATCGGGCATTGTTTGCGTTTTTCAGCAGGATTAAGGCTGATAAGTACCCACGCCCAGATCGTTTTCTTTGCGGGTACGCGCAATGACCGACTCAGGGGATTCTGCGATGCGCAGGCCCATTTCGTCTTCGGTACGCACCACTTTGCCGCGCAGGGAGTTGGTCCAGACATCGGTAATTTCAACATCAACAAACTTACCGACCATATCCGGGGTACCTTCAAAGTTCACCACGCGGTTATTTTCGGTACGCCCTGACAGTTCCATCACGCTTTTCCGTGACGTACCTTCGACAAGAATGCGCTGGGTCGTGCCGACCATACGACGGCTCCAGGCCATGGCTTGCTGGTTAATACGCTCCTGCAGGATGTATAAACGCTGTTTTTTCTCTTCTTCCGGTACGTCGTCAACCATATCGGCAGCAGGGGTGCCAGGACGCGCAGAGAAGATAAAGCTGTAGCTCATGTCGAAATTGACATCAGCGATCAGCTTCATGGTCTGCTCGAAGTCCTGGGTGGTTTCACCCGGGAAGCCGACGATGAAGTCGGAGCTAATCTGGATATCCGGACGTGCTGCGCGCAGTTTACGGATGATTGCTTTGTATTCCAGCGCGGTATGGGTACGACCCATCAGGTTCAGTACACGATCCGAACCACTCTGTACCGGCAGGTGCAGGAAGCTCACCAGCTCTGGCGTATCGCGATAAACTTCAACGATATCATCGGTGAATTCGATCGGATGGCTAGTGGTAAAACGGATACGGTCAATGCCGTCGATCGCTGCGACCAGACGCAGCAGATCGGCGAACGAGCCGGTGGTGCCGTCGTAGTTTTCACCGCGCCAGGCGTTGACGTTTTGCCCCAACAGGTTTACTTCACGCACGCCTTGGGCTGCAAGCTGGGCGATTTCAAACAGAATATCATCCGCCGGACGGCTGACTTCCTCACCGCGGGTGTAGGGCACCACGCAGTAAGTACAATATTTATTGCAACCTTCCATGATGGACACAAATGCGCTTGGCCCTTCAGCACGCGGTTCCGGCAGGCGGTCGAACTTTTCGATCTCCGGGAAACTGATATCAACCACCGGGCTACGGGTGGTGCTTCCACGCACTTTGTTGATCATTTCCGGCAGGCGATGCAGGGTTTGCGGCCCAAAAATAATATCGACGTAATGCGCGCGTTGGCGAATATGATCGCCTTCCTGAGACGCAACACAGCCACCAACACCAATGATGAGCTTGGGATTCTTCTCTTTTAACAGCTTCCAGCGACCTAATTGATGGAAGACTTTTTCCTGAGCCTTCTCGCGGATTGAGCAGGTATTCAGCAGCAGCACATCCGCTTCTTCCGCCACGTCGGTCAGTTGATACCCGTGAGTGGCATCCAGCAGATCGGCCATCTTCGATGAATCGTATTCGTTCATCTGACAGCCCCAGGTTTTAATATGGAGTTTTTTGGTCATCGACTTGCTCTTGCGAAATTGTGGCTGAAATGCAGGGCGCATAGTGTACTGCTTTGGCGCGGTTGTGACCAGTATGACGGATGTCAGCCTCAAGGGGGAAAAAATCCTGTAAACTTACACAATACATGTAACAGGATGATTGACCATGACAAATCAACCAACGGAAATTGCCATTGTCGGCGGGGGGATGGTCGGCGGCGCGCTGGCGCTGGGACTGGCGCAGCACGGATTTACGGTAACGGTTATCGAGCATGCCGTGCCCGCGCCGTTTGTGGCTGACGGACAGCCGGATGTCAGAATTTCGGCTATTAGCTCCGCCTCCGTGTCGTTGCTGAAAGGGCTGGGCGTCTGGGATACGGTGCAGGGGATGCGCAGCCATCCTTATCGTCGGCTGGAGACGTGGGAATGGGAAAATGCCCATGTGGTGTTTGATGCAGCGGAACTTAAGCTGCCGTTGTTGGGTTACATGGTGGAGAACACGGTCCTGCAACAGGCGCTCTGGCAGGCGCTGGAAGCTCATCCTGACGTGACGTTGCGCGTGCCCACCTCGCTGATTTCTTTACATCGACATAATGACCGGCATGAACTTGAGCTGGCAGACGGTGAAAAAATCAATGCGAAGCTGGTGATCGGTGCTGATGGTGCCAACTCTCAGGTACGCAAAATGGCCGGGATTGGCATCCATGCCTGGCAGTATGCGCAGTCCTGTATGTTGATTACCGTGCAATGCGAGAATTCGCCGGGAGACAGCACCTGGCAGCAATTTACCCCTGATGGCCCGCGCGCGTTTTTACCGCTGTTTGATAACTGGGCCTCGCTGGTGTGGTACGACTCACCAGCTCGCATCCGCCAATTGCAAGCGCTAAATATGCCGCAACTGCAGGCGGAGATCGCTAAACATTTCCCTTCACGACTCGGCAGCGTTACGCCTGTGGCGGCGGGGGCATTCCCGCTTACGCGTCGTCACGCGCTGCAATATGTGCAACCGGGGCTGGCGCTGGTAGGTGATGCCGCGCATACCATTCACCCACTGGCGGGGCAGGGCGTTAATCTGGGTTTTCGTGATGTCGATGCGCTGATTGATGTTCTGGTGAGCGCCCGCAGCTATGGTGAGGCGTGGGCCAGTCAACCGGTACTGAAGCGTTATCAGAATCGTCGTATGACCGATAACTTCATTATGCAAAGTGGGATGGATTTGTTCTACGCCGGTTTTAGCAACAACCTGCAGCCGCTGCGCATCATGCGTAATCTCGGGCTTATGGCCGCAGAGCGCGCAGGTGTGCTGAAGCGTCAGGCGCTGAAGTATGCGTTAGGGCTGTAGCTCGAGTGGTGCCTGATGGCGCTACGCTTATCAGGCCCTACAAGTCATGTAGGTCGGGTAAGTCTTGCCATCACCCGGCGTTAGAAAAGCAAAAAGCTCGCCGAAGCGAGCTTTTTTAATATGGCTGGGGTACGAGGATTCGAACCTCGGAATGCTGGTATCAGAAACCAGAGCCTTACCGCTTGGCGATACCCCAACGGGTGCACCCACAGAGTGGACGACTTTTTGAAATTGGCTGGGGTACGAGGATTCGAACCTCGGAATGCTGGTATCAGAAACCAGAGCCTTACCGCTTGGCGATACCCCAACAATTTTTTGGATTTACCGAACGAGTCGATACGTCCTTAATATGGTGGCTACGACGGGATTCGAACCTGTGACCCCATCATTATGAGTGATGTGCTCTAACCAGCTGAGCTACGTAGCCTGATACTATCATATTCTTCGATGGCTGGGGTACCTGGATTCGAACCAGGGAATGCCGGTATCAAAAACCGGTGCCTTACCGCTTGGCGATACCCCAATGACCGTCGCGGTGAACCGCTATATCGAAGAAAAAATGGCTGGGGTACCTGGATTCGAACCAGGGAATGCCGGTATCAAAAACCGGTGCCTTACCGCTTGGCGATACCCCATCCGTGCAACGCTTACGGGTGAATGGTGCGGGAGGCGAGACTTGAACTCGCACACCTTGCGGCGCCAGAACCTAAATCTGGTGCGTCTACCAATTTCGCCACTCCCGCAAAAAAGATGGTGGCTACGACGGGATTCGAACCTGTGACCCCATCATTATGAGTGATGTGCTCTAACCAGCTGAGCTACGTAGCCATCTTTTTTTCGCGTAACCTTATCGGCGTTGCGGGGCGCATTATGCGTATTGAGCCTTGAAGCGTCAACCCCTTTTTCATTGAAAATAGCTGGAATGTGACTGTTTGGTTAGGTTGCGAACAGCATGACGCAATATTCGGCAATTATTAGTTATTAATTGTTTTTTAGCACAGAAAACAGACATAAAAAAAGAGCCCCGCAGGGCCCTTTTCTAAGGATTAACTTATTTATAAGCGGACTGGTGTACGCCAACCGCGCGACCAGACGGATCGTTCATGGTTTTAAACGCTTCATCCCATTCGATCGCTTTGGCGGAAGAACAGGCAACAGAAGGGCCGCCCGGAACGCATTCTGCCGCGCTCGCAACCGGGAACAGCTCTTCAAAAATTTCGCGATACAAATACGCTTCTTTAGATGATGGCGTGTTGTATGGGAAACGGAAGCTGGCGGTTTCCAGTTGTTGGTCAGAAACTTGTTCAGCAGCGACTTCTTTCAGCGTGTCAATCCAGCTGTAACCGACACCGTCAGAGAACTGCTCTTTCTGTCGCCATGCGACGCTTGCTGGCAGGTAGGATTCAAAACATTCGCGCAGAACATGTTTTTCCATTTTGCCGTTGCCGCACATTTTATCCTGCGGGTTGATGCGCATCGCCACATCAAGGAATTTTTTGTCCAGGAAGGGCACGCGAGCCTCCACGCCCCAGGCTGACATGGCTTTGTTGGCACGCGCACAGTCGAACATGTGCAGCGCCTGCAGTTTACGCACAGTTTCTTCATGCAATTCTTTCGCGTCTGGCGCTTTGTGGAAGTAGAGATAACCGCCAAACACTTCGTCTGACCCTTCGCCCGACAGCACCATTTTAATGCCCATTGCTTTAATCTTGCGCGACATTAAGTACATCGGCGTCGAGGCACGAATGGTTGTAACATCGTAGGTTTCGATGTGATAAATCACGTCGCGGATAGCATCCAGACCTTCCTGCACGGTGAAGTGGATCTCGTGGTGCACGGTACCCAGATGGTTTGCTACTTCTTGTGCGGCTTTCAGATCCGGTGCGCCTTCGAGGCCGACGGCGAAGGAGTGCAACTGCGGCCACCAGGCTTCACTGCGTTCCTGATCTTCAACACGACGCGCGGCGTATTTTTTGGTGATTGCGGAAATGACCGAAGAATCCAGACCGCCGGACAGCAATACACCATAAGGAACATCTGACATCAGGTGGCTTTTCACCGCATCTTCCAGCGCCTGACGCAGCTCGTTTTTATCGGTAACGTTGTCTTTTACCGCATCGTATTCAAACCAGTCGCGCTGGTAGTACTGACGAATTTCACCGTCTTTACTCCACAGATAGCTACCGGCCGGGAATTCTTTAATCGTACGGCAAACAGGAACCAGTGCCTTCATTTCAGACGCAACATAGAAGTTACCGTGTTCGTCGTAGCCCATATACAGTGGGATGATCCCGATGTGATCGCGGCCAATCAGGTAAGCGTCCTGCTCGCTGTCGTACAGCGCGAAGGCAAACATGCCTTGCAGGTCATCCAGGAACTCTGGGCCTTTTTCCTGATACAGCGCGAGGATAACTTCACAGTCGGAACCTGTCTGGAACTGATAGCGATCGCCGTATTCAGCGCGCAGCGCCTGGTGGTTATAAATTTCACCGTTAACCGCCAGGATATGCGTTTTCTTCACGTTGTACAGCGGCTGAGCACCGGCGTTGACGTCGACGATGGACAGACGTTCGTGTGCCAGAATGGCGTTATCACTGGCGTAAATACCCGACCAGTCCGGGCCGCGATGGCGCATCAGACGAGACAATTCCAGGGCTTTTTTACGCAGTTCAACTGCGTCAGTTTTAATATCGAATACGCCAAAAATAGAACACATAACCTTCTCCGTTAACCTGTTGCGTGATGCTTTTTATGTTTGCTTGATAAAGAAAATGCCGCAAAGCGGGAGAGGGCGCAAGCGAATTGCGGGTCAGAAAATAAAAATGCAATGGTCATTGTGGATTGGTGAAAAAAGATTATGTAATGAACATTGTTATTGATGAATCAGCAATGAAATGGTGATTTTATTGAATGGATAAGATTCTGTAGGCTGGATAAGGCGTTTAGGCCGCCATCCGGCAATAACGCTGTAGAATTGCCGGATGGCGACGCGGGGGCGTCTTATCCGGCCTACGGATTAAATGACGTCAATCTCGGCAACGGAGGGATAGATCCAGCTTGGTCTGAATGGCATGTTGTCAATATCGTCAAGTTTGGATACGCCAGACAGTACCAGGATAGTTTCCAGACCCGCCTGGAAACCTGCCAGAATATCGGTGCGCAGGTTGTCGCCAACAATGACAGTTTCTTCTGAGTGCGCCTGCATTTTGTTGAGTGCCGCGCGAATAATCCACGGGCTGGGTTTGCCGACATAAAACGGTTTACGGCCGGAGATCTTCTCAATACCGGCGCAGAGCGCACCACAGGCCGGGTAAAAGCCGCGACCATGGGTATCCGGGTTAGTGGCGATAAAACGTGCGCCGTTAGCCACAAAGTATGCCGCTTTATGCATCATGTCCCAGTTGTACGAACGGGTCTCTCCGACAATGACAAAATCAGGGTTAACGTCGGTAATAGTAAAGCCAGCTTTATACAGCTCATGGATTAACGCACCTTCACCCACCACGTAGGCTTTTTTCCCTTCCTGACGACGGAGAAAATCAGCAGTAGCCATAGCGGAAGTATAAAAGACGCTATCGGGGACATTCACACCCGCGGTGGCGAAGCGGTTTGCCAGATCTTGCCCGGTCTGCGAAGGGTAGTTCGTCAGCAGGACTAACGGTAAACCTTTCTCCAGAATGCCGGTCAGAAAGTCTGCCGCACCTGGTACGGCAACATTGTCGTGCATCAGCACGCCGTCGATATCACAAATTACATTCTTAATGGTCATGGACAATCCGACATTAAAAAAAGAAGGCATTACTATACACAAAATACACTACATCATTCGAGTTGCATCAAGGCGGCAAGTCTGCGAACTCCTGGAGCTTACTGAAATAAGTGACCGGGGTTCGCAGATGCAGCTTGAAGGATGACGTGTATTAGCTTTCCAGCAAACGCTGCAGCAATGTCCCGTTGAGCATTGCGCGTTTCACCAGCGCAAATGCACCAATCGCTGAACGGTGATCCAGCGTGGAACGTACCACCGGCAAATTGTGGCGAAACGCCTTCAGTGCCTGATTATTAATGCAGCTTTCTATTGCCGGAAGCAGGACTTTATCTGCTTCGGTAATTTCACCGGCAATGACGACTTTTTGCGGGTTAAACAGGTTAATTGCAATCGCGATGGTTTTACCCAGGTGTCGACCAACGTGCTCGATAACTTCTGCTGCCAGATTGTCACCTTTGTTGGCTGCCTTACAGATAGCTTTGATACTGCAATCATCCAGCGTGAGCCGGCTTGGATAGCCTTGTTTTAGCAAGTTTTGTACGCGGTGTTCGATAGAAGCATTGGCCGCAATGGTTTCCAGACAGCCGAAATTACCGCAGTGACAGCGCTCACCCAGCGGTTCTACCTGAATATGACCAATCTCACCCACGTTGCCATTGCGACCGATAAAAATGCGGCCATTGGAGATAATCCCTGCGCCGGTTCCGCGGTGAACACGCACCAAAATGGAGTCTTCGCAATCCTGGCTTGCTCCGAAATAGTGCTCAGCCAGCGCCAGGCTGCGAATATCGTGACCAACAAAGCAGGTGACTTTGAAGCGTTTTTCGAGCGCTTCGACCAGCCCCCAGTTTTCGACCTGAATGTGTGGCATATAGCGGATGACGCCGCTTTCAGGATCGACAAGGCCTGGCAGGATGACAGAAATTGCGATCAACTCGCGGATTTTCCGCTGGCAACTGTCAATAAAGGTGGCAATCGTATTGAGCAGCGCATATTCCAGCGTTTCCTGGGTGCGCTCCGGGAGAGGGTAATGCTCTTCGGCGACCACTTTGCTGCTCATATCATAGAGCGTCAGCGTGGTGTCGTGGCGGCCAAGACGCACGCCAATTGCGTGGAAATTACGGGTTTCGGTGACGATGGAGATAGCGCGGCGGCCCCCGGTGGAGGCCTGCTGATCGACTTCTTTGATCAGCCCGCGTTCGATCAGTTGACGCGTAATTTTGGTTACGCTGGCGGGGGCAAGCTGGCTTTGCTCGGCAATCTGAATTCGCGAGATTGGCCCATGCTGGTCAATCAGGCGATAAACCGCCGCGCTGTTAAGCTGTTTTACGAGATCAACATTACCTATTTGAGCTTGTCCGCCTGGTGTCATTCTTTCTCTTACTCAGTAACGACCTCGTTGCCATTAACGATGGTCTTGATAATTTTAAAGTCGTGCGTGAACGCGGTCAGGTTGGCTACTTTGCCTGGCGCGATGCTGCCGAGTTGTTTGTCGACGCCAATGGCGCGAGCAGGGTAGAGCGTTGCCATGCGCAGGACTTCGTCCAGTGCGATACCGCAATGTTCAACCAGATTGCGTACACCTTCGATCATGGTTAATGATGAACCGCTCAGCGTGCCGTTCTCATCAACACACAGTCCATTGCGGTAGTATATTGTTTTACCAGCGAAAATGAACTGCTCAATGTTTGCCCCCGCCGGCGCGGTCGCGTCGGTGACCAGGCACAGCTTGTCGCCTTTCAGGCGTTTAGCATTGCGGATGTTGGCATAGTCAACATGCATGCCATCGGCGATGATACCGCAATAAATATCTGCCTCATCCAGAATCGCGCCTGCCAGACCTGGTTCGCGACCGGTAATATAAGGCATCGCGTTGAACAGATGTGTTGCAAAGGAAATGCCTGCACGGAAACCGATTTTTGCTTCCTTCAGCGTCGCGTTAGAGTGGCCCGCAGACACCACGATACCGGCATTCACCAGTTGGGTGATCACTTCGACAGGAACCATTTCAGGCGCCAGCGTCACTTTGGTGATGACATCCGCATTATCGCACAGGAAATCGACAAGTGCAGCGTCCGGTTGACGCACAAATCCCGGATTATGCGTACCTTTTTTCACCAGGTTCAGCCACGGACCTTCAAGGTGTAGCCCTAATGCTTGATTTGGATGCTTAGCGAGGTATTCACGCATCACGCGAACGCCCTGCTTCATCAGGTCATCGCTGGTGGTGATTAGCGTTGGCAGATAGTTGGTGCAGCCAGATTTTTCATTGGCTTTTTGCATGATTTCCAGCGTCTCAACGGTAACGGCTTCTGCCGTATCGTTAAACTGTACACCGCCACAGCCGTTTAACTGCACATCAATAAAACCGGGGGAGACAATGGCTCCATTCAGCGAGCGCTGTTCAATCCCTGACGGCAATTCAGACAGTGGGCAAACGCTATCGATCAGGCCATTGGCGACAACAATCGCATGGTCATCAAGAATTTCGTGACCGGTAAAAATCCGGCCCTGGGTTAAAGCATACATTCCGACCCCCGATTTCAAAAAAATGCCGCCCTGCACGTTTTCGACAGGGCGGAGACATCATTACAGACCTTTAATATTTTCCGCTTCTAACTCGTTAAAGTATTTCAGCGTCTTCACTTTCAGTTCCATAGTGGAAGGTTCATCGCAGACCACAACTGCTTTCGGATGCAGTTGCAGACAACTGATGGTCCACATATGGTTAACGTTGCCTTCAACAGCCGCCTGCAGCGCCTGCGCTTTCTGGTGACCCAGCACCAGGATCATTACTTCTTCAGCATCCAACAGGGTGCCCACGCCTACGGTCAGTGCATATTTAGGCACCTGGCTTACGTCGCCGTCAAAGAAGCGTGAGTTAGCAACACGTGTGTCGTGAGTCAACGTTTTGATACGGGTACGGGAAGCCAAAGAGGAAGCCGGTTCGTTGAACGCGATGTGACCATCGTTGCCTACACCGCCCATAAACAGGTGGATTTTACCGTAAGAACGGATTTTTTCTTCATACTGACGGCATTCTGCATCAATGTCCGGCGCGTTACCATTGAGGAGGTTGATGTTTTCTGCTGGAATATCAACATGATCAAAGAAGTTACGGTGCATAAAGCTGTGATAGCTTTCCGGATGTTCCTTCGGCAGGCCAACGTATTCGTCCATGTTGAAAGTGACAACATGTTTGAAGCTCACCTGGCCCGCTTTGTGCATTTCGACTAATGCTTTATAGGCAGTCAGCGGAGTGCCGCCAGTCGGCAGGCCCAGAACGAACGGACGATCTGCCGTTGGTTTGAACGCGTTAATGCGGTTAACGATATGGCGAGCAGCCCATTTGCCGACTTGTTCAGCGGTATTCAGGGGGATCAGTCTCATTCTTCACCTCAAATGTAAATGTAAGCAGTTGGCGGATTGAGTCTCTGTGCAGTATTAAGCGTAACCTGGTTTTGCATCGGTAAGGATCAATCCGTTTCGATTTTTTGAATGATAAAATAAGTTTTCGTAGTTAGCCAGTGTAAGGGAGGGTTAATAACGATATTTGGTGATTGGAATCACAAAAAACACGCTTTTAATTTGCGATACGAATTAATTTTTCACACACTCTGAATGTAGATGAATGGTTAATGTTGTTGTCCCAAAATCTCTTGCTGTTGCAGTTAGGAATGGTCGCACAATAAAAATATGGCTTCAAAGGAGCCTAATCGGGGTCTCGTAGGGGGAATAAAATGAATATTTTAGGTTTTTTCCAGCGGCTGGGTAGGGCGTTACAGCTCCCCATCGCGGTGCTGCCAGTCGCGGCACTGTTGCTGCGATTCGGCCAACCAGATTTACTGAACGTACCCTTCATCGCGCAAGCGGGTGGGGCTATCTTTGATAACCTCGCGTTAATTTTTGCTATCGGTGTGGCTTCCAGCTGGTCTAAAGACAGCGCGGGTGCGGCAGCGCTGGCAGGTGCGGTTGGTTATTTCATATTGACCAAAGCAATGGTTACCATTAACCCGGCGATCAACATGGGCGTGCTGGCGGGTATCATCACCGGTCTGGTCGGCGGTGCTGTGTATAACCGTTGGTCTGGCATCAAACTGCCTGATTTCCTGAGCTTCTTCGGCGGCAAACGTTTTGTACCCATCGCCACTGGCTTCTTCTGTTTGATACTGGCTGCTATCTTCGGCTACGTGTGGCCGCCGGTGCAGAATGCCATCCATGCGGGTGGTGAGTGGATCGTGGGCGCTGGCGCGCTGGGTTCTGGTATTTTTGGCTTCATCAACCGTCTGCTGATCCCAACCGGTCTGCATCAGGTGCTGAACACCATCGCCTGGTTCCAGATTGGCGAATTCACTAACGCTGCAGGTACCGTATTCCACGGTGATATCAACCGCTTCTACGCGGGTGACGGCACTGCGGGTATGTTCATGTCTGGCTTCTTCCCGATCATGATGTTTGGTCTGCCGGGTGCGGCTCTGGCTATGTACTTCGCCGCGCCGAAAGCGCGTCGTCCGATGGTCGGCGGTATGCTGCTGTCCGTTGCTATCACCGCATTCCTGACCGGTGTTACCGAGCCGCTGGAATTCCTGTTTATGTTCCTGGCTCCGTTGCTGTACCTCCTGCACGCCGTTCTGACGGGTATCAGCCTGTTCGTTGCGACGCTGTTGGGGATCCATGCGGGCTTCTCTTTCTCCGCAGGTGCTATCGACTACGTGTTGATGTACAACCTGCCGGCTGCAAGTAAGAACGTCTGGATGCTGGTCGCCATGGGTCTGGTGTTCTTCGTTATCTATTTTGTGTTGTTCAGCGCGGTTATTCGTTTGTTTAACCTGAAAACGCCGGGCCGCGAAGATAAAGAAGACGAGATTGTTACTGACGAAGCAAACAGCAATACCGAAGAAGGTTTAGCTCAACTGGCAACCAACTACATTGCTGCGGTTGGCGGTACGGATAACCTGAAAGCGATTGATGCCTGTATCACCCGTCTGCGTCTGACCGTTGGCGATTCTGCCCGCGTCAATGATGCGATGTGCAAACGCTTAGGCGCATCGGGTGTGGTTAAGCTGAACAAACAAACTATTCAGGTTATCGTGGGTGCGAAAGCTGAATCTATCGGCGACGAAATGAAGAAAGTTGTGGCACGCGGCCCGGTTGCGGCAGCGTCTACTGACAATGCCCCGACAGCGGCTGCCCCGATTGCAAAACCGCAGGCTGTCGCGAATGCGGTCACCATTGAAGCGCTGGTTTCTCCGATTACCGGTGATGTGGTTGCACTGGAGCAGGTGCCTGATGAAGCCTTCGCCAGCAAAGCAGTGGGTGACGGCGTGGCGGTAAAACCAACGGATAAAATCGTGGTTTCTCCGGCAGCGGGTACTATTGTGAAAATCTTCAACACCAACCATGCGTTTTGTCTGGAAACGGAAAAAGGCGCGGAAATCGTGGTCCATATGGGTATCGATACCGTGGCGCTGGAAGGTAAAGGCTTTAAACGTCTGGTTGAAGAAGGTGCGGTTGTTGCAGCAGGTCAACCGATTCTGGAAATGGATCTGGAATACCTGAACGCCAACGCACGTTCCATGATTAGCCCGGTTGTGTGCAGCAACAGCGATGATTTCGGTGCGCTGGTCATTAAAGCCGAAGGTCATGTGGTTGCCGGTCAGACACCGCTGTATGAGATTAAAGGTAAATAACTGCTCCTGAGTAAAGTGAGTTAAGTGCCTTAAGCGGCGGGGGAGATTCCTCCGCCGCTTTTTTTTGCAGCAAATACCCTCATATATCCTGTTGAAACACCTTTTTTGTGCAACTAATAGTTGTCTCCTGACGTCGCTTATAAGATCATGTTCCGTTATACGTTGTTTACGCTTTGAGGAATCCACGATGAGTGAGGCTGAAGCCCGCCCGAGTAACTTTATTCGTCAGATCATCGATGAAGATCTGGCCAGTGGTAAGCACACCACTATCCATACACGTTTTCCGCCGGAGCCAAATGGCTATCTGCACATTGGCCACGCGAAATCCATTTGTCTGAACTTTGGCATTGCGCAAGATTACCAGGGCCAGTGCAACCTGCGTTTTGATGATACGAACCCGGTTAAAGAAGATATCGAGTACGTTGAATCGATTAAAAACGACGTTGAATGGTTAGGTTTCCACTGGACTGGCGACATTCGCTACTCTTCGGATTACTTCGATCAGCTTCACGCCTATGCGGTAGAGCTTATTAATAAAGGCCTGGCGTACGTTGACGAACTGTCAGCGGAAGAAATTCGCGAATACCGTGGCACGTTGACTCAGCCGGGTAAAAACAGCCCGTTCCGCGATCGCAGCGTTGAAGAAAACCTCGCGCTGTTTGAAAAAATGCGTAACGGTGGTTTTGAAGAAGGTAAAGCCTGCCTGCGTGCGAAAATCGATATGGCTTCGCCGTTTATCGTGATGCGCGATCCGGTGCTGTACCGTATTAAGTTCGCTGAACACCACCAGACCGGCAATAAGTGGTGCATCTACCCGATGTACGACTTTACCCACTGCATCAGCGATGCGCTGGAAGGCATCACGCATTCACTGTGTACGCTGGAGTTCCAGGATAACCGTCGTCTGTACGACTGGGTGCTGGACAACATCACCATTCCGGTTCATCCGCGTCAGTACGAATTCTCGCGCCTGAATCTGGAATACACCGTGATGTCCAAGCGCAAGCTGAACCTGCTGGTGACCGACAAGCACGTTGAAGGCTGGGATGACCCCCGTATGCCGACGATCTCTGGCCTGCGTCGTCGCGGTTACACCGCTGCGGCGATCCGTGAGTTCTGCAAACGCATTGGCGTGACCAAGCAGGACAACACTATTGAGATCGCTTCTCTGGAATCCTGTATCCGCGAAGATCTGAACGAAAACGCCCCGCGCGCGATGGCGGTTATCGATCCGGTGAAACTGGTTATCGAAAACTACCCGCAGGGCGAAAGCGAACTGGTCACCATGCCTAACCATCCGGGCAAGCCGGAAATGGGCAGCCGTGAAGTGCCGTTCAGCGGTGAAATCTGGATCGACAGGGCCGATTTCCGCGAAGAAGCGAACAAGCAGTACAAGCGTCTGGTGATGGGTAAAGAAGTCCGTCTGCGTAATGCTTACGTGATCAAAGCTGAGCGTGTCGAGAAAGATGCAGAAGGGAAGATCACCACCATTTTCTGCACCTACGATGCTGACACCCTGAGCAAAGATCCGGCCGATGGTCGTAAAGTTAAAGGCGTTATTCACTGGGTGAGCGCGTCCCATGCGCTACCGATTGAAATCCGTCTGTACGACCGTCTGTTTAGCGTGCCAAACCCGGGGGCAGCGGAAGACTTCCTGTCCGTTATTAACCCGGAATCGCTGGTTATTAAGCAGGGTTACGGTGAGCCTTCGCTACAGGCCGCTGTTGCTGGTAAAGCGTTCCAGTTCGAGCGTGAAGGGTATTTCTGCCTCGACAGCCGCTACGCAACAGCTGACAAATTGGTGTTTAACCGCACCGTGGGTCTGCGCGATACATGGGCTAAAGTAGGCGAATAAACCGTCGTTACGCATCATCTTTTCAAACGCCGCACTCTGCGGCGTTTTTTTTCGCCTGAAAATGGTTAGCAGACTCTATTTGCGCAGCGAAATAATTGTTATTCAGGAATGGTTTTTGCCGTTTATATTTTTCTAACAAAAACCTTGTTTTATCAGCCACTCTGGACTGAAACCGATTTCATCTTTATGGAAAACAAGCCTTTTTTCAATTTTTCAACGCTTTTTTAACTCCCAATGAAAATGTAACAGAAAGCAATGAAATATGTGCGGTTGCTCATGTTCTTACATACTGGTTACAAAAAGAGATTGATAATTCGCGTCGCGAAAAATAGTCTATTCATTGTAGTCAATGAGGTTTTCTCAGCGCTACTTTTTTAATTTTTGCTTTTTCGCTGTCCGCTTTTATCGGCAGCATTTTTATGTCAAAGAGGATTAACATATGCGTACGTTTAGTGGCAAACGTAGTACGCTGGCGCTGGCTATCGCCGGTATCACAGCAATGTCGGGTTTTGTTGTCGCTCCACAGGTTCACGCCGAAGGTTTTATTGATGACTCTACCTTAACTGGCGGCATCTATTACTGGCAGCGTGAACGTGACCGTAAAGATGTGACCGACCACGACAAATACAAAACCAACCTTTCTCACTCCACCTGGAACGCTAACCTCGACTTCCAGTCCGGTTATGCGGCCGATATGTTTGGTATTGATATCGCAGCATTCACTGCTATTGAAATGAACGAAAGTAGCGAAAGCGGCCATCCAAACGAAATCGCATTCTCTTCAAAAAATAAAGGCTATGACGAAGATTACTCCGGCGATAAGAGCGGGATTAGCCTGTATAAAGCGGCAGCCAAATTCAAATTTGGCCCAACCTGGGCGCGCGCTGGTTATATTCAGCCAACCGGGCAAACTCTGCTGGCACCACACTGGAGCTTTATGCCTGGTACCTATCAGGGGGCTGAAGCCGGTGCCAACTTCGATTATGGCGATGCGGGTGCGCTGAGCTTCTCCTAAATGTGGGCCAACGAATATAAAGCACCGTGGCACACCGAAGTCGATAAATTCTATCAGGCCGATAAAAAGACCAAAGTTGATTACCTCCATTCAATCGGCGCAAAGTATGACTTCAAAAATAACCTGCTGTTGGAAGCAGCATTCGGTCAGTCTGAAGGCTACGTCGATCAGTATTTCGCCAAAGCCAGCTACAAATTTGATTTAGGCGGTAACCCGTTTACCACCAGCTACCAGTTCTACGGTGCCCGCGATAAGGTTGATGACCGCACAGTTAACGACATTTATGATGGCACGGCCTGGCTGCAGGCACTGACCTTCGGCTACAAAGTGGCAGAAGTCGTTGATCTGCGACTGGAAGGGACCTGGGTTAAGGCTGACGGGCAGCAGGGCTACTTCCTGCAGCGTATGACCCCGACCTATGCGTCTTCAAACGGTCGTCTGGACGTTTGGTGGGATAACCGCTCTGACTTCAACGCCAACGGTGAAAAGGCCGTGTTCTTCGGCGCGATGTATGACCTGAAAAACTGGAACCTGCCTGGCTGGGCTGTGGGTGCATCATACGTTTACGCGTGGGATGCTAAACCGGCTACCTGGCAGCTCAACCCGGATGCGTACTACGACAAAAATCGTACTATTGAAGAGTCGTCCTACAGCCTGGATGCGGTCTATACCCTGCAGGACGGCCGTGCGAAGGGCACTATGTTTAAACTGCACTTTACCCAGTACGACAACCATTCAGATATTCCGAGCTGGGGCGGTGGTTACGGTAACATCTTCCAGGATGAGCGTGACGTGAAATTCATCGTTATTGCTCCGTTCACCATCTTCTAATGCCGACAGAGGCAGGCCGCAAGCCTGCCGTTTTGTTGAGGAATGTGTTATGAAAAAGCTGATACTCATCGCCGTCATGGCATCAGGGCTGGTTGCCTGCGCGCAATCACCCGCGCCGAAAGAAGATAGCCGTCTTAAGGAAGCCTATAGCGCGTGTATCAATACCGCGCAGGGTTCGCCGGAGAAAATCGAAGCCTGCCAAAGTGTGTTGAATGTGCTGAAGAAAGAAAAACAGCACCAGCAGTTTGCGAATGAAGAAAGCGTGCGCGTACTGGATTACCAGCAGTGTATCCAGGCAACGCGTACGGGTAACGATCAATCCGTTAAGGCCGATTGTGATAAGGTCTGGCAGGAAATTCGCAGTAATAATACGGCGAAATAAAACGTGGTATGAACAAGAACGGGCGGAGAGATTTCTTCGCCCGTTTGCATTTTAGCGTCGTTTCTCAATTGCCCACTTGAGTAATGCCGCACAACGGTAAAATCCGTGGGCAAATTTTCCGTATGGGATGGTCAGAAATAGCGCCATCACGACACCAAGATGAATAGCAAGCAAAATAGCCATCCCTGAGGTATCTCTGCCTGCCAACAACGCTAAGCCCGTCAGACTCGTCAGTAGCAGCAACAGGATAAAACCGCGATCCATCGGTTTTTGCCGTGCGTCGCCCTGTAGCGGTGAGCGCTTAAGGTTCAGCCATAACAAACCCGCTGGGCCGACAACCAGGCCAATGCCGCCTAATGTGCCCAGCATGACCGGAACGCTGAGGAACGGATAGGGCGCTTCTATGTCGGCAAAGTAGTGATAGCCCGTTGCCACCACGGTGGCGGCAAAGCAGAGCAGAAAACCGTAGAAGGTGAAGTGATGGAAACGGCGGCGCATCAGGGTGAAGGCATCATCTGCTTCGTTACACCCTTTGCCGTGCCCGCCATCGAGATATTTCAGCGTCAGCGCATTGTGAGAGGCTTCAGCAATGTCAGAGGAACGCGGCATCCCCGGAGAAATCTCCCGCCAGAAGCGGATAACGCCCGCCATCAGCAGACCCATCGCCAGAATAAAGACTGAACCAAACATCCATGCCAGCAGGTTATGCGGGAAAATTTGGTAGAAATCTCCGGCCAGCGGGGGATGGAGTAACGTGCCTGTTAAACCTATAGCGAGGAGTAAAAACAGGATCAGACCGAAAACCAGCGACAGCGTCACGGTGACGCCTGCGCGGCGATAAAGCGCGCCAAAGGCGGCGGGTTGCGCGTAGTGCTGATAGGTTTCCAGCCTTACTTCTGCCATTGCTTTCGGTACATTGATAGCAAATTCATGGGGCGGTGCGTATTGACACGCGTGCAGGCAGGCGCCGCAGTTATGGCACAAGTTGGCCAGATAGTTGATATCCGCTTTACCGAATTCCAGACGCTGAGTCATCGCCGGGAACACGGCGCAAAAACCCTCGCAATAGCGGCAGGCATTGCAGACTTGCATAACTCGTTCAACTTCAGCTTCCGGCTCGGTAAGCATTTTCGCTTCGATAATTAATTTCTCAAGCGGTTTCATGATGTGCCTCCTCACGTGCTGCCAGAGCGGCTTCTTTTCCGGCAATACGGCCAAAGGTGGTCCCAATCGACATGCCCACGCCTGCGGTGTAGCCCTTGCCCAGCACGTTGCCCGCCATCATCTCCCCGGCGACGAACAGATTGCGACTTGGACGCCCGGCAAAATGCACTGCGGCGTGTTCATTCACCTTTAACCCCAGGTAGGTGAAGGTGATCCCCGGACGTAAGGCATAGCCATAGTAAGGTGGCGTATCCAGTGGTCGCGCCCAATGTGTTTTTGCCGGTGTCAGATTTTGTGTTGCACAGTTATCAAGAGTGGTGTGGTCAAAGTGGCCTGGCAGGCAGGCGCTGTTGTACTGCATGACAGTATGGGTAAAGCGCTCAGTATCCAGTCCTAACTGACGTGCCAGCTCTGCTAACGTAGTGGCCTGTGCGCCAGGAAAAACCGGGGGCATGAAGTGACCGATGGCTTTACTGTCGATAATGGAGTAACCAATTTGCCCGGGCTGGTGGGCGACCAGACGTCCCCAGATGGCATAACGTTTGGGCCAGAAATCCTCGCCTTCATCATAAAATCGTTCTGCATCGCGGTTCACTACGATGCCAAGCGAAACACAGTCCACGCGGGTGCAAATCCCGCCGTCATATAAGGGGGCCCGGGCATCAATCGCCACGCAGTGTGACTGGGAGGGGTCGCCGATGATGTCCGCGCCGGCATCGATCATAAATTTGAGCAGTACGCCCTGATTAAAGCGCGTGCCACGAATGAGGAAGTTATCCGCAGGCCATTCACCGCGGGCGTTCTCACCCCAGGCTTCTCGCAGCCATTCGCGGTTAGATTCAAACCCGCCAGCGGCAAGCACGCAGGTCTTTGCCGGAATGCGCTCTGCACCAGCCAGCGCCGCTACGAACTCGCCGTTGTGCAATTCAAGCGCCTGTACCGGGGTGTTATAGCGGATTTGCACGCCTAACTTTTCTGCGCTGCGATAATAGGCATTCACCAGGGCTTTCCCGCCGCCCATAAAAAAGGCATTGGTTCGCGCCACGTGCAAAGCGCCAGAAAGTGGAGGTTGAAAGTTAACGCCGTGCTGGCGCATCCAGTCGCGACACTGTGATGAGGTACGGATCACCAGACGTGCCAGGGCTTCGTTGGTATTACCTTCTGTTACACGCCAGAGGTCCTGCCAGAATTCCTCTTCTGGATAGCTCTCCACCAGTACATCCTGTGGCGCATCATGCATACAGCGTAAATTACGCGTGTGTTGGGAGTTTCCTCCGCGCCATTCACGCGGGGCCGCCTCAAGCAACAGTACCGAAGCGCCTTGCTCCCGGGCGGTTAAGGCGGCACATAGTGCAGCATTGCCGCCGCCAATCACCAGAACATCAACCATCGCATACTCCATTACCACTTAACCAATTGTTAAGTTTGTAATTAAAATGTATACGAGTAAGTTGTGTGGACGCTATGACGTGATGCTAAACAGCCCTTTAATTATTGTAAAGGATCGCACCTGGCCAGTGTCCAGATTCCACCAGTTGATGCATCACTTTGGCTAGTACCACACGGGCAGCGAGACCTGCTGGGGTGAGTTCATCGTCAGAAAGGCTGACCAAAAAGTTGGGGCGGCTAAGTATGGGATTATGGATGCCAATCACTCTTAATGTCTCTTTATCGAGATGGGAAATTGCCGCACCGGGCTGAAGTGTTGCACCGATTCCGCTGCGAACGGCGTGCATCAGTAGCGTCAGGCCGTCAATTTCTGTCGCGATCTCAATGTTCAGCGCATGCTCCTGGCTGATAGCATCCAGTCTGCCGCGCAGACCATGTCCTGGGCTTGGCATTATCAATGGAATACGTGCCAATTGGGCTGGAGCAATATTGTCATCGGTAATATCAGCCAGTAGGGCATGAGTACCAATTAAAAATAGCCGTTCTTCGAGAATCGGTCTGGCGCTCCAGCGCAGGATCTTTTCTTTTTGAAATACCACCGCCAGATCAATCTGGCGGGTATTAATCATTCGTTCCAGGTTACCAGAGAGGCTTTCCACCACATGCAGGCGGACATCACTATAGCTTTCCCGCATGGCGTTGATGAAAGGCATCCCAAGAACGGAAGCAGTACTGGGGGCCATGCCGACGCTGACGTGCCCGGAAAGTCTGGCCTCCCGTGCGGCGAGGATCGCATCGTCTGCGTGACGGAGCGCCAGCTGTGCCTGGGCGTAAAATGCCAGTCCAGCGCTGGTGGGCGTCACGCCACGCGAGGTACGTTGCAGCAGACGTATGGCGAGTTCGTTTTCCAGGCGGGTCATTTGCTGGCTGAGCGCCGAAACACCGATACTGAGGTCGAGCGCCGCGCTACCCATGCTGCCGGTTTCTACAATGCGCACAAAATAACGTAGCTGGCGAAGTTCCATTTCGACTCTCCGGAAGGGACAATTGATTTTTACATTAAAGCAACACAAGAGTGGAGGGAAGGGGAAACACGCTGATAACGCGCATAAAAAAAGCCAACCGGATGGTTGGCTTTTCAGAGAGCATTACATTACTTGCCGTCGTGCGCGTGCTCATCTTCGCGGCAATCGCCTTCAGCGCAGTGACCGTACAGATAGAGGCTATGGTTAGTTAAACGAATGCCATGTTTAGCCGCAATCTCACGTTGACGCGCTTCGATGGAGTCATCGCTGAACTCGACCACTTTGCCGCAGTCAAGGCAAATCAGGTGATCGTGATGATGCTGTTGAGTCAGTTCGAAGACGGATTTACCACCTTCAAAATTATGGCGGGTCACGATACCGGCATCATCAAACTGGTTCAGCACGCGATACACGGTCGCCAGACCAATTTCTTCACCCATGTCGATCAGGCGTTTGTATAAGTCTTCCGCACTGACGTGATGGTTATCCGGTTCCTGAAGAACTTCCAGAATCTTTAAACGAGGAAGCGTTACTTTCAGGCCAGCCTTCTTTAATGCGGTATTGTTGTCAGTCATGCGGAATCTGTCCTGTAGCTAAACGGTTCACTTCATTAACAGAAGTGACAGAAATTGCACTTGAGATAATGCGTATCATTATAGAACTGCCATGCCTAAATGAAAACTGCAAGTCTCTGGCAAATATTGTTAATCAAAACGTGGTATCACCAACAAACACACTGTGCAATACCCGATTGGCATCCAGCCATTGTACAGGGTCAGGCGAAAAAGTTACAAATTTGTAGCAATTATTTTGATTGGTTTTATCTATTGATGCGGCGCAGATGAATATCTACGCCGCACGAAATCAGGCATTGATGATTTCGTCGAGGTGCAGCTCTTCAGAGATCTGCTTAACCCATTTTTCTACGCGTTCAGCGGTCAGTTCCGGCTGGCGATCTTCATCGATAGCCAGACCGACAAAGTGGTCGTCATCTGCCAGACCTTTAGACGCTTCAAAATGGTAACCCGCCGTTGGCCAGTGGCCGACGATGGTGGCGCCGCGCGGCTCAATGATGTCACGGATGGTGCCTAACGCATCACAGAAATATTCTGCGTAATCTTCCTGGTCGCCACAGCCGAACAATGCCACCAGTTTACCGTTAAAATCAATGTCTTCGAGAGTAGGGAAGAAGTCGTCCCAGTCGCACTGCGCTTCACCGTAGTACCAGGTTGGGATGCCGAGCAGCAGAATGTCATACCCTTCCAGGTCTTCTTTGCTGCTTTTTGCAATGTCATGTACATCGGCAACGTCTTTACCAAGCTGTTTTTGAATCATTTTTGCGATATTTTCGGTATTACCGGTGTCGCTGCCGAAAAAGATGCCAGTGATTGCCATGAGTAAAATAACCTCTTGAAACTTATTGAAATGGTGGTGGCGCATTGCCCACGGATAAGGGCAATCATAGCAGAACAGTCAGGCATGCGGAAACAGCAAACACGCAGGACTGCACTCTGTGCTACACGATTTATGATTTAGAGCAGAAATTCAGACTAAGCCTGACCGCGCAATGCGGTGAGTTGGTTCATCAGCATCTCTTCGATGAGTTCACTGCGACTCATGTTGCGTGCCTCGGCCAGCTCGTTCAGAGCGTCAACGGCATCGGCGTTCAGTTTCAGTTCGACACGCTTAAGCCCGCGAACTTTGTCGCGTTTAAGCTGATTACGTTTGTTAATACGTAACTGTTCATCACGCGAGAGCGGATTAGTTTTGGGTCGTCCCGGGCGACGCTCCTGCGCGAACAGATCTAATGTCGTACGGTCCGTTTGTTCTTTGGCCATGATCTTGGTGACTTCGGGGAAACAATCAGCCAGGCGTCCGCCCGGATGGATAGCGCGCCATAATACATCAGCAGGGGAGGCGCGCCAACGCCCACGCGCGTAATCACGCGCGGACGCTGAGTTTTTAATCAGTTAACCTGCTCGCTCAGATAACGACGGATGGCGCGCAGCACCGCCTCCGGTTTTTCCGCATGTACCCAATGGCCTGCGCCTGCAATAACGTGTGCGCGGGCCTGCGGGAATTGCGCCAGCAGCTGTTCGCGATACGCTTCGGTCACATAAGGTGAATTACCGCCGGGGATAAACAGCGCCGGGTGTTCCCACGCCGGAATGGTCTCCCAACCGACGATATGCGGATATTGATCCCACAATACGGGAACGTTAAAGCGCCACTCGCCGTCAACAAAGGATTTCAGCAGAAACTGGATAACACCTTCCTCTTGCAGGTGCTGACGCATAACGCTCGCCGCCTGCTGGCGTGAGGACGCTTGTGCATCGGTTACGGCATTGATTGCCGCAAAAATCTCATCGTGGCGGCGAACATGGTAGTCAACGGGAGCAATGTCGATGGCGACCAGCCGTTCGACACGTTCAGGAGCCAGCGCAGTCAGCGCCATAACGGCTTTACCGCCCATCGAGTGGCCAATAAAGATCGCTTTTTCAATCTGCCTGGCGTCCAGCGTATCCAGCAGATCTTGCGCCATGGCCGGATAATTCATCTCAGGTGAACGAGGGGAGAGACCATGATTTCGCATATCAACCTGGATGATGTCGTGATCGGCCACGAGATCGCGTGCCAGGATCCCGAGGTTATCCAGACTGCCAAACAGGCCGTGAACCAGGACGATGGGAGAATTATTGTGCGGGTTTTGCGCAGATTGCGCTCGGATATTCAATTTCATGGCAAAGTTCTTTTTTTCACACTGACGGGTTAGGGTATCATGTTGACCATTCTGCCACATGGCTGCAACAACTACGGTTACTCCGAGTTTTGCTGGTCACCAGGCTTGACGCTATCCGCTGTTAGGATTTGCCTTTACACTACAGCGTGTAAAGTCCTGACAACTTGTATTCAGCCAAACATTGCACTGGATTAAGATGAAAACGATTGAAGTTGATGATGAACTCTATAGCTATATTGCCAGCCACACCAAGCATATTGGCGAGAGCGCATCCGACATTTTACGGCGTATGTTGAAGTTTTCCGCCGCATCACAGCCTGTCACTCCGGTAGTAAAAGAAGTCCGCGCGGTACAACCTGTCGTGGAAGCCAAGCCGGTCAACCCTACGAAAGACAAAGTGCGCGCCATGCGTGAACTGCTGCTTTCCGATGAATATGCGGAACAGAAAAAAGCAGTGAATCGCTTTATGCTGGTGCTGTCTACACTTTACTCACTGGATAACAACGCGTTCGCCGAAGCAACGGAATCGTTGCACGGACGTACGCGCGTTTATTTTGCAGCGGATGAACAGACGTTGCTGAAAAATGGTAATCAAACCAAACCGAAACACGTGCCAGGCACGCCATATTGGGTGATCACCAATACCAATACCGGCCGTAAATGCAGCATGGTTGAACACATCATGCAGTCAATGCAATTCCCCGCGGAGTTGATTGAAAAGGTTTGCGGAACAATTTAATCCTTGCATTAGAAGGACCAGGCAATGGCAATCCACAACCGTGCAGGTCAACCTGCGCAACAGAGTGATTTGATTAACGTCGCCCAACTGACGGCACAGTACTATGTACTGAAACCAACAGCAGGGAACGCTGAGCACGCCGTTAAGTTCGGTACGTCCGGACATCGCGGTAGTGCGGGTCGTCATAGTTTTAATGAGCCGCATATTCTGGCTATCGCTCAGGCGATTGCCGAAGAACGTGCGAAAAACGGGATTACAGGCCCGTGCTATGTGGGCAAGGATACCCACGCGTTGTCTGAACCGGCTTTCATCTCTGTGCTGGAAGTGCTGGCAGCGAACGGTGTTGATGTCATTGTGCAGGAAAACAACGGCTTTACGCCCACCCCTGCCGTGTCGAATGCTATCCTGGTCCACAATAAAAAAGGCGGTCCGCTGGCTGACGGCATTGTGATCACGCCGTCCCATAACCCACCAGAAGACGGCGGAATTAAATACAACCCGCCAAACGGTGGCCCGGCAGATACCAACGTCACCAAAGTCGTAGAAGACAGGGCTAATGCACTGTTGGCTGATGGTCTGAAAGGCGTGAAGCGTATTCCGCTGGATGCCGCGCTGGCGTCCGGTCATGTTAAAGAACAAGACCTGGTTCAACCCTTCGTGGAAGGGCTGGCAGATATCGTCGATATGGCGGCAATCCAGAAAGCGGGTCTGACGCTGGGCGTTGATCCACTGGGTGGTTCCGGTATCGAATACTGGAAACGTATCGCTCAGCACTACAACCTGAATCTGACCCTCGTTAACGATCAGGTCGACCAGACTTTCCGCTTTATGCATCTCGATAAAGACGGCGCCATTCGTATGGACTGTTCCTCCGAGTGCGCGATGGCCGGTCTGCTGGCGCTGCGTGACAAATTCGATTTGGCATTTGCCAATGACCCGGACTATGACCGCCACGGTATCGTAACACCGGCTGGACTGATGAATCCGAACCACTATCTGGCGGTAGCGATCAACTACCTGTTCCAGCATCGTCCGCAGTGGGGCAAAGATGTTGCCGTCGGTAAGACGCTGGTGTCATCGGCGATGATTGACCGTGTAGTGAATGATTTAGGGCGTAAACTGGTTGAAGTGCCGGTTGGCTTTAAATGGTTTGTTGACGGTCTGTTTGACGGCAGTTTTGGCTTTGGTGGGGAAGAGAGCGCGGGGGCATCTTTCCTGCGTTTCGACGGTACACCGTGGTCAACCGACAAAGATGGCATCATCATGTGCCTGCTGGCAGCGGAAATTACGGCAGTGACAGGCAAGAACCCGCAAGAGCATTACAACGAACTGGCGGCGCGCTTTGGCGCACCGAGCTATAACCGAATTCAGGCTGGGGCCACCTCCGCGCAGAAAGCGGCGTTGTCTAAGCTCTCTCCGGAAATGGTGAGCGCCAGCACGCTGGCGGGCGACCCGATCACTGCGCGTCTGACGGCGGCACCGGGCAACGGCGCATCGATTGGCGGCCTGAAGGTGATGACCGATAACGGCTGGTTTGCTGCGCGTCCTTCTGGTACCGAAGATGCTTACAAGATCTACTGCGAAAGCTTCCTCGGTGAGGAACACCGCAAGCAGATCGAGAAAGAAGCGGTCGAGATTGTCAGCGAAGTGTTGAAAAACGCATAAATCACCTGCCGGATAAGACGCTAGCGTCGTCATCCGGTATGAATGATGAAAAAGCCGGATAGCGTATCAGCTGATCCGGCTTTTTTATTCAGTGCATATTCACGGCATAAACCGATAGCCAATTCCGGTTTCGGTGAGAAAATGACGCGGGCGGGCCGGGTCCAGTTCCAGCTTCTGGCGCAGGTGTCCCATATAAATACGCAGATAGTGACTGTGTTCGACGGCGTTTGGTCCCCAAACCTGATTCAATAACTGACGTTGCGTCAGCACCTTCCCGGCGTTATTCAGCAATACCGCTAACAGGCGAAACTCAATCGGCGTCAAATGAATTTCTTCGTCACCCCGGTGTACGAGGCGGGCGGCGATATCCACTTTAACATTAGAAAAATGCACGACCGGTTCGGGAGACGTCCCGCTGGCGTGGCGACGCAATGCCACACGCAATCGCGCCTGCAGCTCGCCAATACCAAAAGGTTTGCTGAGATAGTCATCGGCTCCGGCATCCAGCGCGGCGATTTTATCGCTTTCCTCACTGCGGGCTGAAAGCACAATCACCGGGATCGCGCTCCATTGACGCAGGTCGCGAATAAAATCAATGCCGTCGCCATCCGGCAGGCCGAGATCGAGAATGATGAGATCGGGTTTTCGCGTGGCGGCTTCCAGCAGACCACGTTGCAGCGTTTCCGCTTCAAATACACGTAGCCCATCGGCCTCCAGCGCGGTGCGTAGAAAGCGGCGAATGGCCTGTTCATCTTCAACAATCAGTACGTTCGTCACATATCCTCATGAAAATCTTCAAGTTCAGGGGGAATTTCCTGGGGCAGTGTAACACGAAAACATGCTCCTCCCTGCGCGCGATTGTGGACAGAAATAGTCCCGCCATGCACGTCTACAATGGCCTGACAAATTGCCAGCCCCAGCCCAACGCCTGGCACCGATGACTCTTTATTTCCCCGAGAAAATTTGTCAAAAACGCGCTGTTCCATACCCGATGGAACACCCGGCCCATTATCCCAGACGTCCAGTTGCAGGTGTTCGCCATCAACGCTGGCATCAATACCGATCTGCGCCTGTGGGCCCGCGTATTTGACGGCATTTTCCAGCAGATTAATCAGCACCCGTTCAAAGAGCGGGCCATCGACGTGAATCAATGTCAACGGTTCTGGTAACGACAGATTTATCGGGGCAGAGAGACCTGGCTCCAGCATCTGCAGGGCGCTGCCGACCACCTCTTCCAGCGTTAACCACTCCTTCTTAAGATTAAAGCCGCCAGACTGAATTCGCGCCATATCCAGCAGGTTATTCACCAGTCGGGTCGTGTTCAGGACGTGCTGGCGAATTTCGCTGGCCTGACGTGCGTGCGGCGATCCTTCGCTTGCCAGATCCAGCGTTAAGATTTCTGCCTGGCCGAACAACACCGTCAGCGGTGTGCGTAAATCGTGGGAAAGGGCGGCGAGCAGGGCATTGCGAATGCTTTCACGCTCGCTGGCAAACCGGGCCTGCTCTTCGCTGGCGGTTAGCGTCAGGCGTTCCAGCGCACTGGCGACCAGTAAAGTGAAAGTTTCCAGTAGGCGTTGCTGTTCGGGGATCATCAACTGGCGTAAATTTCCCGGTTCCACAACCAGCAGCCCATGCGTTTTGTCGGCGCTTTTTAACGGTAAAATTTGATATGGCACACCGGGTAAGGTGTCAGTGCCTGCGCCGGCGGGTTGCCCTTTATCAAAGCTCCATTGGGCAATAGCGTCATCCCAAGGCGTCATGCCCTGTTGATGGGTGAGAGGGGCCAGCTTACCGTTCTCGCCGGGCAGTAAAACCTGGCTGCGGGCCTGGAACGTTGAGGCAATAAACTGTTCGCTGGTGGCGGCGATATCCTGCTGGCTGCGCCCTACAGCCAGTGCTTTCGACATCTCATACAAATGACGCGTACGCTGTTCACGATAACGTGCAACCCGGGCCTGATAACGCACCCCGGCGGTCAGATTACCAATAACCAGACCTACCGTTAGCATGACGGCAAAGGTAAGCAGGTACTGGACGTCGGAAACGGCAAGCGTGCCGCGTGGGGCAATAAAGAAGAGATCGAAGCTGGCGACGTTGATAAACGTCGCCACCACCGACGGCCAGCGCCCGTAGAACAGGGCGATCACCACCACGCCCAGTAGATAGAGCATCACCAGGTTGGCTGCGTCAAATGCAACCAACCACTGCATGGCAATCAATGTCGTAACAGCACACAATGCAGCAGCGACCACACAACCCTGGATTTGTACCCGCCATTTATCCTTAAAGGTGCGGTTATCTGCGGTTTGCAGCACAGGGCGTGCAGGGGGCTCATCGAGGGCTACAATCATCAGATCGAGATCCGGTGCGCGATGGGCCAGCTTGTCAGCAAAGGAGTCGCTGCGCCACCAGCGACGCGTAGTTGGACGCCCGAGGACAATTTTCCCCAGATTATGCTCACGGGCATAGCGGATCACCGCTTTATCTTCGGCAGGGTCGGAGAGAGTGGCCGTTTCAGCCCCCAGTTCCTGTGCCAGTCGCAGCGCGCTTAAGATTGCCCGCCGCCGTTTTTCGGGTAGCCGGTGTAGCGCAGGTGTTTCAACATATACCGCATGCCAGACGCTACCCAGACGCGCCGCCAGGCGTGCAGCCGCTCGCACCAGTTTCTCGCTGCCGGTGTTGTGTCCAATACACAGTAAAATGGCATCGCGGGTATGCCAGACTTTTTCTTCTCCCGGACGCCCCCGCCAGGCACGCATCTGATCGTCCACCCGATCGGCGGTGCGTCGCAGCGCCAGTTCGCGCAGCGCTATCAAATTACCTTTGCGGAAGAAATGCTCGATTGCACGCTCTGCCTGACCGGCAATATAGACCTTGCCTTCGTTCAGGCGCTGACGCAAATCGTCGGGGGGGAGATCGACCAGTACCACGTCGTCAGCGGCATCGAAAAACGGGTCAGGAACGGTTTCGCGCACCTGAATGCCGGTGACGCCGCTGACCACATCATTGAGGCTTTCCAGATGCTGCACGTTGACGGTAGTAAAAACGTCAATACCGGCTTCCAGCAGCTCTTCAATGTCTTGCCAGCGGCGGGGGTGGCGTGAGCCTGGCGCATTGCTGTGCGCCAGTTCGTCCATCAAAATCAGCGCCGGGCGGCGGGCGAGGGCGGCATCAAGATCGAACTCGCTGATATGCCGCCCACGGTGTGCCTGACGTTTCAACGGCAGCACGGTGAGACCGTCAAGCAGTGCGGCGGTCTCCTTGCGCCCGTGGGTTTCCACCACGCCAATCAGCACATCCAACCCCTGCGACCGCAGTCGCTGGGCCTCCGCCAGCATGGCCCAGGTTTTCCCCACGCCCGCACAGGCGCCGAAGAAAATTTTCAGTTTTCCCCGGTGCGGCGCGGTGGTCTGCTCCAGCAGGCGATCGGGGTTAGGACGTAGGGGTTCGCTATGCATGTCCTTTTTCTCAGTGCTTATCCAGCGCTAAATTAAGTTCTACCAGGTTAACTACCGGCTGGCCGATAAAACTGACCAACGGCTTTTGCGTGTATTGTGCAACCAGGCGCGTGACTTCTTCAACGCTGAGGTTGCGGGCTTGCGCCACGCGCGGGATTTGCCAGGCCACCGCAGCTGGCGTCAGGTTGTTATCCAGCCCGCTGGCGGAAGCTGTTACCAGTTCAACCGGAACGGCAGGATTTGCCTGCGGGTTGGCGGCACGCAGCGCGGCAATCCGGCTTTGCAGCTGTTTATCCAGTTCCGGGTTGCTGGCTGCCAGATTACTGCCGCCTGAAGCCATTGGATTATAGGGCATTTCCGCTGTGGCTGAGGGGCGTCCATGAAAATAACCCGCGGCGGTAAAATTTTGCCCGATCAGTGCAGAACCGCGAATTATCTGACCCTCACGCAGAAGCGAACCGTTAGCCTGGTGGGGGAACCACCACTGCCCCAGCGCGGTGGTCAGCAGCGGATAAACACCGCCGGTGATAAGCATCAGGAAAAGCAATGTTGATAATGCAGGACGTAATCCACTCATCTGAAACCTCACACCAGACCCAGCAGGGTCAGCAGTAAATCAATTACTTTGATACCGATAAACGGCACAACCAGGCCACCCAGGCCGTAGATCCACAGATTGCGGCGCAGCATCGCGGAAGCGGATAACGGCTTATAGCTCACGCCTTTCAACGCCAGTGGGATCAGGAAGACGATGACCAGCGCATTGAAGATGACGGCGCTGAGGATCGCCGAATCCGGCGAATGCAGTCGCATGACGTTCAGTGCGTTAAGCTGCGGGTAAGTTGCGGCGAACGCAGCCGGGATGATGGCGAAATATTTCGCAACGTCGTTGGCGATACTAAAGGTGGTCAGCGACCCACGCGTCATCAGCATCTGTTTACCAATGTGCACCACTTCAATCAGTTTGGTGGGGTTGGAGTCGAGATCCACCATATTGCCCGCTTCTTTCGCTGCCTGGGTTCCGGAGTTCATGGCAACGGCAACATCGGCCTGCGCAAGGGCTGGAGCGTCGTTAGTTCCGTCTCCGGTCATCGCCACCAGACGACCTTCTGCCTGATACTGACGAATTAGCGCCAGCTTGGCTTCCGGTGTGGCTTCGGCTAAGAAGTCATCCACACCGGCCTCTGCGGCGATTGCTGCAGCAGTCAGGCGGTTATCGCCGGTGATCATCACTGTTTTGATGCCCATTTTGCGCAGTTGGGCAAACCGTTCTTTAATCCCACCTTTTACGATATCTTTCAGGGCAATCACACCCAGTACGTGGGAGCCTTCGGCCACCACCAGCGGCGTTGCGCCAAGGCGAGCAACGTTTTCGACCTTCTGCTCCACATCGGCAGGGAAGTGGCCGCCGTTAGCTTCGACGTGACGACGAATGGCATCAACCGAGCCTTTGCGGATCATCCGGTTGTCGATGTTGATACCGCTCATCCGACTCTGTGCGGTAAACGGCACAAAGGTGGCATGGAGCGACTGTACGTCACGAATACGCAGGTTAAAGCGCTGTTTAGCCAGGACAACGATGCTGCGACCTTCCGGTGTTTCATCGGCCAGTGATGAAAGCTGCGCGGCATCGGCCAGCGTTTTTTCGTCCACGCCGTGGGCGGGCAGAAAATCAGAAGCCTGACGGTTACCCAGCGTGATGGTGCCGGTTTTATCCAACAGCAGTACGTCCACATCACCAGCCGCTTCTACCGCACGTCCGCTGGTGGCGATAACGTTCGCACCCAGCATGCGGCTCATCCCGGCGACGCCAATCGCGGAGAGCAGACCACCGATCGTGGTGGGGATCAGACAGACCAACAGGGCAACCAGCACCGTGATGCTGACCGCACTGCCGCCCCAGGCAGAGAACGGCCACAACGTGGCGGTTGCCAGCAGAAAGACGATAGTCAGGGCAATCAGCAGGATCGTCAGCGCGATTTCGTTGGGCGTTTTACGCCGCTGTGCGCCTTCAACCATGGCAATCATTCGGTCGAGGAATGTTTCTCCGGGGTTGACGCTACACGCGATCACCAGCCAGTCCGAGAGAATGCGTGTCCCGCCAGTGACGGAGGCAAAATCGCCGCCGGATTCACGGATTACAGGCGCGGACTCACCGGTAATGGCGCTTTCATCCACCGAGGCGCCGCCTTCGATAACTTCGCCGTCACACGGGATAATATCGCCAGCTTCCACCAGCACGATATCCCCTTTACGTAACTCTTCGGCTGGCACGTGATCCATTTGCGCACCATATTTCGGTTCACGGAGTTTGCGGGCAAAGGCGGTTTTTTTAACCCCTTTCAGGCTGTTGGCCTGCGCTTTACTACGCCCTTCAGCCAGCGCTTCCGCAAAGTTAGCGAACAGAACAGTCACCCATAGCCAGAGGCTTATCGCGCCGGTAAACAGTGGATTACCTGACATATGGCCTGTCGCCATCGCCACCGTTAACAGGGTGGTCAGCAGGCTGCCCAGCCAGACGATAAACATCACCGGGTTACGCCACTGAGTATGTGGACTTAATTTTTTCACGGCGTCCATCAGCGCTTGTGCGACCAGAGAAGGTTCGAACAGCGCCAGTTGCTTGCGACTCATAGTCATGTGCTCCGCATCACTCAACGTAAAGAGAGGTATTCTGCTACCGGGCCAAGCGCCAGTGCAGGAACAAAGGTGAGGGCGCCAACCAGCAACACGGTACCGATCAACAACCCAACAAACAGCGCACCGTGGGTAGGTAGCGTGCCGGGACTTGCTGGCTGGCTCTTTTTACCAACAAGTGAACCGGCAATCGCCATCACCGGGATAATGACGCCGAAGCGGCCGAAGAACATGCATAAGGCCAGCAGGCAGTTCCAGAACGGGCTGTTGGCGCTTAACCCGGCGAAGGCGCTACCATTGTTGTTCGAGGCGGACGACACGGCATACAGCACTTCGCTAAAACCATGCGGCCCGGGATTGAGCATGGCGCTACGCCCGGCATCGCTCATCATGGCTATCGCTGTCCCAAGCAGAACCAGCGCAGGGGTAACCAGAATCGCCAGCGCGGTCATTTTCATTTCGCGGACATCGATTTTTTTACCCAGATACTCTGGTGTGCGGCCAATCATTAACCCGGCGATAAATACCGCCAGCAGCACGAACAGCAGCATGCCGTACAGACCTGAACCCACGCCGCCGAAGACCACTTCGCCAATCTGCATCAACCACATCGGTACCATGCCGCCCAGCGCAGTGAAGGAGTCGTGCATAGCAATGACTGCGCCACAGGATGCGGCTGTCGTGACGACTGCAAACAGACTACTGACCAGCACGCCAAAGCGGCTCTCTTTACCTTCCATGTTGATATTGCTGTCTGCGCCAAACGCCATCAGATGCGGGTTACCCTGCACTTCGGCCCACATTACAACCGCTACGCAAACAACAAAAATAAGCGACATAGCCCACAGCAGGGTGCGTCCCTGTCGGCGATCGCCCACGACGTCGCCGAAGGCGAAACACAGCGCCGTGGGAATTAAGAAGATTGCCAGCATCTGGACCAGGTTGGTCAGTGCGGTTGGGTTTTCAAAAGGATGTGAGGAATTGGCATTAAAAAAGCCGCCGCCGTTGGTACCGAGCATCTTAATGGCCTCTTGTGAGGCGACAGGTCCCATCGGTAGCAGTTGTTTTGTCCCTTCGAGCGTGGTGATCGCCTGATAAGGCAGCAGGTTTTGCAGCGCACCTTGTTGGATGAAAAACAGCGCGATGAGCAGAGAAATCGGCAGCAATATCCACAGCGTAATGCGGACCAGATCCACCCAGGCGTTGCCCAGCGTGTTCATACTCTGGCGCGTAAAGGCGCGAGCCAGGGCAAAGATCACCGCAATACCGGTCGCCGCAGACAGGAAATTCTGCACGGTCAGGCCGGCCATCTGGCTGAAGTAGCTTAAAGTGGTTTCACCCGCATAGGACTGCCAGTTGGTGTTGGTCACAAAACTAACAGCGGTATTGAGCGCGAGATCCCACGATAGCCCCGGTAACTGTTGCGGATTCAGCGGCAGCAGGTTTTGCGCCATTAACATCGCAAACAGTATCAGCAGGCCGAGGATATTAAGTGCGAGGATCGCCAGCAAATAGTGCAGCCAGGTCATTTCCTGCTGCGAAATACCCAGCCCACGCCACAGCACATGCTCAACGCCGGCAAGGCCGGGTAAGGATGTGTTGTTGATAAGACGCGCCAGCCCAAAGCCCAGCGGCCTGGCGAGAACAAACAGCACCAGCAGGAAACTGGCGATGAGTAAAAATCCTTGCGCTGCCATCAGAACGCCTCCGCATTAATCAAGGCATACACCAGATAACCCAGTAACAAAAAGACCAGCACAATGCCGGTTATCACGCCTGCACTCACAGTGCACCTCCAGTGGCATAAATGTGATAACCAGAGCGTAGGTTTTTGGTTGCAAAGATTTCGCAAAAATCTGCGGGCGGGGTGTAAAAAAAGTATAAAAATGGCAAAGACCATTATTTAACTAATGATTAGTATTAATTTAACCTTTATGTAACTTAATTACGAATTTACGTTAAACGGAGCATCAATAGATAAAAATAAGTGGTCGGATGAGTAGCAAAATTACACACAAGGCGGTATTATTTTCATCAGTTAACCAAGTTTATTTTCCGGTGCGATTCACCGAACAGATATATGGGAGAGGATTATGGACTTTTATAAAGAATATCCAGCACACATTGTTTTCTTGCGCCGTACCTTTGCCGTACTGGCTGGTGTTCTGGCGCTGCCGGTCATGCTGTTCTGGAAAGACCGTGCCCGTTTTTACAGCTACCTGCATCGCGTCTGGTCGAAAACCAGTGATAAGCCGGTGTGGATGGAGCAGGCTGAAAAAGCCACCTGCGATTTCTACTAAGTTACCGTTCAGGCTCAAAAAAACCGCCAACAGCAATGTGGCGGTTTTTTTATACGTCGCAGTCTACACTTACCTGTGTAACGGATAAGGAGTGGCGATGAGCAAGAGAGTTCCTGTTGGTGTCCGCGCCTGTCTGACCGCAGAAGCGAACGATAAATTTCTGTTTGACGAGAATACGCTGGTACGTATTTATGCCTTGCATGAATTGCACCGACTGCGCCAGAGCGGATTATCACGTGGCGCATTGATTGATTTTCACACCCGTTACAAGCTGGTGTTACTGGCACACTCCCAACCGGAGTATCGTGAGCTCGGCCCTTTTGTTGCCGCAATCCACGAATGGGCAAGCCTCGATGCTTTTTATACGGAGTACCGTTTACGGTTGATTCATCTGTTGTTTAATAACGCGACCCGACGCAACCATACCAATGTCCTGATGCATGTGCAGGGCTATTTCCGTAACCAGCTCAATCTTCGTCAACGTCAGGAACTGACCTCAATAATCGATAACTATCGACGTGAGATGCAGCCGCTGCTTGCGCCATTGATGCTCCTCCAACACTATATGACGGAGCACCCGAACAGCTGGTTGTCCGGGCAACGTTACTTTGAACTCTGGCCTGCGATTCTGCGTTTACACGGCAAAGCTTAATTTTTATTTGGGAGTTTTATGACCACTCATCTGGTCTGGTTTCGGCGAGATTTACGTTTGCATGACAATCTTGCGCTGGCAGCGGCATGTCGGGATCGTTCGGCACGGGTATTGGCGTTATATATTGCCACGCCCGCACAGTGGAAAGCGCATGATATGTCACCGCGTCAGGCGGCGTTTGTCGGCAAGCAGTTGAATGCGCTGCAAACGGCGCTGGCAGAAAAAGGCATCCCGCTGCTGGTTTATGACGTCGGGGATTTCACAGCCAGCGTAGAGATAGTCAAAAATGTCTGCGCACTGCATGACGTTAGCCGACTGTTTTATAACTATCAGTACGAAATCAACGAACGCCAGCGCGATGCTCAGGTTGAAAAATCATTATCGCAGGTGGTCTGTGAGGGTTTTGACGATAGCGTAATCCTGGCACCGGGCGCGGTAATGACCGGGAATCATGAGATGTATAAAGTCTTTACACCGTTTAAAAATGCCTGGCTGAAGCGGTTAAAAGACAGTATCCCGGAGTGTGTTGCGGCACCAAAAGCCCGCGAAAGCGGCGCAATTCCCCCCCCATCAACGCCAATTACGCTCAATTATCCACAGCAGGATTTTGATGTGGCGCTTTTCCCGGTAGAAGAAAAATCGGTTATCGCGCAATTACGTCAGTTTTGCCAGCAGGGCGCGGCAGAATATGAGCAACAACGTGATTTCCCGGCAAATGAAGGCACCAGCCGGTTGTCGGCAAGCCTTGCCACCGGTGGGTTATCACCGCGCCAGTGTCTGCACCGTTTGTTAGTCGAGCAACCGCAGGCGCTAGAGGGAGGCGCCGGGAGCGTTTGGCTAAACGAGCTCATCTGGCGCGAATTTTACCGCCATCTACTGACGTACTATCCTGCACTGTGTCGGCATCAGCCCTTTATTCGCTGGACTGATCGTGTGCAATGGCAAAATAGCGTGACGCATCTTCAGGCATGGCAGACGGGAAATACAGGGTATCCAATCGTAGATGCGGCGATGCGCCAGCTTAACGGCACAGGGTGGATGCATAATCGTTTACGCATGATCGCGGCTAGCTTTTTGGTGAAAGACCTGCTGATCGACTGGCGAAAAGGCGAGCAGTATTTTATGTCACAACTGATCGACGGTGATCTGGCGGCGAATAATGGTGGCTGGCAGTGGGCTGCTTCTACCGGAACGGATGCTGCGCCGTATTTCCGTATTTTTAACCCCACCACGCAGGGGGAGAAATTCGACCGTGACGGTGATTTTATCCGCCAATGGGTACCGGAATTACGCGATGTACCGGGAAAAGCCATTCACGAACCGTGGCCGTGGGCGGAGAAAATGCAGGTGACACTCAACTATCCTCGTCCGATTGTCGATCATAAGCAGGCAAGGTTAGCCACGCTGGCAGCCTATGAGGCAGCGCGTAAAGGGTAAAGGCATGGTGGATTTTGCGTAATACCTTCCAACAGAATGAACATGTTGCAGTCGGGTGATTTTAGCGCTGAAGCGTGCGCTCAGTACCGTGAATACCCTGCTGCACAAGTTTTCTCTCAGCAGTAAATTTCCGTCATCTGAATGAAAATGACGGAAATTAATGACAACGCCAACGACCTCCACCCCGCATGATGCGGTGTTTAAAACGTTTTTACATCATCCCGAAACTGCACGAGATTTTCTCGACATTCACCTGCCAGCTGAACTGCGGATGCTTTGCGATTTGAATTCTCTGCAACTGGAGTCAGAAAGCTTTATTGAAGCGGATTTACGTTCGCGCTACTCCGACGTGCTCTGGTCTTTGCACACACGCAACGGTGACGGTTATGTCTATGTGGTGATAGAGCATCAAAGTTCAGCCGAGCCACATATGGCTTTTCGTCTGTTGCGTTATGCGCTGGCGGCGATGCAGCGCCATCTGGACGCAGGGCACAAGGAACTGCCGCTGGTGATACCGATGCTGTTTTATCATGGCTGCCGAAGCCCCTATCCGTACTCATTGTGCTGGCTGGATGCCTTTGCCGACCCCGTGGCGGCAAGACAGCTTTATTCCAGCGCATTTCCGTTGGTAGATATAACGGTGGTACCCGATGATGAGATCATGGCTCACAGGCGAATGGCGCTGCTGGAATTAATGCAAAAACATATCCGTCAGCGGGATTTGATGGGGCTGGTAGAGCAACTGACCACGCTACTACTTACCGGATGCGCTAATGACACGCAACTGCAGGCGATGTTTAATTACATCCTACGATCCGGCGATGAATCTCGCTTTAATGAGTTTATGCAAGAGATGGCACAACGGATCCCCCAACATAAGGAGAGGCTGATGACTATTGCGGAGCGGTTACGGTTAGATGGATTACAGGAAGGGCTACAACAAGGGCTACAACAAGGCAAAGAAGTAGGAAAGCGAGAAGCTGCATTACGTATAGCGCAAACTATGCTGGAGCAGGGAATAGATCGCGCAATGGTACTACTAGTGACGGGGCTTACTGAAGAGGAACTCGCTGCAAGTTATGCGTAATTACCCGAAAAAACAGGCCCGAATAGTATTACATCATCGGGCCCTTACACTCAGGATTCTACCGCCAGCGGACGGTTTCTGAACTTAAGCGACTGGTACAGCCAAATCATCAGCACCAACACCACACAGGCCAGCGCGCCCCAGGTAATTTCGCTAAAGACATCAATATAGGCGTTGATGGAATAGTTGATAGCACCGGAAGCATCAAACGCGCCCTGTGATGTCTGGTCGGCAATCACACCCGCCAGGTAGTTGGCAATGGCCCCGGAAAGCAGCATATAGATGCCGGTTAATACGCCGGTTACCCCTGGGATCTCAATGCGTGTAATTTGTGACATGGCGACAGGGTCGATAAACAGTTCGGCAAAGCCCATGACCGCCAGCCCCAATACCATCAGCGGCATGGAAGAGTGGCCGTAAGCTGCGGACCAACGGGCGCTTAAGGTCAGAATACAGAAACCCGCACTCATTAACCCCAGACCGAGAGCAAACTTACCCCAGATACGAACGGTACGATTGCCACTCACGCTTTCTTTGACCACCCAGGCCAGCACGATACCGCACAACATAACGGCGAAGGCGTTTACCGACTGAAACATGGCAGTAGGGACTGAATATCCCATCACGTCGCGATTGACAAAGCGGTCGATATACAGGCTGATGGAGCTACCACCCTGCTGTGCAAAGGCCCAGAACAACAAGCTGAAGAAGGTCAGCGTGACGATAAGCCCCAGCTCTTTACGCTGTTTCTGCGTTTGCGCCTGACGGTAAATTTTTGCCAGAACAGCCAAACCAATGACGGTGGCGACAATCAGCGCGTACACGGACCACTCTTTCCAGAACAGGACGGTAATTAAAAGCGGTGCGGCGACCAGCAGAACCAGCAGCCAGGCCCAGTTCGGCAGAATGAGCGATTTGGCACACAGCACGGTTTTGTTGACGCCGGTGGTGTGAGCGAAATGACGATTCCCGCATAAGAAAATGACCAGCCCGGCCAGCATACCGATAGCGGCCAGCGCAAAGCCCATTGCCCAACTGTACTCTTCCTGCACATAGCCGCAGGCGATAGGGGCAATAATTGAACCAATGTTACCGGCGGCATAGAGCAGAGAGAACCCGCCGTCACGGCGCGGATCTTCTGGTTTATACAATTCACCCAGCAGGCAACTGATGTTGGATTTAAACAAACCGTAGCCACAGACAATAATGGCCAGAGATAAATAGAGAAACGCCGGAGCCATTTCACTGGCGCCCAGGACCAGATGTCCCACTGCCATCAAAAATGCGCCAATCATTACCGCCATGCGGTTACCGAGCACTTTATCCGCCAGGTATCCCCCGAGAATAGGCGTGACATACACCAGCGAACAGTAAGCACTGAACAGTTCATACGCGTGATTATCGTTGTACTTAAGCTGGTTAGTGAGATACAGGATCAGCAGTGCACGCATGCCATAAAAACTGAAGTATTCCCAAATTTGCAGCGCGACGACGTAATAAATCGCGCGCGGCTGAGATGCTTGTTTATTCATTATTTTCTCGAAGTAAATGCCTCACGACGGGAGGAACGTGCCGTGTGAGTGTGTTTCCTTAAAGTTGTAACTTTGATACAGATCTGATTATTTTTGCAATATGCTGTCTGATTGCATAAATATACATGAATAAAATCTCATGGTGGTAAGCAATTTACGTTTACAGGCCGCGTGATTGTTTCTTGATGTGTCAGCGAAATGGCTATCGACGAACGGAGATGAGGACGCTATTTTAACTGAAGCTGTGTTGCTGATTTGGCAGGCAGAATTTATGACAACGAGGACGATGATGAAAAACACCGAGCTGGAACAACTGATTAACGACAAGCTGAACAGCGCAGCCATAAGCGACTATGCACCGAATGGTTTGCAGGTTGAGGGCAAAGAAACGGTGCAAAAAATCGTGACCGGCGTAACCGCAAGCCAGGCATTACTGGATGAGGCTGTTCGCCTTGGGGCCGATGCGGTCATCGTTCATCATGGTTATTTCTGGAAAGGCGAATCTCCGGTTATTCGTGGCATGAAGCGCCGGCGTCTGAAAACGCTGCTGGAAAATGACATCAACCTGTATGGCTGGCATCTGCCGTTGGATGCCCACCCCGAACTGGGGAATAACGCACAGCTGGCCGCGCTATTGGGGATCACGGTGATGGGGGAGATAGAGCCTCTGGTACCGTGGGGGGAACTCTCCATGCCGGTTCCTGGGCTGGAACTGGCATCCTGGATTGAAGCGCGTCTGGGACGTAAACCGTTATGGTGCGGTGATACCGGGCCTGAAAACGTTCAGCGTGTTGCCTGGTGTACCGGGGGCGGTCAAAGTTTCATTGATAGCGCAGCCCGCTTTGGTGTTGATGCCTTTATTACCGGGGAAGTTTCTGAACAAACCATTCACTCTGCCCGCGAGCAGGGACTGCATTTCTATGCTGCCGGTCACCATGCTACCGAACGCGGCGGTATTCGTGCATTGAGCGAATGGCTGAATGAAAATACCGATCTGGATGTGACGTTCGTCGACATCCCTAACCCAGCCTGATAAAGAGGGACGAAAGTGCAGCGAGCACGTTGTTATCTGTTAGGTGAAACCGCGGTGGTTCTGGAGCTGGAACCGCCGATTACGCTGGCAACTCAGAAACGCATCTGGCGTCTGGCCCAGCGTCTGGCTGATGCTCCGAATGTACTTGAAGCCATTCCGGGAATGAACAATATCACGGTAATCCTGAATTCCCCGCAGACGCTGGCGCTGGATGCCATTGAACGTCTGCAACGTTGGTGGGAAGAGAGCGAGGCGATGGAGCCGGATTCGCGCTTTGTCGAAATCCCCGTTATCTATGGTGGCGAATACGGGCCCGATCTGGCCGAAGTCGCCCGGCACAGTGGTTTGAGCGACAAGCAGGTCGTTGAATTGCATGCGTCAGTTGATTATGTCGTCTGGTTTTTAGGGTTTCAGCCGGGATTTCCCTATCTTGGGAGCTTACCGGAACCATTGCATACACCAAGACGAGCCGAACCGCGCTTACTTGTTCCGGCAGGGGCGGTGGGGATCGGCGGGTCACAAACCGGTATCTACCCGATTGCAACGCCCGGCGGGTGGCAACTGATAGGACGTACCGCCGTTAAGCTTTTTGATCCGCAGCGCGAGGAGCCGATCCTGTTACGGGCTGGAGATACTGTACGTTTTGTCCCGCAGAAGGAGGGCGTATGTTAAACATCATTCGTGCTGGCCTGTACACCTCCGTACAGGATGGGGGGCGTCATGGCTTTCGTCAGTCAGGGGTAAGTCACTGCGGCGCGTTGGACAAACCGGCATTGAACGTCGCTAATCTGCTGGTAGGAAATGATGCGAATGCTGCCGCGCTGGAAGTCACGTTGGGTCAGTTGGTGGTGGAGTTTGACGCGGATGGTTGGTTTGCCTTGACCGGCGCGGGATGCGAAGCGCATTTGGATCGTACTCCGGTATGGAGCGGTTGGCGGTTGCCGGTTAAAGCCGGACAACGCCTGTCATTAAAACACCCGCATCATGGTATGCGCAGCTACCTGGCGGTGGCGGGCGGTATTGATGTTCCCGACGTTATGGGATCGCGCAGTACCGATTTGAAAGTTGGTATTGGCGGGTTTGAAGGACGTTTGTTACGTGATGGCGATAAGTTGGCGATTGGCGTTTCAACACGACAATTCAATGGCCCACAAGGGGTAAAACAGTTGATGTGGGGCAACCACATTCGTGCGCTGCCCGGACCTGAATATCAGGAATTTGACGAGGCATCGCAGGCATCGTTCTGGCGATCGCCGTGGCGACTGAGCCCACAGAGTAACCGTATGGGGTATCGCCTGCAGGGGCAGCCACTGACACGCGCGACAGACCGCGAGATGTTGTCACACGGTTTGCTCCCCGGCGTGGTACAGGTCCCGCATAACGGGCAGCCAATTGTACTGATGAACGATGCCCAGACCACGGGCGGATATCCGCGTATCGCCTGTATCATCGAGGCGGATATGCATCACCTTGCGCAGATCCCTCTTGGACAACCGATTCACTTTGTTCAGTGCTCGCTGGAAGAGGCGTTGAAGGCACGTCACGATCAGCAGCGCTATCTGGAACAATTAGCATGGCGACTTAACGATGAAAATTGATTTGAATGCAGATCTCGGCGAAGGCTGTGCGAACGACGCGATGCTGCTCCAGCTGGTGTCATCGGCCAATATTGCCTGTGGGTTTCACGCCGGTGATGCGCAGACCATGCTCTTAAGCGTGCGCGAAGCGCTAAAAAATGGCGTGGCAATAGGCGCGCATCCGAGCTTTCCGGATCGGGAAAATTTTGGTCGTAGCGCCATGACCCTGCCTGTGGAAACGGTTTATGCGCAAACGCTGTATCAAATTGGTGCGCTGGCGACCATCACGCGCGCTGAGGGCGGCGTGATGCGTCATGTCAAACCGCACGGCATGCTTTATAACCAGGCCGCAAAAGATCCTGTGCTGGCCGATGCGATAGCCAGAGCGGTTTATGCCTGCGATCCGTCATTGATACTGGTAGGGCTGGCGGGAAGTGAGTTGATCCGTGCCGGAGAACATTATGGCCTGGTGACGCGTCAGGAGGTTTTTGCAGATCGGGGGTATCAGGCTGATGGTAGTCTGGTTCCGCGTAGTCAGCCAGGTGCACTGATCGAAGACGAAGAGCAGGCGCTGGCGCAAACGTTAGAAATGGTGCAGTCCGGGAGAGTAAAAAGTCACAGTGGAACATGGGCAAGCGTAACCGCGCAGACGGTATGCATTCACGGGGATGGTGAGCACGCACTCGCTTTTGCCCGTCGTTTGCGCAGCGCCTTTAATGCCTGCAATATTCAAATTAGCGCGTAAGTTTATTCATACAAAACAATAATATATTACACAACAACATAAGGGATTTAACTATGGGAGAGGCTATTTCTCTCTGGCCATTGACGGGTATCGCCGTCATCGTGGTCGGATTTCTTTTACGTTTTAACCCGGTATTGGTGGTTATCGTTGCCGGGATCGTCACCGGGCTGGCAGCGCATATGCCAATCGCCACTATTCTCGAAAAGCTGGGTGAAGGCTTTCTCAACACCCGCAACCTGCCGTTTATCCTGCTGATTCCGCTGGCAGTCATTGGTCTGCTGGAACGTCACGGTCTGAAAGAGCGTGCCCAGGCGTGGATCGCGAAAATCCGCAGCGCCACCAGTGGTCGTCTGCTCATTGTCTATCTGTTTATTCGTGAAGCGACCGCCGCGCTGGGCTTGACCAGCCTGGGTGGGCATCCTCAGATGGTACGTCCGTTATTAGCCCCGATGGCTGAAGGGGCAGCGGAGAAAAACCACGGGGAATTGCCGGGGGCCGTGCGTTATCGCCTGCGTGCAATGTCTGCGGCGACTGACAACGTTGGTCTGTTTTTCGGTGAAGACATCTTCGTTGCCTTTGGGGCAATCATTTTCATGCACAACTTTATGCTGGAGTCCGGTGGGATCCAGACCGAGCCACTGCATATTGCTTTGTGGGGGATCCCAACGGCAATTTGCGCCTTCTTGATCCACGGTACGCGCTTGTGGCGTCTGGATAACTATCTGCAGCGTGAGGTGGCGAAAGCCAATGCGGCAGCGAAAGGAGCAGCGCAATGAATTTTCAGCAAAGCTATCTCTACTGGCTGGCGGGTGCGGTACTGTTGATTGTGGCGGTGATGTCATGGCAGGACAAAGCGAACCCACGCCGTCTGAGCACGGGGCTGTTTTGGGGACTGTATGGTGTGCTGTTCCTGCTTGGCGACTGGACGTACTCGCTGTTTGGCGACAAACGTACGGTACATATTGCGGTCGGCATTGCGGTGGTCGTCCTGGCGCTGATTGCCGGGTTTGGCGGCGTGAAGCTGGGCAGCTACCATCAGCGTACACAACAACAGCGTGAAGAAAGCGCCAGTCGACTGGGTAATCGCCTGTTTTTCCCGGCGCTGGCTATTCCGGTGGTGACCGTTATCGGTGTACTGATGTTTAATCATATTCCGGGCTTGCAGGATGCGCTGTTTGGGCCAGGGAATCACGCCACACTGGTCACGCTCTTTTCGATGACCGCAGGTTCGCTGATTGGTCTGGCAATGGCGATAAAAATGACCCATGAGCGCGTCCATCAGCCCATTCAGGAAGCCCGTCGTCTGCTGGACTCCATCGGTTGGGCGTTCATCCTGCCGCAAATTCTGGCGACGCTCGGGCTGCTGTTTACGGCTGCAGGGGTGGGCAGCGGCATTTCATACCTGACCCAGGAATACCTCGCGGTAGATAGCCGTTTTATCGCCGTGGCGGTGTACACCATCGGCATGGCATTGCTGACCATGGTGATGGGCAATGCGTTTGCTGCTTTCCCGATTGTGACCGCCGGGATCGGTATTCCAATTCTTGTGTTGCAGCATGGTGGTAACCCCGCGGTGATGGCGGCTATTGGCATGTTCTCCGGTTATTGCGGAACCTTAATGACGCCGATGGCAGCGAACTTTAACATTGTCCCTGCTGCGCTACTGGAGCTGCCGGACAAAAACGCGGTGATTAAGGCGCAGGTGCCAACCGGGATACTGCTGTTGCTGGTTAACGTGTTCCTGATGTATTTCCTGATGTTCCTGTAAGGAGGAAGGATGAAAACGGTCTTAATCACCGGATTTGAACCCTTTGGCGGCGAGTCAGTTAACCCTTCCTGGGAAGTGGTCTCCGGGCTCGACAATGCTATCATCGCCGGGTGCCGCGTCGTTGCGCGTCAGCTACCGTGTGTGTTTGGCGAGTCTCTGGCCGTACTTAATGCCGCGATTGACGCGCTGTCACCGTCGTTGGTGCTGGCGGTGGGGCAGGCAGGAGGTCGTACCGATATTACCGTTGAGCGTGTGGCGATCAACGTGGACGATGCGCGTATCGCGGACAATCAAGGTCAACAACCGGTAGATGTGCCGATTGTCGCCGAGGGCCCGGCAGCATGGTTTAGCACGCTGCCGATCAAAGCGATGGTGATGGCGATGCGCAACGCGGGAATTCCGGCCTCGGTTTCCCAGACCGCTGGCACTTTCGTGTGTAACCACGTGATGTATGGCCTGCTGCATAAACTACGCGACGCCCCGGCAGTGAAGGGCGGTTTTATCCATATTCCTTATCTGCCACAACAGGCCGCCGCGCACCCCGGAGCGCCAAGTATGGCGAGCGAAACGGTGCGCCGGGCGCTGGAAATTGCCATTGACACTGCATTGCAGGTGGACAGCGATATTGCGGTGACGGGCGGTGCAACACACTAACAAAGGACAGTATTATGCCTGAAGGCCCGGAGATCCGCCGCGCGGCGGATAACCTGGAGGCGGCAGTCAAAGGCAAACCCCTGACGGATGTCTGGTTTGCCTTTGAGCAGTTAAAACCGTATCAATCCCAACTCATCGGGCAGAGTGTTACCCAGCTTGAAACGCGGGGTAAAGCCTTGCTGACCCATTTTTCCAATGGCCTGACGCTGTACAGCCACAATCAGCTTTACGGCGTGTGGCGAGTGGTCGATACCGGCAACATTCCGCAAACCACGCGGGTGCTGCGCGTCAGGCTGCAAACAGAGGATAAAACTATCCTGCTGTATAGCGCGTCTGATATCGAGATGCTGACGCCAGAGCAGCTTACCACCCATCCGTTCCTGCAGCGGGTTGGGCCTGACGTACTGGATGTACGTTTAACGCCCGATGACGTTAAAGCACGTCTGCTTTCATCCCGTTTTCGTAATCGCCAGTTTTCCGGTCTGTTGTTGGATCAGGCATTTCTCGCGGGATTAGGTAACTATCTGCGGGTAGAAATTCTCTGGCAGGTGGGGTTGACCGGGCAACATAAAGCGTCACAGATTAGCGATGAACAGTTGGATGCACTGGCGCATGCGCTGCTTGATATTCCTCGTCTGTCCTACAACACCCGAGGGCTGGCGGATGAGAACAAGCATCACGGGGCGCTGTTTCGCTTTAAGGTTTTTCACCGGGACGGAGAAGCCTGTGAGCGCTGTGGTGGGATCATCGAGAAAACGACACTTTCCTCGCGACCGTTTTACTGGTGTCCGGGCTGCCAGCATTAGGTAGGCTGTCTTGGCGCATGCGCTGAGATAAACCGCGCCACCGCCGGACCGGTCAATAAGATACTGAACAGCCGCAGGGTTTGCATCGCCATGATTAGCGCCATATCGGCGTGGCTGCCTGCGGCAATTACCGCGACGGAATCCACGCCACCTGGGCTGGTCGCCAGATAGGCGGTGAGAAAATCGATTTGCATGTAATGCGCCAGACCCCAGGCCATAGCGGCGCAGATCGCCATCAGTGAAAAAATGGACAACAGGATCTGCGGCAAAGGGCGCAGCGCCATTAAAAAGATCTGCTTGTCAAAACCCAGGCCGATTTGCCAGCCGATGGCCATATACGCTATCGCCAATAGCCATTCCGGCAGTTCAATTACCATCACACCACCTGCGTTCAGCAGTGCGCCCGCCAGCATAGGCAGGAGCATGACGCCAGAGGGAATACGCAGTAAGCGCCCGGCTATACCGGCAACTGCGGCCAGCAAGATGGTGCTCAACAGATTAATACTTAGCGGTGGAAACCAGACGATTTGCTGACCGACCGTTTGCGCCTGATCGCCCATGACAAATCGGGTTACCAGCGCGGCAGCGCCGACCACCAACAGTACCCGCAGATACTGCATAAAGGCAACCAGGCGGATGTCAGCGCCATAATCCTGCGCCATCGCAACCATCGCGGCTGCCCCACCAGGTGATGAACCCCACGCGCCGGTGTTCCCTGGTAGATTGCTGTAGCGAACCAGCAGCCAGCCGATTACCGCGCTGCTAATGAGGGTTACCAGCAGGATGACAATTACCATCGGCCAGTGTGCCGCAAGCGTGGTTAAAATAGATCCTGTGAGGTTTTGCGCAATCATACAGCCGAGAACGGCCTGCGCGGCAAGAAATGTGCAGCGGGGAGGGTGCAGGGAGATCCCGCGCATACTGAAAATGATACCGACGATCATCGAACCGAGCAGCAATGCGCCTGGGAGATGTATCAACAGGAAGAACAGGGAAAGAAGGAGCGATAGCAGAAACAACAGGCTCCACTGTAAAACAGGCATCCCATGCTCCTGAGTTAAATGACGGAATTCTCAGTAAATCATAGAGAAAGCGTGATGAGAATAAAATAATGTGGATCAATAAAAACAGGCCGGACTCTGGCTTCAACGCCTTGTCCGGCCTGGGAGAGTTGATTGCTGTAAGCCGGACAGGCGCTAACGCTATCCGGCAGACAATTAACGCTTAATATCAGACTTAAAATCACGCTTGTCGTAGCCGGTGTACAGCTGACGTGGACGCGCGATCTTCATGCCATCGGTGTGCATTTCGTTCCAGTGCGCAATCCAGCCAACGGTGCGCGCCATGGCGAAGATAACGGTGAACATAGAAGACGGAATGCCCATCGCTTTCAGGATGATGCCGGAGTAGAAGTCGACGTTCGGGTAGAGTTTCTTCTCGATGAAGTACGGGTCGTTGAGCGCAATGTGCTCAAGCTCCATGGCCACTTCCAGCAGATCGTCTTTGGTGCCCAGCTCTTTCAGCACTTCGTGACAGGTTTCACGCATCACGGTGGCGCGCGGGTCATAGTTTTTATAAACACGGTGACCAAAGCCCATCAGGCGGAAAGAATCATTCTTGTCTTTCGCGCGGCGAACAAATTCCGGAATGTGTTTAACGGAGCTGATTTCTTCCAGCATTTTCAGCGCAGCTTCGTTTGCGCCGCCGTGCGCCGGTCCCCACAGGGAAGCAATACCGGCAGCGATGCAGGCAAACGGGTTAGCGCCAGAAGAACCCGCGGTACGTACGGTAGACGTTGAGGCGTTCTGTTCGTGGTCGGCGTGCAGGATCAGGATACGGTCCATGGCGCGTTCCAGAATCGGATTCACTTCGTATTTTTCGCACGGCGTGGAGAACATCATGTTCAGGAAGTTACCGGCGTAGGAGAGGTCGTTACGCGGGTATACGAACGGCTGTCCGATGGAGTATTTGTAGCACATCGCGGCCATGGTCGGCATTTTGGACAGCAGACGGAAAGCGGCGATTTCGCGGTGACGCGGATTATTCACATCCAGCGAATCGTGGTAGAACGCAGCCAGCGCCCCGGTTACACCGCACATAACGGCCATCGGGTGAGAGTCGCGGCGGAAACCGTGGAACAGACGAGTGATCTGCTCGTGGATCATGGTATGGCGAGTGACCGTGGTTTTGAACTCGTCGTACTCTTCCTGTGACGGTTTTTCACCGTATAGCAGGATATAACACACTTCCAGATAGTTGGACTCGGTCGCCAACTGGTCAATCGGGAAGCCGCGATGCAGCAAAATACCTTCGTCACCATCGATGAACGTAATTTTGGATTCGCAGGATGCGGTAGAGGTGAAACCTGGGTCAAAAGTGAACATCCCTTTTGAACCGAGACTACGAATATCAATAACATCTTGACCGAGCGTACCTTTCAGCACATCCAGTTCAATAGCAGCGTCACCATTTAGAGTGATTTTTGCTTTAGTATCAGCCATTTACGGTCTCCTTAGCGCCTTATTGCTTAAGACTGCCGGAACTCACATTTGCCTTCGTACATCAATGAACCGTTACCAGTTTGTTATTTGGCTCGCCGCTCTGCGAAAGAGGGGATGACCTGGGTACAGAGCTATGGGCGCTTGCAGGTAAAACGGTCTTTTCATGGCGAATAAACTGCAAATCAAGAACTTAGCAATCCGAATTATTAAACCTGTCTATCACTAATAACTGTCCTGACGGTATTGGTCAATACTTCCACACTGTTGCATAACTAAATCTCCGGTGAAAGAGTGACCCCATAACTTTTACGCATTATATGCTTTTTCTGGTGTCGTTTGTAACAACTTTGTTTAATGATTGTCAAATCAGATGATTAAAAATTAAAATAATGTTGTTATCGTGACCTATGTCACTGTTCGGGATAAAACCCGACAAACTATATGTAGGTTAATTGTAATGATTTTGTGAACGTCCTATACTGCCGCCAGGTCTCCGGAATACCCTGCAATCCCGAGCCAACCAGCGTTGTAACGTGTCGTTTTAGCATCTGGAAGCAGTGTTTTATATGACGCGTAGTTATAGTAAGGACGCTGTCTGACCCGCACGCAGACCGGAGGAAGGAAATCCCGTCGTCTTTCAGGCTACAGGTGTCTTCATCTTCTGTACCCGAAGTCCAAAGGGAATAATAAGAACAGCATGTGGGCGTTATTCATGATAAGAAATGTGAAAAAACAAAGACCTGTCAATCTGGATCTACAAACGATCCGGTTCCCAATCACGGCGATAGCGTCCATTCTCCATCGCGTATCCGGAGTGATCACCTTCGTGGCGGTCGGGATTCTGTTGTGGTTATTGGGTACCAGCCTTTCCTCCCCTGAAGGTTTCCTCACCGCGTCATCCATTATGAATAACTTCTTTGTGGAGTTAATTCTGTGGGGGATCCTGATTGCGCTGGCCTATCACGCCGTTATGGGCATTCGCCATCTGTTAATGGATTTTGGCTATATCGAAGAAACCCTCGAAGCAGGGACACGCTCCGCCAAAATTTGTTTCGTTATTATTGTCGTGCTTTCACTTCTCGCAGGAGTCCTCGTATGGTAAGCAACGCCTCCGCATTAGGACGCAATGGCGTACATGACTTCATTCTGGTTCGTGCTACCGCTATCGTTCTGACGTTATACATCATCTATATGGTCGGCTTCTTCGCCACCAGCGGCGAGCTGACGTTTGAAATCTGGACCGGTTTCTTCTCATCGGTATTCACCAAAGTCTTCACCCTGCTGGCACTTTTCTCCATCTTGATTCATGCCTGGATCGGCATGTGGCAGGTGTTGACCGACTACGTAAAACCTCTGGCTGTGCGCCTGATTCTGCAACTGGCTATCGTCGTTGCGCTGGTGGTTTACGTCATTTATGGATTTGTTGTGGTGTGGGGTGTGTAATGAAACTGCCAGTCAGAGAATTTGATGCTGTTGTGATTGGTGCCGGCGGCGCAGGTATGCGCGCGGCGCTGCAAATTTCCCAGAGCGGTCAGACCTGTGCGCTGCTCTCCAAAGTGTTCCCAACCCGTTCCCATACCGTATCTGCGCAGGGTGGCATCACCGTGGCGCTCGGTAATACCCATGAAGATAACTGGGAATGGCACATGTACGACACTGTCAAAGGGTCGGACTACATTGGTGACCAGGACGCTATTGAATATATGTGTAAAACAGGTCCGGAAGCGATTCTGGAGCTGGATCACATGGGGCTGCCGTTCTCTCGCCTCGATAATGGCACCATTTATCAACGTCCGTTTGGCGGCCAGTCGAAGAACTTCGGCGGTGAGCAGGCGGCACGTACCGCAGCGGCGGCAGACCGTACCGGTCATGCGCTGTTGCACACGCTGTACCAGCAGAACCTGAAAAACCACACCACCATCTTCTCCGAGTGGTATGCGCTGGATCTGGTAAAAAATGCTGATGGCGCGATTGTCGGTTGTACCGCGCTGTGTATCGAAACCGGTGAAGTGGTTTACTTCAAAGCCCGCGCCACCGTGCTGGCGACCGGCGGTGCTGGCCGTATTTATCAGTCCACTACTAATGCCCACATCAACACCGGTGACGGCGTGGGTATGGCTATCCGCGCTGGTGTGCCAGTGCAGGATATGGAAATGTGGCAGTTCCACCCAACCGGTATCGCCGGTGCGGGTGTTCTGGTAACAGAGGGTTGCCGTGGTGAAGGTGGCTACCTGCTGAACAAACACGGCGAGCGCTTTATGGAGCGTTATGCGCCGAACGCGAAAGACCTGGCGGGTCGTGACGTGGTGGCGCGTTCCATCATGATCGAAATCCGTGAAGGTCGTGGTTGCGACGGCCCATGGGGTCCGCACGCCAAGCTGAAACTCGACCACCTGGGTAAAGAAGTACTGGAATCCCGTCTGCCGGGCATTCTCGAACTGTCTCGCACCTTTGCTCACGTTGATCCGGTGAAAGAGCCGATCCCGGTTATCCCAACCTGCCACTATATGATGGGCGGTATTCCGACCAAAGTCACCGGCCAGGCGTTGACCGTAAACGAGCAGGGCGAAGATGTGGTGATCCCTGGGCTGTTCGCAGTAGGTGAAATTGCCTGCGTATCCGTTCACGGCGCCAACCGCCTGGGCGGCAACTCGCTGCTGGACCTGGTGGTGTTTGGTCGTGCGGTGGGTTTGCATCTGCAAGAATCTATCGCCGAGCAGGGTGACCTGCTGGATGCGACCGAAGATGAAATCGATGCTTCTCTGGCGCGTCTGAACCGCTGGAACGGTAACCGCAACGGTGAAGACCCGGTGGCCATTCGCAAAGCGCTGCAGGAATGTATGCAGCACAACTTCTCGGTATTCCGCGAAGGCGATGCGATGGCGAAAGGTCTGGAAGAGCTGAAAGCGATTCGCGAGCGTCTGAAAAATGCCCGTCTGGACGATACCTCCAGCGAGTTCAACACCCAGCGCGTTGAGTGCCTGGAGCTGGACAACCTGATGGAGACCGCGTACGCCACCGCAGTATCTGCAAACTTCCGTACTGAAAGCCGTGGCGCGCATAGCCGCTTCGACTTCCCGGAACGTGATGATGAAAACTGGCTGTGCCATTCCCTGTACCTGCCAGAATCGGAATCCATGACACGACGTCAGGTCAATATGGAACCGAAGCTGCGCCCGGCATTCCCGCCGAAGATTCGTACTTATTAATGCGGAGACAGGACAATGAAACTCGAGTTTTCAGTTTATCGCTATAACCCGGATGTTGACGACGCTCCGCACATGCAGGATTACACCCTGGAGGCGGAAGAAGGGCGCGACATGATGCTGCTGGATGCGTTGATGCAGCTGAAAGAAAAAGATCCGTCGCTGTCGTTTCGTCGCTCCTGCCGTGAAGGGGTCTGCGGCTCCGACGGTCTGAACATGAACGGTAAAAATGGACTGGCCTGTATCACACCTATTTCTGCGCTGAATCAGCCGGGCAAGAAAATTGTCATTCGCCCGCTGCCGGGCTTACCGGTTGTGCGCGATTTGGTGGTAGACATGGGGCAATTCTACGCACAGTATGAGAAGATTAAACCTTACTTGTTGAATAATGGGAAAAATCCGCCGGCTCGTGAGCATTTACAAATGCCTGAGCAGCGTGAGAAGCTCGATGGGCTGTATGAATGTATTTTGTGTGCATGCTGCTCAACGTCTTGCCCGTCATTCTGGTGGAATCCGGACAAGTTTATTGGCCCGGCAGGCCTGCTGGCCGCGTATCGCTTCTTAATTGATAGCCGCGATACCGAGACCGACAGCCGCCTGGAAGGTTTAAGTGACGCTTTCAGCGTATTCCGCTGCCATAGCATCATGAACTGCGTCAGCGTATGTCCTAAAGGGCTGAACCCGACGCGCGCCATCGGCCATATTAAGTCGATGCTGCTCAAACGTAGTGCATAAATAGTTGTTGTTGCCGGGGAAGTGATTCCCCGGTAGTGCAGGAAACCTCTAAAAACTGCCACATTGATAGCAATAATTGTAGCCTGAACAGCGACGATTATTAGACAGTTTTTAAAGGTTCCTTAGCGGACGCAGAAAACACGACAGTCCGCAACAAGTGAACCCCGGCACGCACATCGGTGTGCGTGGTAGTATCCACGGCGAAATACTCGTCATAGATCACGTTGCATGTGCGTTGGCTGCACTTGCTCACCCCGGTCACTTACTGGATGTAAGCTCCCAGGGATTCGCAAGCTTGCCGCCTTCCTGAAACGTGATCTATTTAGAGTATTAAATAAGCAGAAAAGATGCTTAAGGGATCACGATGCAGAACAGCGCTTTGAAAGCCTGGTTGGACTCTTCTTACCTCTCTGGTTCTAACCAGAGCTGGATAGAACAGCTCTATGAAGACTTCTTAACCGACCCTGACTCGGTAGATGCTAACTGGCGTTCGACGTTCCAGCAGTTACCTGGTACCGGAGTCAAACCGGATCAACTCCACTCAAAAACACGTGATTATTTCCGTCGGCAGGCGTTGATTACCCCACGTTACTCTTCTTCTATTTCCGACCCTGATGCCAATGTGAAGCAGGTTAAAGTCCTGCAGCTCATTAACGCCTACCGTTTCCGCGGTCATCAGCATGCGAATCTCGATCCGCTGGGACTGTGGCAGCAAGAAAATGTGGCCGATCTGGATCCGTCCTTCCACGATCTGACCGATGCGGATTTCCAGGAAAGCTTTAACGTAGGTTCTTTTGCTGGCGGCAAAGACACGATGAAGCTGAGCGACCTGGTGGTCGCGCTGAAACAAACCTACTGCGGCCCGATTGGCGCCGAGTATATGCACATCACCAGCACCGAAGAAAAACGCTGGCTTCAACAGCGTATTGAGTCTGGCCGTGCCGCGTTCAGTAGTGAAGAGAAGAAACGCTTCCTCAGCGAACTGACGGCAGCGGAAGGTCTGGAACGCTACCTGGGTGCGAAGTTCCCGGGCGCAAAACGCTTCTCGCTGGAAGGTGGAGATGCGTTAATCCCAATGCTCAAAGAGATGATCCGCCACGCCGGCAACAGCGGTACCCGTGAAGTGGTGCTGGGTATGGCGCACCGTGGTCGCCTGAACGTTCTGGTTAACGTACTGGGCAAACGCCCGCAGGAACTGTTCGACGAATTTGCGGGCAAACATAAAGAACACCTCGGCACCGGTGACGTGAAGTACCACATGGGCTTCTCGTCGGATATCGAAACCGAAGGCGGTCTGGTGCACCTGGCGCTGGCGTTTAACCCGTCGCACCTGGAAATCGTTAGCCCGGTGGTTATCGGTTCCGTGCGTGCACGTCTGGATCGTCTGGACGAGCCAAGCAGCAATAAAGTGCTGCCAATTACCATTCACGGTGATGCGGCGGTAACCGGGCAGGGCGTGGTTCAGGAAACCCTGAACATGTCGAAAGCGCGTGGTTATGAAGTGGGCGGTACCGTGCGTATCGTCATCAACAACCAGGTGGGCTTCACCACGTCTAACCCGCTGGATGCGCGTTCTACTCCGTACTGCACCGACATCGGTAAGATGGTTCAGGCGCCGATTTTCCACGTTAATGCGGATGACCCGGAAGCGGTCGCTTTCGTGACGCGTCTGGCGCTGGATTTCCGTAACACCTTCAAACGCGATGTGTTCATCGATCTGGTGTGCTACCGCCGTCACGGCCACAACGAAGCCGACGAGCCGAGCGCAACTCAGCCGCTGATGTATCAGAAAATCAAAAAGCATCCGACCCCGCGTAAAATCTACGCTGACAAGCTGGAAGCGGACAAAGTCGCCACGCTGGAAGATGCGACCGAAATGGTCAATCTGTATCGTGACGCACTGGATGCTGGCGAATGCGTGGTGAAAGAGTGGCGTCCAATGAACATGCACTCCTTCACCTGGTCGCCATACCTCAACCACGAGTGGGACGAAAACTACCCGAACAAGGTTGAGATGAAGCGTCTGCAGGAGCTGGCAAAACGCATCAGTACCGTGCCTGAAGCTGTTGAAATGCAGTCGCGCGTTGCCAAAATTTACGGTGACCGTCAGGCCATGGCCGCAGGCGAGAAGCTGTTCGACTGGGGTGGCGCAGAGAATCTGGCTTATGCCACGCTGGTTGACGAAGGCATTCCGGTACGTTTATCGGGTGAAGACTCCGGTCGCGGAACCTTCTTCCACCGCCACGCGGTGATTCATAACCAGGCGAACGGTTCAACCTACACGCCGCTGCAGCATGTGCATAACGGCCAGGGCACGTTCCGCGTATGGGACTCCGTGCTGTCTGAAGAAGCGGTACTGGCGTTCGAGTATGGTTATGCCACGGCAGAGCCACGCACGCTGACCATCTGGGAAGCGCAGTTCGGCGACTTTGCCAACGGTGCGCAGGTGGTTATCGACCAGTTCATCTCTTCCGGCGAGCAGAAGTGGGGCCGCATGTGCGGTCTGGTGATGCTGCTGCCGCACGGCTACGAAGGTCAGGGTCCGGAGCACTCCTCCGCACGTCTGGAACGTTATCTGCAACTTTGCGCTGAGCAAAACATGCAGGTTTGCGTCCCGTCCACCCCGGCACAGGTTTACCACATGCTGCGTCGTCAGGCGCTGCGTGGGATGCGTCGTCCGCTGGTGGTGATGTCACCGAAGTCGCTGCTGCGTCATCCGCTGGCAGTGTCTACGCTGGACGAACTGGCAAATGGCACGTTCCTGCCAGCCATTGGCGAAGTCGATGAACTTGATCCGAAAGGCGTGAAGCGTGTCGTGATGTGTTCTGGTAAGGTTTATTACGACCTGCTGGAGCAACGCCGCAAGAATGGCCAAAAAGATGTTGCCATTGTGCGCATCGAACAGCTCTATCCGTTCCCGCATAAAGCGGTGCAGGAAGCGCTGAAACCGTTTGCTCATGTACATGATTTTGTCTGGTGCCAGGAAGAGCCGCTCAACCAGGGCGCATGGTACTGCAGCCAGCATCATTTCCGTGAAGTAATTCCATTTGGGTCAGCTCTGCGTTATGCAGGTCGCCCGGCCTCTGCCTCTCCGGCAGTAGGATATATGTCCGTTCACCAGAAGCAGCAACAAGATCTGGTTAATGACGCGCTGAACGTCGATTAAATAAAGGATAAATAATGAGTAGCGTAGATATTCTTGTTCCCGACCTGCCTGAATCCGTAGCGGATGCAACGGTTGCAACCTGGCACAAAAAACCGGGCGATGCAGTACGTCGTGATGAAGTACTGGTAGAAATCGAAACTGACAAAGTGGTACTGGAAGTACCGGCATCAGCGGACGGTATTCTTGATGCGGTTCTGGAAGATGAAGGGACAACCGTCACTTCTCGCCAGATCCTTGGTCGCCTGCGTGAAGGCAACAGCACCGGTAAAGAAACCAGCGCTAAGTCTGAAGAAAAAGATTCTACTCCGGCACAGCGCCAGCAGGCGTCTCTTGCTGAGCAGAACAATGATGCCCTGAGTCCGGCGATTCGTCGCCTGCTGGGTGAGCATAACCTCGAAGCCAGCGCTATCAACGGCACTGGCGTCGGCGGTCGTATCACGCGTGAAGATGTTGAAAAGCATCTGGCTAAAGCACCGGCGGCGAAAGCCGAAGCCAAAGCGCCGGCCGCTGCGCCTGCGCCACAGGCTCAACTGGGCGCGCGTGGTGAAAAACGTGTTCCGATGACCCGTCTGCGCAAACGCGTAGCTGAGCGTCTGCTGGAAGCGAAAAATTCCACCGCGATGCTGACCACGTTTAACGAAGTCAACATGAAGCCAATCATGGATCTGCGTAAGCAGTACGGTGACGCGTTCGAGAAACGCCACGGTATCCGTCTGGGCTTTATGTCTTTCTACGTGAAAGCGGTGGTTGAAGCGCTGAAACGCTACCCGGAAGTGAACGCGTCCATCGACGGCGATGACGTGGTTTACCACAACTACTTTGATGTCAGCATGGCGGTCTCCACGCCGCGTGGCCTGGTCACGCCGGTCCTGCGTGATGTGGATCTGCTGGGTATGGCTGATATCGAGAAAAATATTAAAGAACTGGCAGTTAAAGGTCGCGACGGCAAGCTGACGGTTGAAGATCTGACGGGCGGTAACTTCACCATCACTAACGGTGGTGTGTTCGGTTCCCTGATGTCCACGCCGATCATCAACCCACCGCAGAGCGCCATCCTGGGTATGCATGCCATCAAAGATCGTCCGATGGCGGTAGACGGCAAGGTTGAAATCCTGCCGATGATGTATCTGGCGCTGTCTTATGACCACCGTCTGATCGATGGTCGTGAGTCAGTAGGCTTCCTGGTAACCATTAAAGAGTTGCTGGAAGATCCAACGCGTCTGCTGCTGGACGTGTAGTTAATAAGAGTATCACCTGCCCCGTAGGTCTGGATGCTTATCAGACCTACGGGTAAAAGATAACGATTACCTGAAGGATGGACAGAACACATGAACTTACATGAATATCAGGCAAAACAACTTTTTGCCCGCTATGGCTTACCGGCACCGGTGGGTTATGCCTGTACTACTCCGCGTGAAGCAGAAGAAGCCGCTTCAAAAATCGGCGCTGGCCCGTGGGTAGTGAAATGTCAGGTTCACGCTGGTGGCCGCGGTAAAGCGGGCGGTGTGAAGGTGGTGAACAGCAAAGAAGACATTCGCGCTTTTGCTGAACACTGGCTGGGTAAACGTCTGGTCACTTACCAGACAGACGCTCATGGCCAGCCGGTAAATCAGATTCTGGTTGAAGCCGCGACCGATATTGGTAAAGAACTTTACCTCGGCGCAGTGGTTGACCGTAGCTCCCGTCGCGTGGTCTTCATGGCCTCTACCGAAGGCGGCGTGGAAATCGAAAAAGTAGCGGAAGAAACCCCGCACCTGATCCACAAAGTGGCGCTCGATCCGCTGGCAGGCCCGATGCCTTACCAGGGGCGTGAGCTGGCGTTCAAACTGGGTCTGGAAGGTAAACAGGTTCAGCAGTTCACCAAGATCTTCATGGGCCTGGCGACCATTTTCCTGGAGCGCGACCTGGCGCTGATCGAAATCAACCCGCTGGTTGTCACCAAACAGGGTGACCTGATCTGCCTTGACGGCAAACTGGGCGCTGACGGCAACGCGCTGTTCCGCCAGGCTGACCTGCGCGAAATGCGCGACCAGTCTCAGGAAGATCCGCGTGAAGCGCAGGCTGCACAGTGGGAACTGAACTACGTCGCACTGGACGGTAACATCGGTTGTATGGTTAACGGTGCGGGCCTGGCAATGGGCACCATGGACATCGTTAAGCTGCACGGCGGCGAACCGGCTAACTTCCTCGACGTTGGCGGCGGTGCGACCAAAGAGCGTGTAACCGAAGCGTTCAAAATTATCCTCTCTGATGACAATGTTAAAGCCGTACTGGTTAACATCTTCGGCGGTATCGTACGTTGCGACCTGATCGCTGACGGTATCATCGGCGCGGTAGCAGAAGTAGGTGTAAACGTTCCGGTCGTGGTACGTCTGGAAGGTAACAACGCTGAACTCGGCGCGAAAAAACTGGCTGATAGCGGCCTGAATATTATTGCAGCGAAAAGTCTGACGGATGCAGCTCAGCAGGTTGTTGCCGCAGTGGAGGGGAAATAATGTCAGTTTTAATTAATAAAGATACCAAGGTTATCTGCCAGGGCTTCACCGGTAGCCAGGGGACATTCCACTCTGAACAAGCGATCGCTTACGGTACGCAAATGGTCGGTGGCGTTACCCCGGGCAAAGGCGGCACCACGCATCTGGGTCTGCCAGTGTTCAACACCGTACGTGAAGCGGTAGAAGCGACTGGCGCAACCGCCACCGTTATCTACGTTCCGGCGCCGTTCTGCAAAGACTCCATTCTGGAAGCAATCGATGCAGGCATCAAACTGATCATCACCATCACCGAAGGCATTCCGACCCTGGATATGCTGACCGTGAAGGTGAAACTGGACGAAGCCGGCGTGCGCATGATTGGCCCGAACTGCCCAGGCGTTATCACCCCAGGCGAATGCAAAATCGGCATCATGCCGGGCCACATTCACAAGCCGGGCAAAGTGGGCATCGTTTCCCGTTCCGGTACCCTGACCTATGAAGCAGTTAAGCAGACTACCGACTACGGTTTCGGCCAGTCTACCTGTGTAGGCATCGGCGGCGACCCGATCCCGGGCTCTAACTTCATCGACATCCTGAAGCTGTTCCAGGAAGATCCGCAGACTGAAGCGATCGTCATGATCGGTGAGATCGGCGGTAGCGCGGAAGAAGAAGCGGCTGCGTACATTAAAGATCACGTGACCAAGCCGGTGGTTGGCTACATCGCGGGCGTCACCGCGCCGAAAGGTAAGCGTATGGGTCACGCTGGTGCCATTATCGCCGGCGGTAAAGGGACCGCGGATGAGAAATTCGCGGCTCTTGAAGCTGCAGGCGTGAAAACCGTTCGCAGCCTGGCCGATATCGGCGAAGCACTGAAAACCGTTATTAAGTAAGCCATAAAAATACAGCCCTGACTTTCTGCATGGTCAAGGGCTGGTCTAATTTCGACATGGTTGGCCATCTGATGATGGCCTTTTTTATTTTCTGCCATCCCGCATCATGCAATTTGATCACAATCATCTTCACAAATGAGATTATTTTTTGCGGCGAGCATCATTCTTTCTTTTGCCTGGATTTTGCATATTACCGCCTTTAGTCATATTAAGGTTGGAGGATGGCGTGTCGCTGAAAATTCAGGATGATTACTTACCATGTTTTTTCTCTATAGCAGAAGTCTTCTCCAATGCGACGGGGTTAGCAACGGTAGTCGTTGATGTTACAGGCAGAGCTCTCTCTGATTGCCATAATTTTAATTCATTCTGTAAGCTGATGAGAGCGAATAAACGCTACAGTGTTGGTTGCCAAACGTGCGATAAACAGTGTGTTTTTGAGGCACTGAAACAGTGTAAGCCCAGAATATTCTGCTGCCATGCAGGGCTAAGTCTGTTCTCCATACCATTAATTTATGAGGAGAATCTGCATGGTTTTATTATCTGTGGTCAGGTTCGGGCTAAGTACCAGGAATATAAAACCATCATTGTTGAAGATGAATCACGATGGATGTGTGATCCTCAAATAAAAGCCGAGTGGGATCAGCTTGTTGCGGTTGATAATAATACGTTGGTGGCATCGGCTAATTTATTGCATTTTATTGTTAACAATTTTGAGGTGCAAAAAAAACAATCTGAAGTGGTATTCGATAAACCGACAAGTAACGTCCGGCACTATTTAACGGAGCTTTCTCGTCATGAGAAAAAACTACTGGCGGCACTGCGTTATATTGATGATAACCTGTATAGTGACTTATCTCTGGAGTCTGTGGCGGCACATGTCTGTTTAAGTGCAAATTATTTCAGCCGATTTTTTAAGAAGCGCCAGGGCGTTAACTTTAAAACATGGGTGAGTCAGAAAAAAATGCAAAAGGCGGGGGAGTTATTACACGATCCGGTTCATTCAATAGACAGTATCGCCCGGAAACTTCAGTACGCACAAACCAGCTATTTTTGTCGCGTTTTCCGGGCGGCGCATCAAACATCACCCCAGTCTTTTCGTCACGCCAGACTCTCGCAGTAAAGATGTTCAGGGAGGTCGATAGCGGCAGGAATAAAAGACAGACGATCGCTCAGCGTGACGACATCGCCAATGACGATCAGTGCAGGCGGCGTAATGTTGGCTTCCTGCGCATTGCTCAGTAACGAGCCGAGGGTACAGGTCAGCCGGCGCTGATTCTCCCGGGTCGCGGACATGATGATGGCCGCGGGCGTCTCCGCCGGTTTCCCACCCATCAACAGTTCTTCACAAATAAACGCCAGATTCGCAATACCCATGACGATAACCAACGTACCGTTAAGTTTCGCCAGCTGGCGCCAGTCCTGCTGCTGGTTGCCTTCGCGTGTATGACCGGTCACCACGTGAAAACCAGAGGCGTAATCGCGATGTGTTACCGGGATCCCGGCACAGGTTAATCCCCCAATGGTTGAACTGATACCGGGGACGACTTCAAAAGGGATCCCCGGCTCAATAAGCCCTTCAACTTCTTCGGCCCCACGACCAAATACGTAGGGATCGCCCCCTTTTAAGCGCACGATATTGTGATGCGTCTGGGCATACTGAACGAGAAGCGCGTTGATTTCATCCTGTGGCACACAATGAAATCCCGGATTCTTACCGACATTGATAAGCTCACAGTCAGCGGATGCCCATTCCAGAATCTTAGGATTGACCAACCTGTCGTAAATAATGACATCTGCTTGTTTAATGCACATCACTGCTTTGAGGGTGAGTAATGAAATATCACCGGGACCTGCGCCAACGAGCCAGACCTTTCCGAAAGTTTTCACATTGTGTCCTTTATCACGTCTAACAAAAAAAGGCAGAACCACTCCGGAGAATGATTAAAAGCAGTCGTTTGCTTGTAAGTTATAACGCTGAATTTTCCTAAATTATCACAAGGATAATATTGATTAATCTCGCAAAGTTTTTTCCACAATAAACAAGATGACTTGAAAAATTATTAAGAACTTATTGGCGCTATGTGTCTGAATTTAACCTTAATTAAATTGTGTTTATTGTTGTGCTTGAGTATTATTGGTTAATATTTATCCGCCATCAGTATGAACAAATCATGGATTGGATCAATGACATCAATGCCTGAAATAAAATATAACACTCGATGTTTATTCGGGTGATATGAATTATTTTTTATAAATTAAACTATTTTTGTACGCTGCATATGGAAGAGGTTATGAGAGGAAAAATACCCAAAACGGAGTTGCTGGTAACTTTTGAAGTGGTTGCGCGTCACGAAAGTTATACCCGGGCAGCTGAAGAGCTGGCTTTAACACAAAGTGCTGTTTTCCGCCAGGTGAATGCGCTAGAGGATTTTCTTAATACAGCGCTATTTAATCATGCCAAAAAGCGCATTTTTTTAAATGCGGCAGGCAAACACTATTTAACTATTGTTAAAGAAACACTGAACAAGCTTGAACGAGATACGACGACGATCATGACATGGCAGCCGACCGTACAAGTGATCGAACTGGCGGTTAACCCGACGTTCAGTACGCACTGGCTGATCCCAAACCTGCGTGAGTTCAATAAACTCAATCCTGATATTATCGTTAATATTCATTCTCTGGCGAATATTGGTGATTTTCTTAACCGGGAATATGACGCAGCGATCATGCGGGAAGATTTTTACTCGCCGTGGTCGGGGGTCGAGTACCTGTTCGAAGAGGAAATTCTGCCAGTGTGCAGCCGTTGCTTGCTTGCTGAACCGGACCGGAAGCTGTCCGTCGATGAACTGCTGAACGAATACCCGCTGTTGCATCAAAGTACCCGCATCAAAGGCTGGCAGGAATGGTTTGCGCTGTCCGATGTCAGCAGTCCGCTGGTGAATAAAGGTCCGCGATTTGATCTGTTGTCGATGCTGATTGCGGCAGTACGTTCCAACCTTGGCGTCGCATTGCTACCCCGTTTTGCCATTCAGCACGATCTGGATAGTGGGGATATGGTGATTCCTTGCGATGTTCCAATGCGTACCGGGAATCGATTTATCATGACGTGGCGGGAGGAGAAATCAGAGTCCCTTCATTTGGAGATCTTCCGCAACTGGTTGCTAAATAAATCCGTGATGTCGGCTGCCTGATGGCGGCTTGCGCCTTATCAGGCCTACAGGTTTCGGTGTTCACCATAGGCCCGATAAGCGTATCGGTTTTGGGTAAATCGCCGGATGCGGCGTAAACGCCTTACCCGGCAAAAGAGCGATTACCAGTCGATCCCTGGCTGTGCCTGAATGCCGCTATCAAAAGCGTGTTTAACCGGGCGAAGCTCGCTGACCGTATCGGCAAGTTCAAGTAACAGCGCATGGCAACCGCGCCCAGTGACGATCACGCTCTGGTCGGCAGGGCGATTTTCGATGGCGCTGATTACCTCCTGCGTATCCAGATAGTGATAAGCCAACATATAGGTGAGTTCGTCCAGTACGACCAGATCGTAATGCGCATCAGCCAGCATGCGCTTACTTTCCTGCCACACAGCGGTGGCCGCCTCGATATCGGCTTCCCGGTTCTGGGTTTCCCAGGTAAAACCGGTACCCATAATATGAAACTCCACGCCGAGAGGGTGCAGTGTGTTGTACTCGCCATTATCCCACTGGCCTTTAATAAACTGCGCGACGCCAACGGTTTTTCCGTGACCAACCGCGCGTGTCGCCGTGCCGAAGGCTGCGGTAGATTTTCCTTTACCATTGCCGGTGAAGACAATCAGAATCCCTTTCTTCTCCGTTGCCGCCGCCACGCGGGTATCAACCTGCGCTTTCAGCTTCTGCTGACGCTGGCGATGTCGGTCATTGTTGGCTCGCGCTTCCATGATAGCTCCTTAATGTCCTGCCGGGCAGGTTGCGCAGCGATGCTGCTGCTCAAACTGACTGAAGAAGTTATTGCCTTTGTCATCTACTAATACGAACGCAGGCATATTTTTAACTTCCATCATCCACACCGCTTCCATGCCCAGTTCGGGATACTCAAGGCACTGCAGGCTCTTCACATACTGCTGGGCCAGCAGAGCCGCTGCGCCGCCAATGCTGCCGAGGCTAAATCCACCGTGTTTGTGACAGGCATCAGTGACCTGCTGACTGCGGTTACCCTTGGTGAGCATAATGAGACTTCCGCCTTGTGCCTGGAAAGCATCGACGTACCCATCCATGCGTCCGCCGGTTGTCGGCCCCATTGAACCGCAGGCCTGGTTTTCGGGGGTTTTGGCGGGGCCGGCGTAATAAACGATATGTTTTTTCATGTATTCCGGCATCGGTTCGCCGTTATCCAGGCGCGCTTTGATGTTTGCGTGGGCGATATCTCGGGCAACAACAATTGGGCCGCTTAACGACAAACGAGTCCCGATGGGCAGGGCGGAAAGGTCATGCAAGATTTCGCGTAACGGACGGTTCAGATCCAGTTGAACTGTCTGGGCGCCATTTTCCACTCGCTGTGAATCAGGGATAAATTTGCCCGGGTTATGCTCGAGTTTCTCCAGCCAGATACCGTGTTTGTTAATTTTGGCTTTGATGTTGCGGTCGGCAGAACAGGAGAGGGCCATGGCGATAGGGCAGGAGCCGCCGTGGCGCGGTAAGCGAATTACGCGAATATCGTGGGCAAAGTATTTGCCGCCAAACTGCGCGCCGATGCCAAACTCGCGGCTGGCATTGAGCAGTTCGGCTTCCAGTGCTGTATCGCGGAACGCCTGACCCAGCTCGTTCCCGCTGGTGGGCAGGTTATCGTAATATTTGGTTGATGCCAGTTTGGCTGTCTTCAGCGCCTGATCGGCGGACAAGCCCCCAACCACGAAAGCGATGTGGTACGGCGGGCAAGCGGCGGTACCCAGCGATTTCATTTTTTCGATCAGGAAGGCTGTGAGCTTTTCCGGCTGCAGAATGGATTTGGTTTCCTGGAATAGCGCCGCCTTATTGGCAGAACCACCGCCTTTGTTGACGAACAGGAATTTATACTCATTACCCGGCGTGGCGCTGATGTCGATTTGCGCTGGCAGGTTTGTCTGGGTATTGACCTCGGTATACATGTCCAGCGGGGCATTTTGCGAGTAACGCAGATTGTTTTCGGTGAAGGTGGTATATACGCCTTTGCTCAAGGCTTCGGCGTCATCGCCGCCTGTCCAGACATGTTGTCCTTTGCAGGCCACAATGGTTGCCGTCCCGGTGTCCTGACAGTTAGGCAGGACGCCTTTGGCCGAAACCTCAGCGTTGCGCAGCAGTTGTAATGCGACGTACTTATCGTTACCGCTGGCCTGCGGGTCGTGCAAAATGCTGGCTATCTGTTTCAAATGTCCGGCGCGCAGAAAAAATGAAGCCTCATAAAATGCCTGCTGTGCTAATAAGGTTAACGCTTCAGGCGCTACCTTAATCACTTCCTCTCCGTCTAACTCCGTTACCGTTACGTGCTGGTTACTCAGTAATTCATACTCGGTATTATCTTTACTCTGAACAAAGAGTTCCTGCCAGACAAATGGTTTAGACATGTTTACTTCTCACCTCTTCGTATTGTTTGCCGGATAAGCAATGTGCCATCCGGCGTAAAGTTATTTGGCTAAAAAGACGTTGGCTTTTGTCGCTTCGGCGACATATTCGATAGTTTTCTGGGCACGAACGCTGTTTCCGGCTTCATCAAGCGGCGGAGAATAGACCGCAATCGCATATTCGCCTGGGACGACGGCAACCATGCCGCCGCCGACGCCGCTTTTCGCCGGAATGCCAACGGTGTACAGCCATTTACCGCTGCCGTCGTACAGTCCGGCAATCGCCATTTCCGCCAGCACCTGCGGAACATATTTTTCATTCAGCAACTGCTTGCCGTTGAAGGGCGATTTCCCTTTGTTCGCCAGTACGGCACCCATTTTGGCCAGTTGCTCAACGGTGATATCCACCGAGCACTGACGGGTATAAATTTCGACGGCGTCGTCGGTGTTGCCATAGAAGCTGTTATAGGATTCCATCAGCTTCGCCAGCGCCTGATTGTGCTGGTTGGTCTCCATCTCAGATTTGTAAACCGGCTCATTAACCGTGAGCGTGGCATCGGCCCAGACGTTCAGGTTGTCGAGGATTTTGTTCCAGCGATCGGTTTTGTCTTTGGCTTCAATCAGACTAACGGTGCTCATGGCTCCGGCGTTTACCAGCGGGTTTTCCGGCGCGCCTTTGGTCAGTTCAACGGCTAAACCTGAATTAAATGGCATGCCAGTGGCATTGGCCCCGAGTTTATCCAGCACTACCTGAGGACCGTGCTGTTCCATGGCGAGCGCCATGGTGAAGACTTTACTCAGCGATTCCATGGGAAAGGGTTTGTTAACATCGCCAACCTGGTAGATTTTTCCGTCCACCGTAGCAATAGTGATGGCAAAATTATTTGGGCTGTAGCTCGCCAGGGCAGGGATGTAGTCGGCGACTTTTCCATCATTGTTACTTTTGTACTTTTGATGCGCCTGTTCTATCAGTCTGGCGTAGTCCGGCGCGGTTTGCGCGAATGAGGTAGCGCTAAACAAGACGCTGAAAGAAAAGAGACTCACGCCGAGCAGAGTTTTAGTCATGGTGCTTTCCTGTTGGGGTACTTATCATGCGCCGGATAGCGGCGTACCGCCTGATCCGGCTTACGGATAATTAAACGTTATGTAGGCCGGATAAGCGCAAGCGCCATCCGGCAATAACGAGGTATCAGGACAACGCGACTTCTGTTTCGGTGACCGGGCGGTCTTGCTCCGGTGTTTTGACTGGCGCTGTTCCGCGGCAGCCTGAACCAAAGTGTTCACCTTCCCAGCGACCTACAATGGCAGCGCCCATGGCATTACTCATGACGTTGGTGGCGGAACGACCCATATCGAGGAACGGATCGACGCCCATCAGCAGGATCAAACCGGCTTCCGGAATGTTGAACTGGTTCAGGGTAGCGGCGATAACGACCATCGAGGCACGCGGTACACCCGCCATCCCTTTAGAGGTCAGCATCAGAATTAACAGCATGGTAATTTGCTCGCCCATGCTCAACTCAATGTTGCACGCCTGGGCAATAAAGACGGTGGCAAAGGAGCAATAGGCCATGGAGCCTACGAGGTTAAAGGAGTAACCGATCGGCAGAACGAAGCTGGCAATTTTTGACGATACGCCGAATTTTTCCAGCTTATCCAGCGTGCCCGGGAAGGCTGCTTCAGAACTGGAGGTCGTAAAGGCCAGCAGTGCAGGCTCGAAGATTGATTTGGTCAAACGCGCGATGCAAGGCCCGACTATCATGGTTGACAGGCCAATCAGAATTGCCCACAGCATACCCAGCGTCAGGTAGAATTCACCCATGAAGATCCCGGCGCTGACCATCACACCCAGACCACGTTCGGCAATCAAACCTGAAATAGCGGCAAAAACAGTCAGTGGGGCAAACAGCATGACGTAGCCTGTCAGCTTCAGCATCACGTGTACCAGCGAATCCAGAACCTTAACGATAGGCTCGGCTTTTTCACCGATTGCGGCCAGGCTGCAACCAAGGAAAATGGAGAACACCACGATCTGCAGGATTTCGTTCCGCGCCATCGCGTCAACGATACTGGTTGGTACGGCATGTGAGATAAAGACTTTCAGCGTGAAGGGTTCAGACTTAACGGCGGCAACAGCGCCTGCGTCATGAGCAACAAAATTGATGCCTGCGCCCGGCTGGAAGATATTAACGATAACCAGACCTAAGGCGATCGACAGCAGTGAGGCACAAATAAACAGGAAAAAGGTTTTAGAAAATATACGACCCAGCGTTTTGGCATCGCCCATCTTGGCAATACCGACAACCAGAGTTGAAATAACCAATGGCGCAATAATCATCTTCACCATACGTAAGAATATAGTGGTGAAAATGGAAATATCCTGTGCATATGATTTTGCTGTTTCAGCCGCGGCCATATTATTAATGGCCACCCCGGCAATCATGCCGAGTATCAGGCCTAATATGATCATCTTGGTTAAACTTATTTTCTTCATGTGTACTCCATCGGATAAAGGCTGGTAATTGGAATAATGTAGGGTGGCGTGTGCCTGAGCCTGGACAGCAGCTCAGGCGCACGCCTGTTGTGACCAACCGCATGAATATTCGAAGCACTGTGATACAGCTGAACTCTGTGCTCCAATGGCTGTTATTGTGTTTTTTTGTTACAGATCGAATTCAATACTTAATAATGGTGCGTGTTGCTGCGCGCCATAAACATCATTGTCACCGACATTGCCGGAAATAATATCGCGCGGCATGACAATTTTTACGGCATTTGCCGGATCGAACCACACAATATTGTGAATAAAGTCAGGTTCGACATTATATAACCCAGCAATAAGTTGCGGAGTTAATTGCTCTGAGCGTTTTACGCGCTGATAGTCTTCCCGGGTTTTAAACAAAATATCTAAAACCAGTTCGTACGGTCCGGCATTTTTTGAGCGAATGACCTGCGCCAGTGAACAAATTGACTGTTTCATGCCTGAACTCCTTCTGGCGTCACCTGCTCAATGTGGAAATCAAACCGCAGTGCATCGCTGGCTTCAATCAGGTGATAGATCGAGAACTCATACACCGGCCCACTCTGAATATCAGATGGCGAGAATGGGAAAGCGAGGTTGCCCGCCGTGGCAATACGATTTTCATAGCCGTAGTGCAACAGGGTAGAGCGCACCAGCGAGCAAACGCTGTTGGCGATATCCTGCGTCGGCGCAACGACGTCCAGTAAAATCCCCAGTTCATGACCCGCGGTTTTCATCGGCTCATGGTTGCCCATCACGCCGTTCTTCCCGTACAGGTGGAACGTCATGCGGATGCTGTCGTCATTCAGGGAGAGGTTACGTGCTACGCTTGCCTGTACCTCTTCGAGAATGGTGTCAATTCCGGCAATCATAATCGGGTCGCGCGTTCCGGCGATGGTCAGGCAGCGGAAGCCAACCTGACGCGCGCCTTCCAGTTTCAACGCATATGGTGTTTCTTCATGACGTGAACCGCTGACATACACTTCGCCCTCGTTAACCTGGGTAAAGGTGCACGCTTTCAGGTTCAGCACACCGCCCGGTCCCGGCAGGAAGTACGGATCGGACTTCTCATACAGGGTGTGCGCCGCAGCAGACGTTTCAGTGAACTTACGCTTGGGATTGAACGCCTTCAGCGTAAAGCCGTTGTCGTCGATAATGCCCATCGCACAATCGGAGCCGGAGCCGGGGGTTGCTGCAATGGCAGCACACTCAAGGATCTTACCGCAGTGCAGCGCCAGACCTTCATCAAAGCCTTGCATAATCGGCAGCGCCGCGAAGCAGGCTGGATCGTAAGCGCGTCCGCCCAGAACAACCTGTGCCCCCGCTTTCAGCGCACGCTGGAAAGGTTCGACACCCATCTGCGCGACGATGTAGGTACTCTCTTCAATCGCCTCGTGAGTCAGTTCAGGCACAAAATCGAGCGCGGTGATTTTGCCGTTATCCAGCGCCTGATGAACGATTTCTTTGTCTACATCAGACGGGATCAGCGCCATTGAGAAGGACAGTTTTTCTTCCTGGGCAATCTCATGGATTATCTGGCGACACCACTCCAGATGCGGAGCGGCACCAGAACCACCGGCGGTACCGATCACGACCGGGATGTTGTTCTTAACGCCCGCCACGATCATATAGCGCAGATCGCGTTTTACCCCGGCTCTGTCGGTAAAGGGTTTACCTGCCCCCAGGTAGTGGGGGCCAGGATCGGAGGAACCTGCGTCAACAGCAATAAGATCCGGTGACTCTTCCATGGCTTTACGAAAACTTTCTTCCGGGAAGCCATAACCCAGGATAGCCGTCGGCGATAAGATCTTAAATGTGCGTGCCATCTCTTAATCCTTAGTTTGCAACAACGCGATGGTGCGATTCATCTCGTTAAACACGATGTTGAGACCTTCATCGAAACCCATACCCGGTTTAACCAGCATACGCATCGGACGCGCGGCAAGCGCCACGTGTACGCAGGTGCGGGCACTGATCTCGGTTTCGTTACAAGTACCGCCCTGATAAGCTTCCATAGCGTGTTTGTTGCAATACAGCACCGCATCAACGATGTTGTGAATACCGCCAAGATCAGGGGTTTTGATCTGTACCATGTGGCAGCTGCCCGCATCGGTAAAGTCCACGATATCCTGATAGGTGTTACACCATTCGTCGGCGACAATTTTCACGCCGGAACCCAGACGGGTCAGCTCTTTGGTGATGGCAGTCAACATGCGGATCTGATCCGGCTTGTTACCGGCATCTACCGGCCCTTCGATATACAGCGGCAGGCCCTGAGCTTCGGCTTCCAGGCTGGCGATGTATTCGGCGCAGCGCACGGGATCCATATCGAAGATCAGACCAATGGTGCCGTACACATCAATATGCAGCGTTGGGTGATAACGTTCGCTGGTGCGCAGGCTTAAAATGCGGTCGGACAACCAACGTACATACTCACGCAGTTTTTCGCCTTTAAAGCCCAGTTTCTCTTCCACGTTGTTGATCAGCGCATGCGGCAGGACGTCCACCCCTTTGAGGATCATTTTGTCAACGGCGATATAACGGTCGTCGCCGCTCTGACCAAATAATGGAATGGCTTCCGGCACGCACGGCAGTTGCCATTCATCGCAAACCACTTCAGTTTTCAGACGACCGGTAGCCAGCGCTGCCGCGTCGAGCAGCGCCTGAGACAGACCATAGCGGACGGCGGTATGCAGCAGATGACCGTCAATACGCAGTTGATCAAAGAAACGGGCGTTTGGCAGAAACGCATCAACGTCACGGCCTTCCAGCAGCGGTTTGATGTGATCGTTGAGGAACGGAATGAAATTTTCTGCCAGGAATAGCGGATCACGGCCACCTGCACCTGAATATTGCACCGCTGCGCAATCGCCCACCGCTACCGCGCCATTTTCCAGAATCAGTTGCACGGAAACGCATTCACCCGCCTGACGAACAGAGGTAAATCCAGGTGTTACCGGATCGCCGGTATAGATAAACCCGTCATGACCGGCGCCATTTTTGATGGCCTGCTGATCGTCAAAATAAAATGAGGAGTAGCCAGCGGTGAAAAGGGCCTTTTTGATTTTCATTATGGTCTTCCTATTAATTTACTGTGGGATACGGCGTTGATGTCATCAATGACCATCTGGAAAGAAGGCTTGCGGCCTTCAAAATGTGCGCGCTCTGCGACATAGTCGTGGTGCAGGGCGAGAATATCTTTCGGCAGCGGCACGGCACCGGCTTCGAGAATACGGATGGCGCCTGTGTTATCGCGCACCGGCAGAATTTTGCCCGCATTGCAGGCGGCAGGTGCGAACGGCACATCCAGTACGCCAGCTTCAAAGGCCAGCACTGTACCGCGCGCAATGTCGCCATTACCCAGTTCGAAGACTTTTTTCAGTACTGCGCGGACTTCACTCTTAATCAGTTCGACTTCCTGCTCGACGGCAGCGCATTGCGGGAATTTCTGGTCGCTGACCATGTTGAGCATCTGGCGTGACGCTTTCAGACCCTGGGCGTTGGCTGCAGCCGTTGGGATACCGAATGCTTCGTGCGGGCTTTTGGTAATGACTTTCGTGGCACCGGACATACCGGCAACCGCCGCACCCCAGGCGATAACGGAGAAGGCTTTCGCTTCATCTTCCGGGAATCCGCCCATCCACTGGTGGAAAACGGTACTCAGTTCGTAATCGTCGAAGCCGTGGTTATGGAAGTATTCGTGGGACAGTTCACGCAGCGCCTGAATGGCGGCGATATCCTGCGTCAGGCTACCGACCTGGCCGTAGCCGACGGTAATGGATTTCACGCCTTGTTCCAGCGCCAGCAGACCTTCAATAATCGCCACCGAGTGGGACATAAACGGCGGGATCAGGGTACCGGTCAGCGGGCCAAACGGCTCACGGTTGATGCGAATGCCGTTCTCTTCGTACAGACCCATCAGACGGTCGCAGTACTGCCAGTCGCGAATGGATTTTTCCAGGGTGACGCGTTTGGCGTAAGGGATGTTGTAGGAGATACCGCCACCTTCGTAGCTGGTAAAGCCACTGGCCATGGCGATTTCAGCCAGCAGGCGCGCATCCGGCGTTCCGTGGCGGACCTGGATTGGTTTTTCCAGCGACTCAGTCATACGGCGGCAGGCAGCAACCCCATGATTGACGACGGGTAAACCATTCAGTTTGGAGGTGCCCGCCTCGATAGATTTTTGGATCCCGACAGCTGCTTCTTCATAGCGGTTCAGACGGGTATAGGCATCGATGGTACTTGGCAGGAGGTCACATTCTTCCTGCAATGTTTTAAGCAGCTCAATATGTTCATCCATGAGTGCGACGCCTGCACGCGGCTGGCTCAGTGTTTTACCTTCTTGATCGGCCTTCAACAGCGCGAGGGAGAAGCGTTTTGAATCTGGAATTGATTGCTGGTACTTCACGCCATCTTCGAATTTCTCAACGTCTTTGCCGGTTTCCCAGGTTTGCAACACCTGGTGCCTTTCGGTCATGAATTCGTCGTGGGTCAATTTTTTATTTCGAAGTTCCATTCGTAGCTGCCTTTAGTTTTGTAGGGTTAAACACTGAATGCTGGTGCGAGCAGCGGCTTGCGGGTACAGCCTGGCGACGTTTGCCAGTAGCGGGAGCAGGCCATTTGAATCGCGGTAATACTCAAACTGATTCGGTAACAGAATTCTTTTACCCTGGTCGTCCAGCTCCCGGTATTTAAGCCAGTTATGGATATCGAACTGGCTGGCGCGAGAGAGCCATCCCCCTGAACCGACGACTTTGCGTACGGTGGTGAGATCGCGACCCATCTGTAAATCCACGTTACCGACGCAGGTGCAAACCTGCTTTTTAGTGCCCGCGTGGCGCTCAGCGGCATAGCCCACGCATAAACCTGCCAGCAGGGTGTCGAAATATTTCTCCTCCTCGCTGAGTGGCAGGTAATCCGGTTGCCCAACCAGGTGACGCAGGTAGCGATAAAACGCTTCCTCACGTTGTGGTTGTTGGGCGAAAACAACTTTCACCATATCCTGCGTGCTTTCTCCCACCACGACGGCGGAAACGCGCATGCCCAAATCACCTTCAACGGTACGTTTGACGAACGGTTCAGGGACACCATGCAGGACAGTATCGGGGGAGAGGGTATTCGCGCTGGCTGAATAGACATCCGTGGTGGCGCCACCCATATCAATCAGCATGAACTCCTTCCATGCGTTGTCGTAATCGCTAATGGCTTTGACTAACTCATAGACCGTCCATGGCGTCGGCATTGGCTCTTCGCCTGTTTCGCCAACAATGACGTCCAGACCTTTACCTTTGACAATGCGTGACAAGAACACATCGCAAATCGCCTGGCGCGCGGCAAACGGATTCGGGTGATCGAGATCCGGCAGAATGTTGTCTACCGTGGTCAGATCTTTGTGTCCCAGAATCGTTTGTATTTCGTCCTGAATGTCCCGGTTTCCGGCGTAGATAATGGCGCAATCAAGCTTTGAACCTGCCAGCGCGTGCGCATTCGCCAGGCCGTAGCTTTCTTCGCCGCCGTCTGTACCGCCGGTAAACAACAGAATATCTGGCGGTGCAGATTCCAGTTCCTGGATGTCATGACGGTTCAGTTTGTACGAATAATATTGCGCGATTTTCGCTCCTGCCGAATGGGCGGTAACTTTTGCCGATTCCAGCGTAATGGAAGGCACCAGCCCCATTGCTGCCACGGCGAGTCCACCTTTGGCCGAGGAGGAGTATTTCAACTGCACTTCACCACTTTTCAGTAACGGGCGAGCATCGGCAACGTTCAGCACCTGATTCAGGCTGGCAAAAAAACCGTCTGCCAGATGATGTGTGGTGGTTGGGGTCAGGACATGGTTTACCAGGGTTAATTCCTCACATTCATGGGCGAAGAGGGCTGCCTTGGTCCATGTCGAGCCGATATCGACAGAAACTGTTTGCATCAGATGGCCTCTTCCAGGCAACGCTGCTCGAGGCCATTGTGTTGGTGAATATCATTAGTGATAAGCGCACAGACATCTTCCAGGTCGTGGCTCGGTGCGAAGACGCGGTTAAACCCCATCTCTTTAAATTTCACTTCGACATCGGCGAAGTCATGTTTTCCGACGACCAGGTTGCCGCCGACGTACAACAGGATGTCGCCGAGGCCACGTTCAATACAGCGCTCACGCAAGCCGAGGCAGTCAATGTCGCCGTGGCCGTAGATGGAAGACACCACGATGGCATCAGCGCCTGTTTCAATCGCGGCATCAATATATTCATCCTGGCTCACCATCACCCCGAGGTTGATTACGTGAAAATCATGAGCAGTAAAAACGCGATCCAGAACTTTATTGCCTACTGCATGGCAGTCAGCACCGATGACGCCAATAACAAGTGTAGATTTCTTCATGGGTAATCCTCTGTAGGGCTGATGGTCAATAAGTGAAAATTGTTTTCTAATATTTAGAGCATGGGTTTTGACAACCTTTTAATAGGGTTGGAGTTTCTGTGGAAGCGGAAAAGGAAGCAATTGATCTATTTTCAAAATATCCTGCGCAAAATGATTGTTATATTTTGTCTTCACAAAAATTCATTTAAATCAATGTGTTATAAATTAATTTCCATTGGTTATTTTATTTATTAGCGAATTACCTAATAAACCACTTGCCATGTTTGTGATCGAAATCTTATTTTGTGGCGCAGGCTTTGTCAGGGGTGTTTTTAATAATTTCGAAAATGGTATTCGCTAAATAACTTGTGAACGGCATAACGGTTTTTTATTTATTAATCTTATATGTCGTAAATTTTTTTTGTTAAATTTAAGATAAAAATGATAATGAATTGTTCGGAATATATATATTCTTTGGCATAGAAGCGATGTTGTGGTGGGAGTGATAACTTACAGTGATGATTTAAGCGAAACGGCGGGTCTCTGCAGGGAGATCGCCAAACCTCAGGGCGTCGGTCAATGCTTGCCGCTTCGCTTCCAGTTGAGATAGTTACATTGTGGTGTTAATTATAAGTAAAATTAAAATGAATGATTTGTATTAAATAATGATTACAGGACTTGCTAAACAAAAAACTGTGAGCTACCCAGCAATAGTGACTCTTTATCTGTCCATAATTTTGTCCCCCAGACTGGTTAAAAGATCGTGTAGATTTAAATAAATATCCTATCATTTGTAGTAACGGCAATTACTCATTGAAAAACATATCGTTAACATGGCGTTCACTAGTCACGCTAGCGATAAACACTATTAACATTTAAATTGAAAATTGATTTAAATCAATGTTTAAAACTTGGTAAACATCACCAAATGAGGTTAAATTGCTGCAGATCAAATTGGTCTGAAAGTGATAAATTAGCTATAAATTGATCACTATCGAAAAATGCAAATTTACCTCGATAAAAACCTGTTTATTGTAAGGATTTTACGGCGTAATATAATTGCGGGATCAATTTGAGTGTTTTATTAACATGTTTGTAACCTTTCATCATTGTCCTTTCTTCAAATGAGAAGAAAGAGCAGCGGGGGAAGGAAGCAAATAAATTTGTATTGGGGCATGCGTGTGACCCTTTCTAACGGGGTTCACTCTCGGAGTCTTCATGCGATGAGCAAGGAGTCATGATGTTAGATATAGTCGAACTGTCGCGCTTACAGTTTGCCTTGACCGCGATGTACCACTTCCTGTTTGTGCCACTGACGCTCGGTATGGCGTTCTTGTTGGCCATCATGGAAACGGTCTACGTCCTTTCCGGCAAACAGATTTATAAAGATATGACCAAGTTCTGGGGCAAGTTGTTTGGTATCAACTTCGCTCTGGGTGTGGCAACCGGTCTGACCATGGAGTTCCAGTTCGGGACTAACTGGTCTTACTATTCCCACTATGTAGGGGATATTTTCGGTGCGCCGCTGGCGATTGAAGGTTTGATGGCCTTCTTCCTCGAATCCACCTTTGTAGGTCTGTTCTTCTTCGGCTGGGACCGTTTGGGTAAAGTCCAGCATATGTGCGTCACCTGGCTGGTGGCCTTAGGTTCAAACCTGTCCGCACTGTGGATTCTGGTTGCGAACGGCTGGATGCAAAACCCAATCGCTGCGGATTTCAACTTTGAAACCATGCGTATGGAGATGCTGAGCTTCTCTGAACTGGTGCTCAACCCGGTTGCTCAGGTGAAATTTGTTCACACTGTGGCTTCTGGTTATGTTTGTGGCGCGATGTTCGTTCTGGGTATCAGCTCCTACTATATGCTGCGCGGCCGTGACTTCGCGTTTGCTAAACGTTCTTTTGCTATCGCTGCCAGCTTTGGTATGGCTGCCATTCTGTCTGTTATCGTTCTGGGTGATGAATCTGGTTACGAAATGGGCGACGTGCAGAAAACCAAACTTGCTGCTATTGAAGCCGAGTGGGAAACCCAACCTGCACCGGCATCCTTTACGCTGTTCGGTATTCCGGACCAGGATGCGCAGGAAAACCATTTTGCGATTCAAATTCCTTATGCCCTGGGCATCATCGCTACCCGCTCCGTTGATACACCGGTCATTGGTCTGAAAGATCTGATGGTGCAGCACGAAGAGCGTATCCGTAACGGGATGAAAGCGTATCAACTGCTGGAAGAACTGCGTGCAGGTTCTACCGATCAGGCTGTTCGCGACCAGTTCAACAGCATGAAGAAAGATCTGGGCTATGGTCTGCTGCTGAAACGCTACACGGACAACGTCACCGACGCGACCGAAGCGCAAATTCAGCAAGCCACGAAAGACTCTATCCCTCGTGTTGCACCGCTGTACTTCGCATTCCGTATTATGGTGGCGTGCGGCATCCTGATGCTGGCTATCATTGCTGTGTCCTTCTGGACCGTGATTCGTAATCGTATCGGCGAGAAAAAATGGCTGCTGCGCACCGCGCTGTATGCGATTCCGCTGCCGTGGATTGCGATTGAATCCGGTTGGTTTGTCGCAGAGTACGGTCGTCAACCGTGGGCGATTGGTGAAGTGTTACCAACAGCCGTAGCGAACTCTTCGCTGACCGCTGGCGACCTCATCTTCTCGATGCTGTTGATTTGCGGCCTGTATACCCTGTTCCTGGTGGCTGAACTGTATCTGATGTTCAAGTTCGCACGCCTTGGGCCGAGTAGCCTGAAAACCGGTCGTTATCACTACGAGCAGTCCACTGTGACTTCTCAGCCGGCACGCTAAGACAGGAGTCGTCAAATGATCGATTATGAAGTATTGCGTTTTATCTGGTGGCTGCTGGTTGGCATTCTGCTGATTGGTTTCGCGGTCACTGATGGCTTCGACATGGGGGTGGGCATGCTCACCCGTTTCCTCGGTCGTAATGATACCGAGCGTCGAATTATGATTAACTCCATCGCCCCGCACTGGGACGGTAACCAGGTTTGGCTCATCACCGCGGGTGGCGCACTGTTCGCTGCCTGGCCGATGGTGTATGCCGCTGCGTTCTCCGGTTTCTATGTGGCGATGATCCTGGTACTGGCGTCTTTGTTCTTCCGTCCGGTCGGTTTTGATTACCGCTCCAAGATTGAAGACATGCGCTGGCGCAACATGTGGGACTGGGGCATCTTCATCGGTAGCTTCGTGCCGCCGCTGGTTATCGGTGTTGCGTTTGGCAACCTGCTGCAAGGTGTTCCGTTCCACATGGATGAGTACATGCGCTTGTACTACACCGGTAACTTCTTCCAGTTGCTGAATCCGTTTGGTCTGCTGGCAGGGGTTGTGAGCGTAGGGATGATCATCACTCAGGGCGCAACCTATCTGCAGATGCGTACCGTAGGCGAACTACATCTGCGTGCACGTACCACCTCACAGGTTGCGGCGCTGGTGACTCTGGTTTGCTTCGCACTGGCCGGCGTTTGGGTTATTTACGGTATTGATGGTTATGTTGTGACTTCCGCACTGGATCACCACGCCGCCTCTAACCCGATGACCAAAGAAGTGGCGCGTGAAGCGGGCGCATGGATGGTGAACTTTAACAATGCACCTATTCTGTGGCTGGTTCCGGCGTTGGGCGTGGTTCTGCCGCTGCTGACTATTCTGACTTCCCGTATGGAGAAAGGGGCCTGGGCGTTCATCTTCTCCTCACTGACGTTAGCCTGCATCATCCTGACTGCCGGTATCGCGATGTTCCCGTTTGTGATGCCATCCAGCACCATGATGAATGCGAGTCTGACCATGTGGGATGCAACGTCCAGTCAGCTGACGCTGAATCTGATGACGTATGTAGCTTGTGTGTTCGTACCGATCATTCTGCTGTACACCGGCTGGTGTTACTGGAAGATGTTTGGTCGCATCACCAAAGAAGATATTGAAAGCAACACCCACTCTCTGTACTAAGTAAGGAGCTTAAAATGTGGTATTTCGCATGGATTTTGGGAACGCTTCTTGCCTGTGCATTTGGGATAATCACAGCGCTGGCGCTTGAGCACGTTGAATCAGGCAAGGCCGGACAAGAAGACAGTTGATGATCAACATTATCGCGATGGTATACAACGCGATGGACAAGCGCCCCTTGCGGGCGCTTTCATTTGTGCTGGCAATCGTATTGGCCGGCTGCATATTCTGGGATCCGTCACGTTTCGCGGCCAAAACCAGTGAGCTTGAAATCTGGCATGGTTTTCTGCTGATGTGGGCGGTCTGCGCAGGCATCATTCACGGCGTTGGCTTTCGTCCTCGCGCCGTACACTGGCAGGGCATCTTCTGCCCGCTGATCGCAGATATCGTCCTCGTTGTTGGTCTGATTTTCTTCTTCTTTTGAATAAGAAACATCCTTAAATATTTATGGGCTTGCATAAGCCCATAATTTTTTACTCTCCGTTTACTTTCCCCCATTCCAAAGCACCATTCCCGCGCGTATAGTAGCGAAGTTTGAAAGCACTAACCTAATTGCATTACCGGGATGTAAAGTGAAGACAGCGCGATATACAACGACATTCTTGATGCATCGCGGCGGCAAGAACGCGAGTCACCAGGCGCTTACAACGTTAAGCGACCGGTGTGAGTGGGCGAAGCCAACAAAGAGGCAGTAAGAATGAATAAGTATATTTTTCGATGGCCGGTTCGTGTCTATTATGAAGACACCGATGCCGGTGGGGTGGTTTATCACGCCAGCTACGTCGCTTTTTATGAAAGAGCACGCACAGAGATGCTGCGTCATCATCACTTTAGTCAGCAGGTTCTGTTGGCCGAACGTGTAGCCTTTGTGGTGCGCAAGATGACCCTGGAGTATTTTGCGCCTGCCCGGCTTGACGATATGCTCGAAGTCCAAACCGAAATTACGTCAATGCGTGGCACCTCATTGGTTTTCACGCAACGCATTGTCAACGCAGAGAACGTCGTGCTGAATGAAGCCGAAGTTCTGATTGTTTGCGTTGATCCACTCAAAATGAAGCCTCGTGCGCTTCCCAAGTCTATTGTCGCGGAGTTTAAGCAGTGACTGACATGAATATCCTTGATTTGTTCCTGAAGGCAAGCCTTCTGGTTAAACTTATCATGTTGATTTTGATTGGTTTCTCAATCGCATCCTGGGCCATTATTATCCAGCGGACCCGTATTCTTAATGCTGCTTCACGTGAAGCCGAAGCGTTTGAAGACAAGTTCTGGTCCGGCATTGAATTGTCGCGCCTGTACCAGGAAAGCCAGGGGCGTCGTGATAATCTGGCGGGTTCAGAGCAAATTTTCTACAGCGGATTCAAAGAATTTGCGCGTCTGCATAGGGCGAATAGTCATGCGCCGGAAGCGGTCGTTGAGGGGGCATCCCGTGCGATGCGTATCTCGATGAACCGTGAACTGGAAACGCTGGAAACGCATATTCCATTCCTCGGCACTGTCGGCTCCATCAGCCCGTATATCGGTCTGTTCGGTACCGTTTGGGGGATCATGCACGCATTTATCGCGCTGGGCGCGGTAAAACAGGCGACGCTGCAAATGGTTGCACCGGGTATCGCGGAAGCGTTGATTGCAACGGCCATCGGTCTGTTTGCGGCAATTCCGGCGGTTATGGCTTACAACCGACTGAATCAGCGCGTGAACAAGCTGGAACTGAATTACGACAACTTTATGGAAGAGTTCACCGCGATTCTGCACCGCCAGGCGTTTACCGTTAGCGAGAGCAACAAGGGGTAAACCATGGCCAGAACGCGTGGACGAGGTCGTCGCGAACTTAAGTCTGAAATCAATATTGTACCGTTGCTCGACGTACTGCTGGTGCTGTTGCTGATCTTTATGGCAACCGCGCCGATCATTACGCAGAGTGTGGAAGTCGACCTGCCGGATGCGACCGAATCGCAAGCCGTCAGCAGTAACGACGAGCCACCGGTCATTATTGAAGTTTCCGGTGTTGGGCAATACAGCGTGGTGGTTGAAAAAGACAGGATGGATCAGCTGCCGCCGGAGCAGGTTATCGCGGAAGCGAAGAGCCGCCTGCAGACCAATCCGAAAACGGTATTTTTAATCGGTGGTGCGAAAGACGTGCCTTATGATGAAATAATTAAAGCGCTGAACTTGTTACACAGTGCAGGCGTTAAATCGGTTGGCTTGATGACGCAGCCAATCTGATGACTGCGTATTGCTGGCTTGAAAGATAGCGCGTAACAGGCGAACAGTTTTTTGGGAACCGAGAGTGTCAAAGGCAACCGAACAAAACGACAAGCTCAAAAGGGCGATAATTATTTCAGCGGTGCTGCATGTCATTTTATTTGCAGCGCTGATCTGGAGTTCGTTCGATGAGCACATTGATGCTTCAGCCGGCGGCGGTGGCGGTTCGTCCATCGACGCCGTTATGGTCGATCCTGGTGCTGTTGTTCAACAGTACGACAGGCAGCAGCAACAGCAGGCAAGTGCGAAACGTGCAGAAGAACAGCGTGAGAAACAGGCGCAGCAGCAGGCCGAGGAGCTTCGTGAGAAGCAGGCGGCAGAGCAAGAGCGTCTGAAACAGCTGGAAAAAGAACGTTTAGCGGCGCAGGAAAAAGTACGCGAGCAGGCGGAACAGCAGAAACAGGCTGAAGCCGCTGCGGCGAAAGCACAGGAGCAACAAAAGCAGGCTGAAGAGGCTGCGGCGAAGGCTGCTGCAGATGCGAAAGCTAAAGCAGATGCTCAGGCGAAACAAGCGGCAGATGCCGCGAAGAAAGCCGCTGCTGATGCACAGAAGAAAGCTGAGGCGGAAGCTGCAAAAGCGGCTGCCGATGCTAAGAAGGTTGCCGAAGCACAAGCTGCTAAGGCAGCCGCGGACGCTGCGAAGAAAGCTCAAGCTGAAGCCGCTAAGCAAGCAGCAGCCGAGAAAGCTGCCGCTGAGAAAGCAGAAAAAGCCGCCGCCGCGAAAGCTGCCGCTGCTGAAAAGGCTGCCGCTGACAAGAAAGCTGCTGCTGAAAAAGCTGCAGCAGATAAAAAGGCTGCAGCCGAGAAAGCTGCTGCCGATAAGAAAGCTGCGGCAGATAAAGCCGCTGCTGCGAAAAAAGCCGCTGCCGAAAAAGCCGCTGCCGCTTCGGGTGTTGACGACTTATTAGGTGACTTAAGCTCCGGTAAGAATGCACCGAAATCGGGCGGTGGAGCGAAAGGAAACGGCCAACCGGCGAAAGATAGTGGTACAAGTGGTGCAAATGGCGGTGCATCTGGCGCTGATATCAGTGCTTACGCATCTCAAATTCGTAATGCGATTCAGAGTCGTCTGTATGGCGCCGATTTGTATGCGGGTAAATCCTGCGTATTACATATCAAGTTAGCGCCTGATGGTCTGCTACTGGATGTGACCGAAGAGGGCGGGGATCCGGCATTGTGCCAGGCTGCGCTGACGGCTGCGAAAACAGCCAGAATTCCTAAGCCGCCTAGCCAGGCTGTTTATGAAAAAGTAAAAGATGCCAAACTGGACTTTAAACTGTAATAACGACCCCTGAGGAATCGGGGGAAACAGTCTAAGGTTGAGACAGAGTTCTGGTAGTTTTGTGTATTTGAGTTTGTTAACATTCTGCTAAATTATCGTGGGCGTTCCGTCCAGATAAGGGAGATATGATGAAGCAGGCATTACGAGTAGCATTTGGTTTTCTGATGCTGTGGGCAGCAGTGCTGCATGCAGAAGTACGTATCGAGATCACCCAAGGGGTGGACTCGGCACGCCCGATTGGTGTTGTCCCGTTCCAGTGGGCAGGGCCGGGCGCCGCACCTGAAGATATCGGTGGTATCGTAGGTGCTGACCTGCGTAACAGCGGTAAATTTAACCCATTAGACCGTTCTCGCCTGCCGCAGCAGCCGGGGACTGCGGCTGAAGTTCAGCCTGCTGCATGGTCTGCCCTGGGTATTGATGCCGTAGTGGTTGGCCAGGTTACGCCAAACCCGGATGGTTCCTATAGCGTTGCATATCAACTGGTTGATACCGGTGGCGCACCAGGTACCGTACTGGCACAGAACACATATAAAGTGAACAAGCAGTGGCTGCGTTATGCGGGCCATACCGCAAGTGACGAAGTTTTTGAAAAACTGACTGGTATTAAGGGCGCATTCCGTACTCGTATCGCGTATGTTGTTCAGACGAACGGTGGTCAGTTCCCGTACGAATTACGTGTGTCTGACTACGATGGTTACAACCAGTTTGTCGTTCACCGCTCTCCGCAGCCGCTGATGTCTCCGGCGTGGTCTCCGGACGGTTCTAAACTGGCCTACGTTACCTTCGAAAGCGGTCGTTCAGCGCTGGTTATTCAGACGTTGTCCAACGGCGCAGTGCGTCAGGTTGCCTCGTTCCCGCGTCACAACGGTGCACCTGCGTTTTCTCCGGATGGCAGCAAACTGGCATTTGCCCTGTCTAAAACCGGTAGCCTGAATCTGTACGTTATGGACATCGGTTCCGGTCAGATCCGTCAGGTCACTGATGGTCGTAGCAACAACACGGAACCTACCTGGTTCCCGGACAGCCAAAACCTGGCCTTTACGTCTGACCAGGCCGGTCGTCCGCAGGTGTATAAAGTTAACGTCAACGGCGGTGCTCCGCAGCGTATTACCTGGGAAGGTTCACAAAACCAGGATGCTGATGTCAGCAGCGACGGTAAGTTTATGGTAATGGTAAGCTCGGCTAATGGTCAGCAGCACATTGCCAAACAAGATCTGGTAGCGGGTGGCGTACAAGTTCTGTCGTCAACGTTCCTGGACGAAACGCCAAGTCTGGCACCTAACGGCACTATGGTAATCTACAGCTCTTCTCAGGGGATGGGATCCGTGCTGAATTTGGTTTCTACAGATGGGCGTTTCAAAGCGCGTCTTCCGGCAACTGATGGTCAGGTTAAATTCCCTGCCTGGTCGCCGTATCTGTGATAATAAATAATTGATTAATAAAGGAATCATTGAAATGCAACTGAACAAAGTGCTGAAAGGGCTGATGATTGCTCTGCCTGTTATGGCTATTGCGGCATGTTCTTCTAACAAGAACGCCAGCAATGACGGCAGCGAAGGCATGCTGGGTGCCGGCACTGGTATGGATGCAAACGGTAGCGGCAACATGTCCTCCGAAGAGCAAGCGCGTCTGCAGATGCAACAGCTGCAGCAGAACAACATCGTTTATTTCGATCTGGATAAGTACGATATCCGTTCTGACTTCGCTGCAATGTTGGATGCGCACGCTAACTTCCTGCGTAGCAACCCGTCTTACAAAGTCACCGTAGAAGGTCATGCGGACGAACGTGGTACGCCTGAGTACAACATCTCCCTGGGTGAACGTCGTGCTAACGCCGTTAAGATGTACCTGCAGGGTAAAGGCGTTTCTGCTGACCAGATCTCCATCGTTTCTTACGGTAAAGAAAAACCTGCAGTACTGGGTCATGACGAAGCGGCTTACGCCAAAAACCGTCGCGCCGTACTGGTTTACTAAGAGAATTGCATGAGCAGTAACTTCAGACATCACCTGTTGAGTCTGTCGTTACTGGTTGGCATAGCGGCCCCCTGGGCCGCTTTTGCTCAGGCGCCAATCAGTAGTGTCGGCTCTGGCTCGGTCGAAGACCGCGTCACTCAACTCGAGCGTATTTCTAACGCTCACAGTCAGCTTTTAACCCAACTCCAGCAACAACTCTCCGATAATCAGTCCGATATTGATGCCCTGCGTGGTCAAATTCAGGAAAGTCAGTATCAGCTGAATCAGGTTGTTGAACGCCAAAAACAGATATTGCTGCAGATGAATAATCTTGGCAGCGGTAGCGCGCCTGCGGCGCAATCTGCGGCTGGCGATCAGAGTGGGGCGGCAACCCCGGCACCCGATGCGGGTGCTGCAGCTTCGTCAGGCGCACCGGCGCAAACTGGCGATGCGAATACTGATTACAATGCGGCAATCGCCCTGGTGCAGGATAAATCCCGTCAGGATGATGCGATCGTTGCATTTCAGAACTTCATCAAAAAGTACCCGGATTCTACTTACCTGCCCAATGCGAATTACTGGCTCGGTCAGTTGAATTACAACAAGGGTAAAAAAGATGATGCAGCGTTCTATTTTGCATCCGTAGTTAAAAACTTCCCGAAATCACCGAAGGCTGCAGACGCGATGTACAAAGTCGGCGTCATCATGCAGGACAAGGGTGACACAGCAAAAGCGAAAGCGGTTTATCAGCAGGTTATCACTAAATACCCTGGTACTGATGGCGCGAAACAAGCGCAAAAACGCCTTGGCGCGATGTAATGCACACCATGCGACCAGAAATCGTGTTATTTCTGGTCGCGTCGTGTGATTCCTAAGCAGTTGAGTAATTTACATCGAAATTTTTGTTGCGCTAAAATCTGAAATCAGTAATATATGCCGCCGTTGCCAAGGGATATCAAACAAACCAAAAGCAGCGCAAAAGTGGGTCGTTAGCTCAGTTGGTAGAGCAGTTGACTTTTAATCAATTGGTCGCAGGTTCGAATCCTGCACGACCCACCAATCGCTAAGGTGGAACGCGATTGTAAAACGTGAAGGATAACGTTGCGTAAGCAACGGCCCGTAGGGCGAGACGAAGTCGAGTCATCCTGCACGACCCACCACTAACTCAGTTAGTAAGTAGTATCCAGCGTAGTATCGGGTGATTAGCTCAGCTGGGAGAGCACCTCCCTTACAAGGAGGGGGTCGGCGGTTCGATCCCGTCATCACCCACCACTCGGGGCGTTAGCTCAGTTGGTAGAGCAGTTGACTTTTAATCAATTGGTCGCAGGTTCGAATCCTGCACGCCCCACCACTATTTTGGTGGTTCCGAGTAAAAAATTTTCAGGCAACACCCAAATGGGGCGTTAGCTCAGTTGGTAGAGCAGTTGACTTTTAATCAATTGGTCGCAGGTTCGAATCCTGCACGCCCCACCAATATTGTGGTGGGTTCCTGAAAAGAGTAAAGCAGTAAACCCCATATGGGGGCGTTAGCTCAGTTGGTAGAGCAGTTGACTTTTAATCAATTGGTCGCAGGTTCGAATCCTGCACGCCCCACCAGTGTAAAAAGGCGCCCTAAAGGCGCCTTTTTGCTATGCGCAGGATTTTTGATTCGAACCTGCTTGCCTGATGTGTTTCGCTTATCAGCCCTACAGACGACACGACTCATGTAGGCCGGATAAGACGTCAGTGCCATTCGGCATGCATCACACGCAATTCTTGTGACTTTTCTACACCAATCCGCTATCTTGTTTAGCATACAAAACAATTCTAACCGAATATGGCGTGCGTCACGCTTTTAATCGGTTATTTCGTTAAGCCAGTAAAACGAGAAAGCAAGATGAGCGTGATGTTTGATCCAGAAGCAGCAATTTATCCGTTTCCGCCGAAGCCAGCGCTGCTGAGTGCGGATGAAAAGCAATTTTATCGAGAGAAAATTAAACGTCTGCTGAAAGAGCGTGATGCCGTCATGGTCGCGCACTATTACACCGACCCTGAAATTCAGCAGTTGGCCGAAGAGACCGGTGGCTGTATCTCAGATTCGCTGGAGATGGCGCGGTTTGGTGCAAAACATTCTGCCTCTACGCTGCTGGTTGCGGGCGTAAGGTTTATGGGAGAAACCGCCAAAATTCTCAGTCCGGAAAAGACTATCCTGATGCCGACCTTACAGGCGGAATGTTCATTAGATCTGGGTTGTCCGATTGATGCTTTCAGCGCGTTTTGCGATGCGCATCCTGATCGTACCGTGGTGGTTTACGCCAATACCTCCGCTGCCGTTAAAGCGCGAGCGGACTGGGTTGTCACGTCCAGTATCGCGGTAGAACTTATTGAGCACCTTGATAGTTTAGGTGAAAAAATCATCTGGGCCCCGGACAGACATCTGGGCAACTACGTGCAAAAACAGACCGGTGCAGACGTTCTTTGTTGGCAGGGGGCCTGTATCGTCCACGACGAATTTAAAACTCAGGCTTTAACACGCATGAAGGGGCTTTACCCTGATGCTGCGGTGTTGGTGCACCCGGAGTCCCCTCAGTCTATCGTTGATATGGCCGATGCGGTTGGCTCAACCAGCCAGTTAATCAACGCAGCTAAATCGTTACCGCATCAACAGCTGATTGTGGCGACTGACCGGGGCATTTTTTACAAAATGCAGCAGGCCGTTCCGGATAAAGAATTGCTTGAAGCGCCGACAGCCGGTGAGGGGGCAACCTGTCGCAGCTGTGCGCATTGTCCGTGGATGGCGATGAACGGCCTCAAGGCGATTGCTGAGGGCCTAGAACAAGGCGGAGCGGCTCATGAGATACATGTTGATGCTGCGCTGCGAGAAGGGGCGTTGTTGCCGTTAAACCGCATGTTGGAATTTGCGGCTACACTTCGAGCTTAATTATTTATTTTTGCTCTGGGGGAAAAGATGGACTTTTTTAGCACGCAGAACATCCTGGTACATATTCCGATTGGCGCGGGTGGTTACGATCTGTCGTGGATCGAAGCCGTGGGGACGATTGCCGGGTTGCTGTGTATTGGCCTGGCGAGCCTTGAGAAAATAAGCAATTACTTCTTCGGCCTGATAAACGTCACGCTGTTTGCGATTATCTTCTTTCAGATCCAGCTTTATGCCAGCCTGTTGCTGCAAGTCTTTTTCTTTGCCGCCAACATCTACGGCTGGTACGCCTGGTCCCGGCAAACCAGCCAGCATGAAGCGGAACTTAAAATTCGCTGGCTACCGTTACCAAAAGCGCTGGGCTGGCTGGCGGCCTGCGTGGTAGCGATCGGCCTGATGTCGGTCTATATCGATCCGGTATTTGCGTTCCTGACTCGCATTGCGGTCAACATAATGCAGACATTGGGGTTACAGATTGCTGTGCCTGAACTGCAACCCGATGCGTTCCCGTTCTGGGATTCCTGCATGATGGTGCTATCGATTGTGGCGATGATCCTGATGACGCGCAAATACGTTGAAAACTGGCTGCTGTGGGTAATCATCAACGTAATCAGCGTGGTGATCTTTGCCCTGCAAGGGGTGTATGCCATGTCGCTGGAATACATGATCCTGACGGTTATCGCCCTCAACGGGAGCAGGATGTGGATTAACAGCGCGCGTGAACGAGGTTCCCACGCGCTGTCTCATTAATGGTGATGATGTGAATGGCCGGACACGCCCTGATACAGGTGGCAGTCCGGCCCATTGCATGGCTGATACTCCATCTGGATCGTCGCGTGTTCAATCTGGTAGTGATGGATAAGGAAATGCTGAATACGCTCCAGCAACGCATCGTGATCGTGCGGTGGGATCACCTGCACATGCAGCGTCATGACCGGCTTTTCACCCACCATCCAGACGTGGACATGGTGCACATTGCGAACTTCGGGAATATCCCGGCTGAGATGTCGCTGTAGGGCAGCGATATCCAGCGCATGAGGTGCGCCCTCCAGCAATTCATTGACGCTATCTTTTAACAATCGCCAGGCACTGCGCAGCACCAGTACGGAAACCAGAATAGAGAGAATAGGATCCGCAGGGGTCCAGCCCGTCCAGATAATAATCAGCGCAGCGATGATCGCCCCGACCGAGCCGAGTAAATCCCCCATTACATGCAACGCTGCGGCGCGGACGTTGAGGTTTTTCTCTTCACTGCCGCGATGTAAAACCCAAAAAGCCAGCACGTTGGCGAGTAAACCCGCGACAGCTATAACCATCATCATGCCGCCAGCCACGGGACGAGGTGTCTGGAAGCGCTCAATGGCTTCCCAGACGATTAAAATGGTGATCACGACCAATGCGATGGCATTAACAAACGCGGCCAGCGTCGTGAGCCTCAGCCAGCCGAAGGTGTGTCGTATTGTGGGCGGTCGGTGGGAAAACCGGACGGCCAGCAGCGCGAAAAGCAGTGCTGCTGCATCCGTAAGCATATGCCCGGCGTCAGCCAGCAAGGCCAGCGAGCCGGAGAGTATCCCTCCCACCACTTCAACCAGCATGAACCCCGCTGTAATGCAGAAGGCGAACAGCAGTCGACGGGCGTTATTATCCTTTGGCTGGTCAGGGGAAGTATGAGTATGTGAGTGCGCCATTGTGCCATCCCTTTGTTATTCTCACCTTTACTGTATGACATCATACCGTTTTTGGGGGGATAAAATTAAAAAGGAGAGCTTCTATTCTCCCGTTATCAGCCACGTAAATATTGGGCATTGCCTTACAGTACAGTGGGTAAAAATCCACAATGTGCATCGATAGCCAGCACAGAATTTTGAAAATAATAATAAAATCCGCAATTACAGTTGGAATTTGCGGTTTGGATCTCATTATTCGCTACATTCTTGCGTTTTTTTGCGTAATCCCGGGATAACACGGTTCGTACTGTAAAACCCCGTTTACACTTTATGACTGAAGATATAGATTGGAGGGATTGCATTCATTTATATAAGTATGGCAACGCTGGAATAATCATGAATTATCAGAACGACGATTTACGCATCAAAGAGATCAACGAGTTATTACCGCCAGTCGCACTGCTGGAAAAATTCCCCGCTACTGAAAATGCCGCAAACACGGTGGCTCATGCCCGTAAGGCGATTCATAAAATTCTGAAAGGGAGCGACGATCGCCTGTTAGTGGTGATTGGGCCGTGCTCTATTCATGATCCGGCAGCCGCCAAAGAGTACGCCGCTCGCCTGCTGGCGCTGCGCGAAGAGTTAAAAGGCGAGCTTGAAATCGTCATGCGCGTCTATTTTGAAAAGCCGCGTACCACCGTCGGCTGGAAGGGGCTGATCAACGATCCGCACATGGACAACAGCTTCCAGATCAACGATGGGCTGCGCATTGCACGTAAATTGCTACTGGATATCAACGACAGCGGATTGCCGGCTGCGGGTGAATTCCTCGACATGATCACGCCGCAATACCTCGCCGACCTGATGAGTTGGGGCGCGATCGGGGCGCGTACCACTGAGTCCCAGGTACACCGCGAGCTGGCATCGGGTCTGTCTTGCCCGGTTGGTTTTAAAAACGGTACCGATGGCACGATCAAAGTCGCGATTGATGCAATCAACGCCGCAGGAGCGCCACACTGCTTCCTGTCCGTGACCAAATGGGGTCATTCGGCGATCGTGAATACCAGCGGTAATGGCGATTGCCATATTATTCTGCGCGGCGGCAAAGAGCCAAACTACAGCGCTCAGCACGTCGCAGATGTAAAAGAAGGTCTGATTAAAGCAGGACTCTCTGCGCAAGTGATGATTGACTTTAGCCATGCCAACTCCAGCAAGCAGTTCAAAAAGCAGATGGATGTTGCGAAAGACGTTTGTGGACAAGTCGCTGGCGGCGAAAAAGCGATTATTGGCGTGATGATCGAAAGCCATCTGGTCGAGGGTAATCAGAACCCGGATAGCGGTGAGCCGCTGACCTACGGCAAAAGCATTACTGATGCCTGCATTGGTTGGGAAGACACCGATGCAGTGCTGCGCCAGCTGGCGGATGCGGTCAAGGCGCGTCGCGGTTAAAGTTATCATCCTCCCTTATAAAAACCGGCGAATCAGGCCGGTTTTTTTAATTAATATTAATAAGCTAATTTTATTTTATATACTCAATATATTTCTAAGGTGAATATAAATATATTCCTAATTTTATCATTCCTGTAATAAATATATTAAATCCAGGGTTATCATATTCCCAGGATTTTATATAAATATAAAGGGATGAATATGAATAAAAGCTTTAACATCGTCTGGAATACCGCGCGTAATATGTATGTCGTGGCTTCTGAATTTGCACAGGGTGACAGTCAGATAAAAAACCAGGCCAGGGCGGCAGGCATCGCCACGCTGCTGGGGTTACTCTCTGGTCCGGCGATGGCGGATTATACCCCGACTGTTGCGGCCGGTGAGTCCGTTAGTGGAGAGACCCTGAATACCACAGATGACTTTCAGGATGTCTACGGCAGCGCCTTCAATACGACGATAGAAGGCGGGTGGCAGTATGTCATGGACGGCGGACTGTCTCAGGATGCGCAGGTAACGGGAGGCACTCTCCAGATTCAGGAGAATGGCACCTCCGTGAATGCCGTGCTGAGCGGAAAAGGCCAACAGGATGTCTATGGTACAGCAGAACACACTACCATCAATTCGGGAGCAAGAAACGATGTGTACGGAACCGCAGTGGATTCCGTCATCAATGCTGGCGGAACGGAACACGTTTTTGGGTTATCCAGCGGTGCGACCATCAATAACAAGGGTGTGCAGGAAGTCTATGGTATCGTTAAAAACACGACTGTAAATCAGGGGGGGACGCTGGTACTTAGCACACACGTGGACGGCGGAGAAACAGCCAGTTTCGCCAGCAACACTACCGTCAACAGCGGCGGCTCACTCTGGCTGGAATCAGATTATGCCATCCTTGAAGGTACTACCCTGATTAAAACCGGCGCCATCGTTAATGCCGTAACCGGTGTTATCACCAACAGTGGGATCCTGGATTATGACCTCGACGCGGGAGCCTCCCGTACCGAGAGCAACAGCATTCAGGGCATTGGGTCCCTGCAAAAAACCGGGCAGGGTACGTTGCTGCTTACCGGTAACAACACTTACGCTGGTGACACGCTTGTCGACGAAGGCACCCTCTGGCTCGCTGATTCTGCCGTTATCGGCGTCCCCACAGTATCTGGCTCATCTTCGCAGTTAATGGGCTACCTACCTTCCGGCTCTGTCAGCGTCGCTGCTGGGGCAACCCTCGGCGGTACCGGCGTTATCAATGATGATGTCTCGAATGCTGGCAACATCGCCATCAGTCAAAGCAATGAGACCGGTCACACCCTCACCATTAACGGCAATTACACCGGTAATAATGGCACGCTCTCCCTTAATACACAGCTGGGGGATGATGCCTCCCCGACGGATAAGCTCCTCATTTCCGGCGATACCGCAGGCACGACCACTGTCTTTGTTACTAATACTGGCGGGGACGGAGCCCTCACCACGCAGGGGATCGAGGTGATAGATGTCGGCGGTCAGTCTGACGGCGTCTTCACCCAAGGCAACCAGGTTCAGGTCGGATTGTATGAATACCGCTTGTATCAGGACGGTGGTGACTGGTATTTGCGCTCGCAGACCGTTACCCCGGTTAATCCTGACGATGGTGGCGATGTCACTCCGGTTAATCCGGATGACGGTGGCAATGCCGTCCCTGTGGACCCTCAGTATCGCGCTGATATCGGCGCCTATCTCGGCAACCAGTGGATGGCGCGTAATCTGCAAATGCAGACCCTTTATGACCGCGAAGGCAGCCAGTTACGTACCGATGACGGCAGTATGTGGATGCGCTTTAAAGCAGGTGATGCATCATCACAGGCTGCAAACGGTCATGTGGATATTGACAACAACTATTCTCAGCTCCAGATTGGCGGCGATATACTGAGCTGGGATGATAGCGTGCAGAGCCTGAAAGCAGGGCTGATGGTGAGCTATATCAACGCCGATACGGACAGCACCGGTAACCGAGGGGCGGATGGGAGCCAGTTCTCTGCCAGTGGTAACGTAGCCGGTTACAATCTTGGGGCTTATGCCACCTGGTTTGCGGATGCGAAGGACCATAGCGGGCTGTATGTGGATAGCTGGTACCAGTACGGCCTCTACAATAACAGCGTAAATAACGGCGACGTGGGTTCAAAGGATTATGATTCGACAGCCAGCGCTGTTTCTCTGGAAACGGGTTATCGGTACGACATCGGACTTGAAAACCTGAACACTGTCAGCCTGACGCCACAGGCTCAGGTGACATGGCAGCAATATAAAGCGGACGCGGTTGTGCAGAATGGAACGCGTATTGACGGACAAAACGGTGACAGCTGGAACACGCGTCTCGGACTGCGGGTAGATGGCAAGCTGCACAAGAATACCACGTCGGTTATCCAGCCGTTTGCGGAGGTGAACTGGTTACACACCAGCGATGATGTTGCCGTTTCGTTTGATGGCGCGCAGGTGAAGCAGGATCTTCCGGCAGATCGCGCCGAGGTGAAAGTAGGTATTCAGGCGAATCTGAATAGCCAGTGGAGCATCACGGGTCAGGTTGCTGGGCAAAAGGGACGTAATGATTATGGCGATCTCAACGGTAGCCTGGACGTCCGTTACAGCTGGTAAAGTGGCATAAAAAACAGAGTAATCAGGCCTACAAGCAAGCTTGTAGGCCTGATGAAATTACTTCGCTTTACCCTGGTTGGCTACCGCTGCAGCTTTTGCTGCGATCTCGTCAGCGTTACCCAGATAGTAATGTTTGATCGGCTTGAAGTTTTCGTCGAACTCATACACCAGCGGTACACCGGTCGGGATGTTCAGTTCGAGGATCTCATCTTCGCCCATGTTATCCAGGTATTTCACCAGCGCACGCAGGGAGTTACCGTGAGCGGCAATAATGACGCGCTCACCGCTTTTCATGCGCGGCAGAATGGTTTCATTCCAGTAAGGGATAACGCGATCGATAGTCAGTGCCAGGCTTTCGGTGACCGGAAGTTCTTTGTCGGTTAGTTTGGCATAACGCGGATCGTGACCCGGATAGCGCTCGTCATCTTTAGTCAGTTCCGGTGGGGTGACCGCAAAGCCACGACGCCATTGCTTAACCTGCTCGTCACCGTATTTTTCAGCAGTTTCGGCTTTGTTCAGCCCCTGCAGTGCGCCGTAATGACGTTCGTTTAGTTTCCAGGATTTCTCAACCGGCAGCCAGGCCTGATCCAGTTCGTCCAGGACATTCCACAGGGTGTGGATGGCACGTTTCAGCACAGAGGTATAAGCAAAATCGAAGCTGTAGCCTTCCTCTTTCAGCAGTTTACCTGCCGCTTTTGCTTCGCCCACGCCTTTTTCAGACAGGTCAACATCATACCAACCGGTAAAGCGGTTTTCGTTGTTCCACTGACTTTCACCATGACGTACCAGAACCAGCTTAGTTACAGCCATACACTCACTCCTATAAATCATATTGAATGATAATAATTCTCATTATATTGCCGTAAAGTGTCAGCGGCAATGCTTACGCATAACCATAGCGAAAATAGCGGCACAGTGTAAGGTTCTTGTGAACTCAAGGTTGCGATTTTGTCTTTGAGTGGTGTGGTTTTGAGCGGATCTCGCGTGGGGATAAATGACGAGCCGGGTATCGGCTCGTCACGGTTAACTATCAGGCAGGAATAAACCGGTATTCCGTCACGCTGGCGTATTCTTCGCCCGGTCGCAGGAAGCAGTCTGGCTGCGGCCATTCCGGATGATTTGGGCTGTCAGGCAGAAACTCACTTTCCAGCGCCAGTCCTTGCCAGTCTTCGTAGGCGTCAGGCCCACGGGATGGTGTGCCGCCGAGGAAGTTACCGGAATAGAACTGCAATGCCGGGGCAGAGGTGTAGACCTCCATTTGCAGTTTTTCATCCTGGGACCAGACCATGGCGACCGGTTTGCGGGCATCGCCTTGCGTCTGTAACAAGAAAGCGTGATCGTAACCTTTCACCTTGCGCTGATCGTCATCGGTCAGAAACTCGCTGTCGATGCGTTTAGGTGCACGGAAATCGAACGAGGTGCCCGCCACGGGTTTCAGTCCGTCATGCGGGATACCCATTTCATCAACCGGCAGGTACGTATCGGCCAGAATCTGCAGCTTGTGCGGGCGGACATCCGTTTTGTCGCCGTCGAGGTTGAAATAAACGTGATTCGTCAGATTCACCGGACAGGGCTTATCCACTGTCGCACGGTAGGTAATCGAAATACGGTTATCATCGGTCAGGCGATATTGCGCGGTGGCGCAGAGGTGACCCGGAAAGCCCTGATCGCCATCGTCAGACGTTAAGGCGAACAGCACCTGACGGTCATTCTGATTGACTATCTGCCAGCGACGTTTGTCGAAACCGTCCGGCCCGCCGTGCAGCTGGTTGTCGCCCTGGCTTGGTATTAATTCAACGGTTTCGCCGGCAAAAGTATAGCGGCTGTTGGCGATACGGTTAGCGTAGCGGCCAATCGAGGCCCCCAAAAATGCGGCCTGTTGTGGGTATTGTTCCGGGCTGGCGCAACCGAGTAATGCTTCGCGCACGCTACCATCGCTGAGCGGAATACGGGCAGACAGCAGGGTTGCGCCCCAGTCCATCAGCGTGACCACCATCCCTGCGTCATTGCGCAGGGTGAGCAGGCGAAACGGCTGACCGTCCGGAGCCTGCACGGGGATTTCGTTTAACATTGTCCGGCTCCTTGTGAGGGTTTGCAGACGTAGAATGTTTCTTTGATACCGGTTTTTGCTTCGTACTGCCCGGCGACAGCCTGCTTCACGGCAGGCACCAAATCTTGTGGGATCAGCGCCACGATGCAGCCGCCGAAGCCGCCACCGGTCATGCGTACACCGCCTTTATCGCCGATGGTCGCTTTGACAATCTCTACCAGCGTATCAATTTGCGGCACGGTAATTTCAAAGTCATCGCGCATTGAGGCGTGAGATTCCGCCATCAGTTGGCCCATGCGTAGCAGATCGCCTTTTTCCAGCGCCTGTGCTGCTTCAACGGTACGCGCATTTTCCGTGATGACGTGGCGGACGCGTTTGGCGACAATCGGATCCAGCTCGTGGGCGACGGCGTTAAACTCTTCAAGGCTGACATCACGCAGCGCTGGCTGCTGGAAGAAACGCGCGCCGGTTTCACACTGTTCGCGACGGGTGTTGTACTCACTGCCAACCAGCGTACGTTTAAAGTTACTGTTGATGATCACCACCGCCACACCTTCCGGCATGGAAACGGCTTTGGTGCCCAGCGTACGGCAATCGATCAGCAGCGCATGATCTTTCTTGCCCAGCGCGGAGATGAGCTGGTCCATAATGCCGCAGTTACAGCCGACAAACTGGTTTTCCGCTTCCTGGCCGTTCAGGGCGATCTGCGCGCCGTCGAGCGGCAGGTGATAGAGCTGCTGGAACACGGTGCCCACAGCCACTTCCAGCGAGGCGGAAGAGCTTAGACCCGCGCCTTGCGGGACATTACCGCTGATCACCAGATCTGCGCCGCCAAAGGCATTACTGCGTTTTTGTAGATGCTTCACCACGCCACGCACGTAGTTCGACCATTGCTGGCTATCGTGGGCGATAATCGGCGCATCGAGTGAGAACTCATCAATCTGATTGTCGTAATCAGCGGCGATCACGCGAACTTTTCTATCATCGCGCGGCGCACAACTGATGACGGTTTGATAGTCGATGGCGCAGGGCAGAACGAAGCCGTCGTTATAATCGGTGTGTTCGCCTATCAGGTTTACGCGACCCGGAGCCTGAATAGTATGGGTGGCAGGGTAGCCAAACGTTTCTGCAAACAGAGATTGTGTTTTTTCTTTCAGACTCATTATTTAAACTCCGGATTCGCGAAAATGGATGTCGCTGACCGCACGCAGTCGCTCAGCCGCTTGCTCTGCCGTCAGGTCGCGCTGGGTTTCAGCCAGCATTTCGTAACCAACCATAAACTTACGTACGGTCGCGGAACGCAGCAGCGGCGGGTAAAAGTGTGCGTGCAACTGCCAGTGACCATTCTCTTCGCCGTTAAACGGCGCGCCGTGCCAGCCCATAGAGTAGGGGAAAGAGCACTGGAACAGGTTGTCATAACGACTGGTCAGTTTTTTCAACGCCAGCGCCAGGTCAGCACGCTGTTCGTCGGTCAAATCGGTAATACGCAGGACATGCGCTTTCGGCAGCAGCAGCGTTTCGAACGGCCATGCAGCCCAGTAAGGGACAACCGCCAGCCAGTGCTCGGTTTCTACGACCGTACGGCTGCCGTCCGCCAGTTCTCGCTGGACGTAATCAACGAGCATTGGCGTGCCCTGTTCAGTGAAGTACGCTTTCTGTAGGCGATCTTCACGTTCGGCTTCGTTGGGCAGGAAACTGTTGGCCCAAATTTGTCCGTGGGGGTGCGGGTTCGAGCAGCCCATCGCTGCGCCTTTATTTTCAAATACCTGCACCCAGGGATAGGTTTTGCCTAACTCTGCGGTTTGTTCCTGCCATGTCTGTACAATTTCTGTCAGCGCAGGGACGCTGAGCTCTGGCAGCGTTTTACTGTGATCGGGCGAGAAGCAGATCACGCGGCTGGTACCGCGTGCGCTCTGGCAACGCATCAACGGATCGTGACTGTCCGGCGCGTCCGGGGTATCAGACATGAGAGCCGCAAAGTCATTAGTGAAGACATAGGTCCCGGTGTAATCCGGGTTTTTGTCACCGGTAACGCGCGTATTGCCCGCGCACAGGAAGCAGTCCGGATCATGCGCGGGCAGTACCTGCTTAGACGGAGTTTCCTGCGCCCCTTGCCATGGGCGTTTGGCGCGATGCGGTGAAACGAGGATCCACTGCCCGGTGAGCGGGTTAAAACGGCGATGTGGATGATCGACAGGATTGAATTGCGTCATGATTGGTCCTTAATCCGAATATCCCTGTGGATGGCGTGATTGCCAGTGCCAGGTATCTTGTGCCATTTCATCCAGTGTACGCGTCACGCGCCAGTTAAGTTCGCGGTCTGCTTTGCTGGCATCGGCCCAGTAGGCAGGCAGATCGCCGTCGCGGCGCGGAGCAAAATGGTAGTTCACTGGCTTACCGCAGGCTTTGCTGAAGGCGTTGACCACATCCAGTACACTACTACCAACGCCAGCGCCAAGGTTGTAAATATGTACCCCTTGTTTGCCCGCCAGTTTTTCCATTGCGACAACGTGACCGTCGGCAAGATCCATCACGTGGATGTAATCGCGAACGCCGGTACCGTCTTCGGTCGGGTAGTCATTACCAAATATGGCCAGAGACTCACGGCGGCCCACGGCAACCTGCGCGATGTAAGGCATCAGATTGTTAGGGATGCCTTGCGGGTCTTCGCCCATGTCTCCTGACGGATGTGCGCCAACCGGATTGAAATAGCGTAACAACGCGATGCTCCACTCAGGTTGTGCTTTTTGCAGATCGGTCAGGATCTGTTCCACCATCAGCTTACTTTTGCCGTACGGACTTTGTGGTGTACCGGTCGGGAAGCTTTCAACGTAAGGAATTTGCGGCTGATCGCCATAGACTGTGGCGGAGGAGCTGAATATGAAGTTTTTCACGTTGGCGGCGCGCATCGCATTGACCAGACGCAGAGTGCCGTTGACGTTGTTGTCATAGTACTCCAGCGGTTTAGCAACGGATTCGCCGACGGCCTTCAGACCGGCAAAGTGGATGACCGTATCGATGGCATGATCGTGCAGGATTTCGGTGATCAGCGCTTCGTTACGGATATCACCTTCGACGAAGGTCGGATGTTTTCCACCTAAACGCTCAATAACGGGCAGTACGCTGCGCTTACTGTTGCAAAGGTTATCAAGGATCACGACGTCGTGGCCATTCTTAAGCAACTGCACACAAGTGTGGCTTCCAATGTAACCGCTACCACCTGTAACCAATACTCTCATAATTCGCTCCGTTATGCCTATATCATGTAATGAAGATAGCATAACAAAGTTGTGAAAAGTGTGACATGGAATAAATTAGTGGAATCGTTTACACACTAACATTTTCACATATTGGTAGTGGTTATTTTATTTTAAATCATTACGTTAGGTTGTTATCTCAGCGTTTGTCTGAAAAAAAAGCAGAAAAAAGGGCGTGTTCAAACGCCCAGGCATGAAAATTAACGCAGTGATGTTTGTTGATAGGTGTAGATATCGCCTTCGGGCACAAACTCCAGTCGGTGGGTAATGCAGGCGGGTGCATCTTCAGCATGGTGGGAAACAAACAGCAGTTGGGTTTCACCTTCACCGATCAGAACATCAACGAAGCGGCGGATCAACTGGCGGTTTAGCGGGTCCAGGCCTTGCAAGGGTTCATCAAGGATCAATAGCGTAGGGTGTTTAACCAGCGCGCGCACAATCAGCGCCAGCCGCTGTTGTCCCCAGGAAAGGCTGTGGAAAGGGGCGTCTGCAGTGCGTTTATCCATTCCCAGAATATCCAGCCACTGTTGTACCAGCTTGTGTTGTCTGTCTGATACGGCCTGATAAATACCGATGGAATCGAAGTAGCCTGAGAGAATGACGTTACGCACCGTAGTGCTTACCCGGTAATCCAGATGCAGGCTGCTGCTGACGTAACCGATGTGTTTTTTGATATCCCAGATAGTTTCACCGCTACCCCGACGACGGCCAAACAGCGTCAAATCATTACTATAGCCCTGCGGATGATCGCCGGTGATTAAACTGAGCAGCGTTGATTTTCCCGCACCGTTTGGACCGACAATCTGCCAGTGTTCCCCTGGGTTTACCCGCCAGCTCAGATGATGAAGAATCGGGCGATCATTATAGGAAACGACCCCGTCGTTGAGCATAATCCGCGGTTCGTTCTCAGACAATATGCGACGTACGGAAGGCTCATCCGGTTCGGGCAGGGTAATACCATCAAGTCGTTCACTATGGGCAAGTTGGGCGATTAACGCTTGTTGCAGAAGACCCGTTTTTTCACCAGTTTCTGTCAATGTGCAATCGGCCAGCACGCCGGCAAACTGCACGAACTCGGGAATTTCATCGAAGCGGTTTAACACCAGCACTAACGTAAAACCGGCCTGATGTAACGCTGCGAGCAGCTCTGCCAACTGGCAACGTGAAGCCACATCCAGTCCGTCAAACGGTTCATCAAGGATCAGCAAATCGGGTTCAGACATCAGTGCCTGACAGAGCAGAGTTTTCCGCGTTTCGCCGGTGGAAAGGTATTTGAAACGTCTGCTGAGCAGTGAGGTAATACCAAACTGCTGTGCCAGGGCGGCACAGCGAGCAGGATCGCTGACCTCATCCTGAATAATTTCCGCAGTAGTACGCCCGGTATCGTCTTCGCCTGGGCTCAGAAGATCGGTGTTGTTACGCTGCCATTCGTCGCTGACCAGCTTTTGTAGTTGCTCAAAGGAGAGACGGGTTATACGCGTGAACTGGCTGTGGCGTTCGCCTTTTAGTAACGGTAATTCTCCGGCGAGCGCACGCGCCAGTGCGGATTTTCCGCTGCCGTTAGACCCCACAAACGCCCAGCTATCACCCGCGTTTAACGTCAACGAATTCAACTGAAGCGTTTTGGTATCACTCAGACGAAACGTGCCTTGCGAAATTTGCAACGATGACATTTTGTATCCCATTATCTGCAGCGATTAATAACAGGGATACGTGTTCTTCAGGCCGATGTCAATCACTCAGCACAGCGTTGCGATAATCACTCTGTCTGCGTTGAAATAGGCCGTGACATTCGCGCCTTCGTGCAGCGTCGCGGTATTTTCTGTCGGAATGGTCGCACACAGCGTCTGACCGTCTGGTAGCGTCATCAATACCTCGCACTGTTCCGAGCCGCGTTCGATATGGCTGATCGTGCCCTGCAGCTGGTTATCGGCGGCCTGAGCGATAGCGTCATCCTGGGTAATTCCGACCCACGGCGCTTTCAACAGGATCAAGACTTCTTTGCCTTCATCAAGCCCCAGACGTTCACCGCTCTGCGCGGTAATCGCGACTTTCAGCCGGGTTGCGCCATCAGCCAGCAGGACGTCAACATGCTGCTGAACCTGGTCGTGGTCGCGCGCGGTTATTGTGCCAAACCACTGGTTACGAGCGCTGGTTTGCAGTGAAAAACGAGAGATGGCCGCCAGCAGACTATTAAGTGGAACCGCATCGTCATCGCTGAGGACATCGAAGGCTTTTTGCTGAATTTGCGCCAGCAGGTCGTACAACTGAATCAGGCGCTGGCCGTAGCGGGTTAACACTGCACCGCCGCCGCCTTTGCCTCCGGTGGCGCGCTCTACCAGCGTCTGCTCACTAAGCTGGTTCATTTCGTTAATCGCGTCCCAGGCGCTTTTATAACTGATACCTGCATCCTTCGCGCCCTGACTGATGGAGCCGGAAAGCGCAATGTGCTTAAGCAGAGAAATGCGGCGGGGATCGGCAAACAGTTTTTGCTGAAGTTTCAGTGTAAGTAGGATTTCGGCCTGCATAACAAGCTCCTGGCAAAAAAGGGTATTGTGACGGAAAACCGCGCCTGAGCAAAGCCGACCGCACAAAAGGGGAGTGCTTTTCTGTGTTATGTGGTTAGAATACAACTAAGGACTATATCTGGAGTTGACCATGTTAGAGTTATTGAAAAGTCTGGTATTCGCCGTAATCATGGTACCTGTGGTAATGGCCATCATTCTGGGACTGATTTACGGACTGGGTGAAGTGTTCAACATTTTTTCCGGTATCGGTCAGAAAGACCAATCCAGACAGAACCATTGATTCCCCGAACGCCCGCTTAGCCGGGCGTTTTTTATTGCTCATTATCCAACTGCGTTAGTTCCTCAAGATCCTGCTTTCCCTGCCGATATTTTCTTTGTGTAACCTCTAATTGGTAGTAATAACCGCTGGGAAAATCCTGATTTACTCGTTATATTTGCGCCTACATAACGAAACTCAAAGGAGTTACAGATGGCACGTACATGGTTACGCTTGTTTGCAGGGGCAACACTTTCTCTTTCTGTTGCCGGACATGCACTGGCGGATGAAGGTAAAATCACAGTGTTTGCAGCGGCGTCGTTAACGAACGCGATGCAGGATATTGCCGCAGAATATAAAAAAGAGAAGAACGTTGATGTCGTTTCTTCTTTTGCTTCTTCTTCCACGCTGGCGCGCCAGATTGAAGCAGGCGCACCGGCCGATCTGTTTATTTCTGCCGATCAAAAGTGGATGGATTACGCGGTAGACAAAAAGTCTATCGATACCGCAACGCGCAAAACGCTGCTCGGTAACAGCCTGGTCGTTGTCGCGCCGAAAGCCAGCGCACAGAAAGACTTCACTATCGACAGCAAAACCAACTGGACCAGTTTGTTGAACGGTGGACGTCTGGCCGTTGGCGATCCGGAGCATGTTCCGGCGGGCATTTATGCCAAAGAGGCGCTGCAAAAACTGGGAGCATGGGATACCCTGGCACCGAAACTGGCTCCGGCTGAAGATGTTCGTGGCGCATTGGCGCTGGTTGAACGCAACGAAGCCCCGCTGGGCATTGTCTATGGTTCTGATGCCGTCGCCAGCAAAGGCGTAAAAGTTGTGGCGACCTTCCCGGAAGACTCACATAAAAAAGTGGAATACCCTATCGCGGTTGTTGATGGCCACTCCAACGCAACGGTCAGCGCGTTCTATGATTACCTGAAAGGACCGCAGGCTTCTGAAATCTTCAAACGTTATGGATTTACGACCAAGTAATGATACTGACCGATCCTGAATGGCAGGCCGTCTTACTGAGCCTGAAAGTTTCTTCCCTGGCCGTGTTGTTTAGCCTGCCGTTTGGGATCTTCTTTGCCTGGCTACTGGTACGCTGTAAGTTCCCGGGCAAAGCGTTGCTCGACAGCGTACTGCACTTGCCGCTGGTACTGCCACCGGTTGTGGTGGGGTACCTGTTGCTGGTGGCTATGGGGCGGCGCGGATTCATTGGCGAATGGCTGTATGACTGGTTTGGCATCACCTTTGCCTTTAGCTGGCGCGGTGCGGTACTGGCCGCGGCGGTGATGTCTTTTCCTCTTATGGTGCGGGCTATTCGTCTGGCGCTGGAAGGTGTTGACGTCAAGCTGGAGCAGGCGGCCCGCACGCTGGGAGCCGGGCGTTGGCGCGTATTCATGACCATTACCTTACCGCTGATGCTGCCCGGTATTATTGTCGGTACGGTGCTGGCGTTCGCGCGTTCACTCGGGGAATTCGGCGCAACCATTACTTTTGTTTCTAATATCCCAGGCGAAACGCGCACCATTCCTTCGGCGATGTACACCCTCATCCAGACGCCTGGTGGCGAAAGCGCGGCGGCAAGGTTATGCATTATTTCTATCGTGCTGGCGCTGATTTCGCTGCTCATTTCTGAGTGGCTGGCGCGAATTAGCCGTGAGCGGACGGGGCGATAATCATGCTGGAACTTAATTTCTCCCAGACGCTGGGAACCCACTGCCTGACGCTCAACGAAACGCTGCCAGCCAGCGGTATTACCGCTATTTTTGGTGTCTCTGGCGCGGGCAAAACGTCGCTGATTAATGCTATCAGTGGTCTGACCCAACCACAGTCCGGGCGCATTGTGCTCAACGGTCGGGTACTGAATGACGTTGAAAACGGTATCTGCCTGACGCCTGAAAAACGCCGGGTGGGCTATGTTTTTCAGGATGCGCGTCTGTTCCCGCATTATAAAGTACGCGGCAATCTGCGTTACGGTATGGCGAAAAGCATGGCCGGACAGTTTGATAAGCTGGTGGCGTTGTTGGGTATTGAGCCTTTGCTCGACCGTCTACCCGGCGGCCTTTCTGGTGGTGAAAAACAACGTGTCGCCATCGGTCGGGCGCTGCTTACCGCGCCGGAGTTGTTGTTGCTTGATGAGCCGCTCGCCTCGCTGGACATTCCGCGTAAGCGCGAACTGCTGCCTTACCTGCAACGCCTGGCGCGTGAAATTAATATTCCGATGCTGTATGTCAGTCACTCGCTCGATGAAATTTTGCACCTGGCGGACAAAGTGATGGTGCTGGAAAACGGGCAGGTGAAAGCGTTTGGTTCGCTGGAGGACGTCTGGGGCAGCAGCGTGATGCACCCCTGGCTGCCGAAGGAACAGCAAAGCAGCATTCTGAAAGTCAGCGTACTGGAACATCATCCACACTATGCGATGACCGCGCTGGCGCTCGGCGATCAGCATCTGTGGGTCAATAAGCTGGATCAACCACTGCAAACCGCGCTGCGTATTCGTATTCAGGCATCAGATGTTTCACTGGTGCTCCAACCGCCGCAGCAGACCAGTATTCGTAACGTGCTGCGGGCGAAAGTCGCGCAGTGCTATGACGATAACGGTCAGGTGGAAGTACAGCTTGAGGTCGGCGGGAAAACGCTGTGGGCGAGAATTAGCCCATGGGCCAGGGATGAACTGGGTATCAAGCCTGGCCTGTGGCTGTATGCGCAAATTAAGAGCGTGTCGATTACTGCCTGATTACAACAGGTGGGAATAGATAAATTTCGCGATGCTGTCGGTGGTGTTGTCACCAATCACGATGTTGGCGCGGGCTTTGACTGCATCATCGGCATTGCCCATCGCCACGCCGGTACCTGCGGCTTCCAGCATACTGATATCGTTGAAGTTATCGCCAAAAGCGATCACGTTTTCCATTGATCCGCCCTGGGCTTCAATCCACTGGGCAAGGCGTCGTCCTTTGCTGTTGCCTTTACGGGCCACGTCAACCTGATCGTGCCAGGACCACTCACACTCCAGCCCCAGTTGCTGTTCAACATGTTTACCAAACTGCTGCAGCTTTGGAATATCTTCGTCAGTCAGGGCAAATTTCCACACGGCGTTGACGTCATGCGCCGCCTGCGCCAGTGAAGGTACCTGGGTGAAGGTCGGGCGCTGTTCCGGCGGCAGGGTTTGCGCCCAGTTAGCGGTACGCACCACATGCCCGGTTGGGCGCTCATACAGCATGGCTTCATCCACATACATCAGCCCGTGGATCTGATGTTCATTCAGCATATCGATCAGTTGCAACGCCTGGTTAACCGGGAGGGGATCGGATTCCAGCACCTTTTTCGCCTGATAATCATACAAGTAGGTACCGTTGCAGCAAATTGCAGGTGTATCCAGCGCCAGTGCCTGATAAAAAGGATGAATAGCAACGTGATGGCGACCCGTGACAATGATAAGTTGGTAGCCTGCTTCTCTGGCGCGCGAGAGCGCTTCGAGAGAGGAGGGCAGCAAGGTTTTCTTCGGGGTCAACAGGGTACCGTCTAAATCCAGGGCAATCACGCGTGCGGTCATAGGTTTTTCCAGATTAAGGTTGAGAATTTTGTCTGCTGGAATGGTACACCGAGACGGGAGCCGGACAAAATTCTGAGCCTTAATTAAGCATTCACCGTTAAAAGCGTCTACCTTAGGCGTGTGTCAGGCAATTGCAGCCACCTGCCAAAAGCAAAGGAGTTTTCATGAAGCAAACCGTTTATACCGCCAGCCCTGAGAGTCAGCAAATTCACGTCTGGAGCCTGAATCAAGAGGGGTCTCTGACGCTGACGCAGGTGGTTGATGTGCCGGGTCAGGTACAGCCGATGGTCGTCAGCCCGGATAAGCGCTACCTCTATGTTGGCGTGCGCCCGGAGTTTCGCGTGCTGGCTTACCGTATTGCGCCTGATGACGGTGCGCTGACTTTCGCGGCAGAGTCTGCGCTGCCGGGGAGCCCGACGCATATTTCTACCGATCATCAGGGGCGTTTTGTGTTTGTTGGCTCTTATAACGCGGGCAGCGTGAGCGTTACCCGTCTGGATGATGGTCTGCCGGTAGAGCTGGTTGACGTGGTTGAAGGTCTGGACGGTTGCCACTCGGCCAACATCTCACCAGATAACCGTACCCTATGGGTTCCGGCGTTGAAACAGGATCGTATCTGCCTGTTCACCGTCAGCGATGATGGTCATCTGGTCGCGCAGGAGCCGGCGGAAGTGACTACCGTTGAAGGCGCAGGCCCGCGCCATATGGCATTCCATCCGAATCAGCAATATGCCTACTGCGTGAATGAGTTGAACAGCTCCGTTGACGTCTGGGAACTGAAAGATCCGTACGGCAAGATTGAGTGCGTACAGACGCTGGATATGATGCCTGCTGATTTCTCTGATACCCGCTGGGCGGCAGATATCCATATTACGCCAGATGGTCGTCATCTGTATGCCTGTGACCGTACCGCCAGCCTGATTACGGTGTTTAGCGTCTCAGAAGATGGGAGTGTGCTGACGAAAGAAGGCTTCCAGCCGACCGAAACCCAGCCGCGCGGTTTTAATATCGACCACAGTGGGAAATACCTGATCGCCGCCGGGCAAAAATCGCACCATATCGCGGTGTATGAGATTGCAGGCGAACAAGGCCTGTTGACGGAGAAAGGTCGCTACGCGGTAGGGCAAGGTCCGATGTGGGTGGTGATTAACGCGTACTAACAACAGCGACGCCCGTTAGCGGGCGTCGCTATCTGTAAGATTGATTGCGAATGCTTTTGCTGTTTCTGTCTGTTTGTTCCTCTTCTATAGTCAGTTGTACTCGCGTTTTTGTTGATGATTTAGGTTTCTTCCTTTTTTCTGCATTAAACATCACTGAATTTTTGCGTAAAAACTTTTCCGGAACATGGAGCGTTTTTTGAAATTTTCCATTCAAAACATATGAGATTCTACAGAATGAAAAGAATAGATGATGCATATATGCTTGCTGTCATTTATTCAAAATAGTGATAGTTAAATGGATTATATTCTGGAGGAATAATATGAGTACAACTGATGTATTGAATACCGGCAGCCAATGGAGCACTGTACCTGAAGTACAAAACTCAATTCCGAAACGATTATACAGAAACAACACGGTAGACAACTTTAGGGATAAAATTAAATCTGTATCTAATCCATCAGACCAAAAACTTTCCAGAGCTGAAACATGTCACGCCGTTCGACGTATCACTGATTGTCGAACGAAAAGTGATACGACGGTCACTATTGAGGTGCCTCTAAAAGCGCAGGTTAGTGTCATGGGGACCTTGACCCTTAACTCTGGCAGCGGTGATGGCAAGGGGACCCTTAACTTACATGTGCCTGCTAAACATGTTGGTAACCCTCTGGTCCACTATTCATTGGTCGAGAAGGATGGGGGGACTACATTTGCCAGAACGTTAGACAGAAAAGAAAGAATGACACTCATTGCTGATAGTGCCACCGATAGTAAAGGAAATAAATTAATCAGTGCTAAAGGAATTCAATATAACGGTAAGAACATTTCATGGGGTAATATAATTGCCTGGCAGGAACCTGAGGCGGAATATAGCACTTTTGACAAATCAAACAATATTGCGAATTTAAAGTTATTTATCCGTGAGAAGAACCAGAATATCATTCTTAACGAAAAAAATGAACTTCCTCTCGGTGTATTATATGGAAAGGAATCGTTACAGACTTACTTCCCCACATTTCTGGATACATCAAAATCTTTTCAAGAGAATAAAATCAGTGAATGTATAAACTCTCTTATTCATGAATTTGGTAGTGGTGTTCCTGCCAGGGTTATAGGTATAGGAACAGATGCTGATGTTAAAGAGTCTTTTGGAAAGGATAAGCTGTATCATTTGCAGAATAATATCAATTCAATGTTCCGTAACTCTAATGGTAAAAATTGGGAATCGCTAGAACAAAGTAAACGCCATGCAGATTCTCAGGCTCTAACGCGATTTATCAGTAAAAAAAACTACACTAAAGGGATGGATGCACTGTGTGCGGACTGGTCTGCAAAATCCATGGAAGGCTGGACAGAAAAAGATAAACTCCGTTGTGCCGTTATTGAGAATTTGGTTAAAGAAGGGCATCTCAAGTTTATATCTAAAGCTGATGCGGCGAAATATCTTCCGACGATTTATAATGGTGAGAAATTCAAGCTGTATATTAATACTGTTTACGCTAATTCTGACTATCGAACAGTTCTGGGTAACATGGTGAACAGTAATGATTTTAGCGGAATACAAGATGTTAAGACGGTCTCTTCGAGAGTGAGAGCGGAAAATATCAAGAGTGCTATTTCCAGCCTGGAGGAGTTGGCATCGATAAACCCTAAAAAAATTAAGCGTGAACTGAAACGAAAGGAAAAGGATTTACTCAATCATCTGGAACATAATGGTTTCTCGGATGATGATGCCAAAACGTCAGAATACGGACAAGAGATAGGTAAACTAGCCAGACAGTTGAATCTGTTAAAAAATAAAACGTATCGTAAAGAAATTATCTCGCTTAAAATAGAATTGAAAAATATCACCGGAGCAGAACCCGGTAGTATGGCGAGTATGGTTGCGGTGTGTCTTAAAAACAATAATGTAGAAAATGAGTTTTCACAGAAAGGTATTAATACGCTCAGGGAATTGAGAGATAGCAAGATATCTGGGCTTCACGAGCTTAAAAACAAGTATGAGCGAGAAAGTTCAAGGCAGCAAATCGCATGGTTGGACAACCATATTGAGACCTTGACAGTTAAGGAAGCTGCAAAAACCTCTTCGGTAGTGAAGTCCTATTACAATCAATTATCTCTGAAAGATAAAGTCCTTTTTTTACAGCAAGAATCCACTGTTGCATGGGATAAGTATGCCTCGTATTCAGGTAAAGAACATACATCGGCCAACAGGGAATTGGCCAGGAAATATCATCATCTGGCAATCACCAGAGAAAGCCAGTTAAAGTATTTGCTTTCTTCAATAGAAAAAATGGTCGATATAAAAGGCGCTGATTTTACATTTTCATCACATGCGCTTAGAGAGATCCGCTCGCTTAATGACGATAAATTAACATCTGTAAACGGAACGGCGGTAAGCCATAATCAGAATAAAGAATCTAAAGAACAATGTCTCGCAACTGAGAAACAGGCAAAAAGAATTAATGAGTTTCTAAAATGGGCTAGTGATTTACCGCAAAATGCAAAAACTAACGCTACAGTAGGGCAACTCAGTCAGCCTGAAGTGAGTGAGCATGTTGTTGATACGCAGGCAACAGAAGCTGCAGTGAGTCAATCCAGTGAGTCTGTAGTGGAAGGCTCGATTATTGATCTGTTGGCAACCGATGCAGTAGTAGGTCAAACCAGTGAGCAGGTTGAGAAAGATTTGTTTATCGATATGTTGTCAAGCGAAGAGGAAATGGGGCGGGCTAGTGAATCTGAAGTGGAAGACAAGTCGATCGATACGCAGGCAACTGAAGCTGCAGTGAGTCAATCCAGTGAGTCTATAGAAGATAAGCCGATTGTTGGGTTACATTCCGGTAATAAAACCCTTGCATCAAATGTATCGACTGTTCCAGAGGGGCCGAATACTCCTGAGTTTAAAATCACCTTTAATAATAAAGTATATACGTTAAAAAATGTAAATGCTCTTGAGGAAATGGCCAGGAAAACCTCTGACAGAGCTGAAAGAAAACAGTTGCTTGAAGAAATTAAAGAGCAAAAGTCAATTTTTGAAAAAATAAATATCCCATTCAAAGATGTTGAGTTTACTGAAAACGGTATGACCGTCACAGAATTGCAGAAGCAAAAGAATTTGCTTGTACAGATTAAATATTTTTATGATTCAAATGGTAAGTATAATGAAGATGCGACAGAATATACACCAATATCAGGATCGGGGCATCTTAAAATACCAGGGGTGAAGGGTAAAATTGATACCATTCCAGGTTGTACTTATAAAAGAAATTTTGTTTTAACAAATTTACCTGAGGTTTTTCCAGATGGATATAGTAAAAAGGATATTATCGCTGTAAAAAAAATGATCCCTGAAAATAAAAAATATGAAATTATCAGGACAATGAATGAATCAGAAAAAAAAGATTTTTTTGCTGCCGTTAAAACCAAGGAAGAAAATTATGTTGCTGATGTAAGGTTTTTTGTTCGTGAGTTCAATGATTATTTTCAGCAATCTGATGTTGTATTAAGCATTGATACTAAAAATCCCAAGGCTGAGTTGGATCAAAAGTACGGCAAGCAGTACATTCAACAAATTACAGAACTCGTATCAAGTCGGAATAAAAAATTACAAGAGAAATCCATCGAAATAAGAAAATTAAAATCCTTTTCACGTACTAATCCTGAATTTTATGACAGTGAGATGCGAAAAATCAATGCACAGATGGCAATGATTAAAAGAGAGCGTGATGATCTGATTGAGAACGTTCTTTTAGAAAAAGGATTACAATTAAAAGATGGAAAGTATGATGCTTTTGCTAGTGCAATGCTTCCAGGTGTTATGCGGTCGTTGCCACCGTGTTATCTAGTGAATGATACCACGGTGGGTATTAATTTCATTAAAGGTCGTCATAATATTGGTATTGATAAGGATGACGAACCTACTTATATTTCTTTGTTTTTTGATACTCCATTTGAGATCCCTGTAGACTCTATTTTTTTACAAGCTAGTAATCCGGAGGATAAACCTACTGACGTTAAAGGTGTAATGAAAAAATCTAGTTTATTTAATGACACTCAGTTGCAGATCCCCTCTGAGTGTTTAATAAAGAAATTTGAAAGTATAAGGAATGGCAATGGCACAATGCATTATCAAAAAGATGATGTCGTTATCAGTAGTGACAATAAAGAGTCTATGGACAATATTTTTGAACAGCTAGAGTTATCGGGCTTTAGTACTAAGATATTGACATCAGGAAAAAGACTATTTCCGTCTGGAAATTTTGCTTTTGACCAATGTCATCCAGATACTAAAAAATCATTAGATAACGGAGGTTACTATTATTTTAATGATATGAGATATAATAGCTTAAAAGTCCATGAAGGAAAAGTTGGCGCCACTATGCCAGGTGATAAGTCAGTTTTATTAGAAAACGCTTTGAAATCAGCGTCGTCACCAGTAAACGAAAACGTGGCGCAGGCGTTACCGCTGCCATCCCAGGAGCCATCTCAATTATTGCAAGAAAATAATGCAATAAAGAAAACGGTGAGTGGCCGGGAAATCCGCCGTCTGCAGGAGTCCCCCCGTTCGCTTATCAGCAACAGCAATGAAGCTTCTATTAAAAAAAATGAACAAGTAGTAGGAAGTAGCCAGAATACCGACAACATTAAACGCCATGATGAATCCGGGATATCCACGGATGATGTAAACTCGAGTGTGATGGAACTTATCGGGGAGAAATATCGTGTAGACAATAGTGCATCTGAAGTGCCGCAAACTGTCAAAATTTCTAATCCTGAAGTTGCGTTAACTAAAAAAGAAATTTTTTTGAAGAAAGAAATTCTCAATGAAATTGATTTTAATAAGTTCCATTCACAAATTGATGGCGAAATAGCTGTTTTAGCTCTTTACTCATATTTGGAAAGTGAAGGTATTCGTCTCCATGTTTTGAACGGTGGGCATGGTAATGGAGGACTTCTTGGTCGTGTTGACCTTGACTGGAAATTAGTATATAGAGGATTAAAGATAGAGACGGAGTTGGAAACTAACAAGGATATTTTCGTATTTTTAGAAGATGGACATTATGATGGCTTTAGCCCATCATCAATGAAATCTGTTCAGGTAAACGGTGATGGTAACTGTCTTTTTCATTCTGCGGCGGCGATGTTAAATCGAATTGCAATGAATGATGATGCTGCAATGAAGGGTGACGATCTCAATGCCATGACAAAAGTACATCTGGAAGACAATTTCGATAGGTTTGTTACGGCATTTTTTAATGCTCATGATGAAGTTGGAATTAAACAGATGCAGAATGGAGACCTTAAAACGCATTCTGAAAAACTGTTCAGTCTTGTGAAAGAATATAAAGAATCCAGAACAAAAACAAAAGAAACTGTCGATGTACAGCCCGCAGATGATTTACCTCAAAGCAAGGCTTCAGAACGCGGACTCAGCAGAAAAGAACTCAACCGCCTTTACAGCAACCGGGCAGTGTTGGTGCAATAAGTAGATAGGCATGTTCAGGGATGGCAGTAAGCCATCCCTTTTCGCTGTTACTGCTTCGGTTCTGCGACCACTTTGCTACCAATACCGCGGTTGTTGTATTCCCACATGCGGTTGAAGTTGGTGTCGTTCAGGTTGCGCTGAATTTCACCTTTGTCATCTTCCGTACCGGTGTTCCCGGCAAACGGGCGTTTTGCGATAACGCTGTCAGCCCAGGGTTTCGCCATGTTAAAGCCTTCGTTAATCACGCTGTCGCGGATAACCACCTGACCGTTAGTGTTCGAATCGACATCCAGCGAGCGACCCAACTGCGCGACGCCATCGCCTGCTGCAGTAAAGCGGCTATTAGTGGCGAGGAAACCGTAGTAGATGTTGGACAGGGTTGCCGGTGCAAACACGTACGCTTCCTGCTGGGTGCGGGAGTTCACTACGCGGAAATCGGTGTTATCGAACACCACCGCGCCGCGACCAGAAACAATATCCACATCGCCTTCAATGTAGCTGTTGGTTACCAGAGTACGCGGTTGACGATCGTTTTCCAGACGGTTTTGTACGCCGCTGTTGGTCACGAAGAAGGTGTTCTGACGTCCCAGAATGTTAACCTTGTCGATCTGCACTTTATCGCCATCGGTACGCAGCGCAACGGCCGGGTGATTACCCGCATCAACGCTGTCACCGAGGTTATTTTCGATGGTCAGGTTCTGCAATTGCAGGCCGTTATTCTGCGACCAGACGACAGCAGAACACATCACGCCGATGTTGGTTCCGCGCTTGTTCTGGCAATTATCATACATATACCACGCAGGTTTACCCGGCATATATTTACCGCCTGGGTTCACCGTACGACGCCAGTCCGCGGTGCTCATTTCGCCATCAATAGCCTGGCCAATTTTCACATCCAGCGGTTTTTCGCCCATACCGTACAGCGTCAGGCTTCCCGTTGCTGCCGGGATGTAGACCGTGCCCTGATACTCACCTGGCATAATCGCGATGTACTGACGTTTGTTGGTACGTTTAATGATTGCCGCATCAACCGCGGCCTGAATGCTGGTATGCGTCACGCCCTGGGTGCCTGCCGGGCCAACGACGAAGTCAGGCTGCGCGGGCAAAGTAATAGAAGAGGGGCCCCACGGCGCAGTGTTTGGCGTCAGTGCGGAAAAATAGTGCGCAGCGACGAAATTTTTCGCTTCATTGGCCGACAGAATCGGGCGCATAGACGTTCCTGGCGCGGTCTGATCGGAAGGAATTTGATCGGGCGGTGTAGAGCTACAGGCAGTCAGCGTCACGCCAAAAGCCATAGCCAGCGCCAGACGGGAAACTGATGAAATGTTCACAGGTTGCTCCGGGCTTTGAAAGTTATCCATTGAAGCCTGCTTTTTTATACTAAGTTGAGCGAAACGGGAAGGTGAAAAGGTAAAAAGTTGTTTTTTATAGCAACAATCTCGGGTGTAGAGAGTCCTTATATCACAATTAGATAACAATTTTGGTCCTTCAGGTTGACAACATCCACAGGATGCAAAATAAATGTCTATACAACCTATGACAAGTGGTGAGTCGAATGCAGCAATTTTTCCCTGATGATGCTATCTGGCGTAATGTCCGCCTGGCGACCATGGATCCTGAACGTGATACCCCGTATGGGCTGGTGGATGGTCATGCGCTGATCGTCCGCCAGGGCAAGATTCGCGATATCGTCCCGGAATCATCGTTATATCTCACACATGACAATACTTTTGATATGCAGGGCAGGCTGATTACGCCTGGCCTGATTGATTGCCATACGCATCTTGTCTTTGGCGGAAACCGCGCAGGTGAATGGGAGCAGCGGCTAAATGGTGTCTCCTACCAGCAGATAAGCGCTCAGGGTGGGGGGATTAATGCCACCGTGTCGGCGACGCGCAGCGCCTCCGATGAACAACTCTTACAGGTAGCCCATCAGCGGATGGAACAGCTGATCAAAGAAGGTGTTACGCTGCTGGAAATAAAATCCGGCTACGGTCTGGATTTGCCGACAGAAGAGAAAATTTTACGCGTCGTGGCTGCGCTGGCGGCAGAAAATACCGTCGAAATAAGCCCAACGCTGTTAGCTGCACATGCCACACCGGCGCAGTATCGCGATGATCCCGATAGCTACATTACGCTGGTTTGCGAGACTATTTTGCCGCAGTTGTGGGAACAGGGTTTATTTGAAACCGTTGACCTGTTCTGTGAAACCGTGGGCTTTACGCTGGCGCAGAGCGAACGCGTCTTTCAGGCCGCGCAGGCGTTGGGTATCCCGGTTAAAGGTCATGTCGAACAACTGTCATTACTGGGCGGGGCGCAGTTGGTAAGCCGCTATCACGGCTTATCCGCCGATCACATTGAATATCTGGATGAAGCGGGCGTGGCGGCGATGAGCCAAAGCGGTACGGTCGGTGTGCTATTGCCCGGCGCTTTTTATTTCCTCAAAGAGAAACAGCATCCGCCAGTCGAGTTATTACGTCAGTATCAGGTTCCGATGGCGGTGGCGACCGACTACAACCCCGGCACCAGCCCGTTTATTAGCCTGCACTGGGCGATGAATATGGCCTGTGTACAGTTTGGCTTAACGCCGGAAGAGGCATGGGCGGGGGTAACCCGTCATGCTGCCCGCGCGCTGGGGCGTCATGCCACTCACGGTCAACTGAAAGCGGGGTTTGTGGCCGACTTTGTGGTGTGGGATGCCGAACTCCCGGTCGAAATTCTCTATGAACCTGGTCGCAACCCAATCTATCAGCGTGTATTTAAAGGGCAACCATTATGACCAACTGGCAACCCGCTTCTCCTGCGCTGTGGCAGGGACGTGATGACCGGGCCGAATCGCCGACTGCGCTGCGTCTGTTTCAGACTATCATGCTGAGCCCGGCGTTTTCCCCGGAAATGCACGCTGAGCAGATAGCACTGCTCGGGTTTGCCTGCGACGAAGGCGTTAAACGTAATCAGGGACGCACGGGAGCCGCCGGAGCGCCGGACGCGCTGCGTAAAGCACTGGCCAATTTAGCCAGTCACGCGGGTCATCAACGGTTGGTCGATTTGGGAAACATTGTGGCCCAGGCTCCCGACCTTGAAGGTGCTCAGCAGGCGCTGCGTACAGCGGTGCAGCGTTGCCTGCAGGCGGAGATGCGCACCTTCGTGTTGGGCGGGGGACATGAAACGGCATTTGCGCATGGTGCAGGGGTGTTGGATGCCTTCCCGCAGGCAAAAGTGGGGATTGTTAACCTCGATGCGCACCTGGACCTACGCTACGCCGAACAACCCACTTCCGGTACGCCGTTTCGTCAACTGGCGCACCTCTGTGAGCAACAGCAGCGTGAATTTCATTACGCCTGCGTTGGCGTCAGTCGGGCAGCGAATACCCAGGCGCTGTGGGATGAGGCCCAGCGGCTCGGTGTGACCGTAGTGGAGGATCTGCATTGTGATACGGCGCAGGCGCAGCTGGCGCAATTTGTTGCAAACATGGATGTCATCTATCTGACAATCGACCTCGACGTGCTGCCGGTGTGGGAAATGCCCGCCGTATCCGCGCCTGCCGCGTTGGGTGTCCCGCTGGCGACGTTGTTGGGGCTGATTGAACCTCTTTGTCGCAGCGGTAAACTCCAGGCGGTAGATATGGTTGAGTTTAACCCGCGTTTTGATGATGATGGCAGGGCTGCGCGGGTTGCGGCGCGATTAGGCTGGCAAATCGCCCACTGGTGGCACTGACATACCTGATGGCGTTGCGCTTATCAGGTTCGGGTAATGCCTGTAAACTGTACCCACTCACATTTTCAGCTTAAGGAAGGCTCACGCATGCTCCCATCCCGTTCTGCTCCGGCTCCTTTTTACGAAAAGGTCAAACAGGAGATCAGCGAAAAAATTGCCAGCGGTATCTGGCAACCTCACGATCGCATTCCGTCTGAGGCAGAGCTGGTGGCGCAGTATGGTTTCAGCCGCATGACCATCAACCGGGCGCTGCGTGAGTTAACGGATGAAGGTTTACTGGTGCGTTTGCAGGGCGTGGGGACGTTTGTCGCCGAGCCAAAAGGCCAGTCCGCGCTGTTTGAAATTCGCAGCATCGCGGATGAAATCAACGCCCGTCAGCATCAGCACCGGTGCGAAGTGCTGACGCTGGAAAGAACCCGGGCAAACGCGCAGCAGGCTTTGGTATTAAACGTCAAAGAAGGCACCTCTATTTTTCACTCTGTCATGGTGCACTACGAGAACGATCTGCCAGTACAGATTGAAGATCGCTGCGTGAATGCCGAAATTGTGCCGGAGTATCTGGCGCAGGATTACAGCCAGACTACGCCACACGCTTACCTGTCGCTGATAGCCCCTTTAACGGAAGGTGAGCATATTGTTGAAGCGGTACGTGCCAGCGCTGAAGAGTGCGCGCTGCTGAATATCAAAGAACACGATCCCTGCCTGCTGATCCGCCGCAAGACCTGGTCTGCGTCTTCTATTGTCTCTCATGCCCGTTTGCTGTTCCCGGGTTCCCGCTATCGCCTGCAAGGGCGGTTTATGTCCTGATACAGGACATGAAAACCGTGATTGCTGACGCAATATAATAAAAATGTATCTTAATTGTTAAAATCATCCTTGCGGTGACTTGTATAGACAAGTATATGTTACTTATCTATCCGACGTTCGCGAGGAGTTTTCTGTCATGTCCCATAGCAAATATCGTCAGCAGGATATTCGTGCCCCACGCGGCACCACCTTAACGGCCAAAAGCTGGCTGACTGAAGCGCCGCTGCGCATGTTAATGAATAATCTGGATCCCGATGTGGCGGAAAATCCGCATGAGCTGGTGGTGTACGGTGGGATTGGCCGGGCCGCGCGGGACTGGGAGTGCTATGACGCCATCATCAACGCGCTGACCAAACTGGAGACCGATGAGACGCTGCTGGTCCAGTCCGGAAAACCGGTAGGCGTATTTAAAACTCACGACAACGCACCGCGCGTGCTGATTGCCAACTCCAACCTGGTGCCACATTGGGCTACCTGGGAACACTTTAATGAACTGGATGCCAAAGGGCTGGCGATGTACGGCCAGATGACCGCCGGGAGCTGGATCTACATCGGCAGTCAGGGCATCGTACAGGGCACTTATGAAACCTTCGTTGAGGCCGGGCGTCAGCATTATCAGGGTAACCTGAGCGGACGCTGGGTTCTGACCGCCGGGCTGGGCGGCATGGGTGGTGCGCAACCCCTCGCTGCAACGCTTGCGGGTGCGTGTTCGCTGAATATTGAATGCCAGCAGAGCCGGATCGATTTCCGTCTGCGTACCCGTTACGTGGACGAGCAGGCCACCTCACTGGACGATGCGCTGGCGCGAATCGATAAGTACACTCGCGAGGGTAAAGCGGTCTCCATTGCGCTATGCGCGAACGCTGCTGACGTTGTGCCGGAACTGGTTAAGCGCGGCGTGCGCCCGGACATGGTCACCGACCAGACCAGCGCCCACGATCCGCTGCACGGTTATCTGCCGTCCGGCTGGAGCTGGGATGAGTATCAGGCAAAAGCGGTGTCCGATCCGCAGGGCACGGTGCAGGCGGCGAAACGTTCAATGGCAACGCACGTTGAGGCGATGCTGGCGTTTAGCCAAATGGGCGTGCCGACGTTTGATTACGGCAATAACATTCGCCAGATGGCTAAAGAGATGGGCGTGGAAAACGCTTTTGATTTCCCCGGCTTCGTACCTGCTTACATTCGACCGTTGTTCTGTCGCGGCATTGGCCCGTTCCGTTGGGTGGCGCTTTCCGGCGATCCGCAGGATATTTATAAAACCGATGCCAAAGTGAAAGAGATCGTGGCTGACGATAAGCATCTGCACCACTGGCTGGATATGGCGCGTGAGCGGATTAATTTCCAGGGTTTACCGGCGCGTATCTGCTGGGTCGGGCTGGAATGGCGGCAAAAGCTGGGGCTGGCGTTTAACGAAATGGTACGTAGCGGCGAAGTGTCCGCGCCGATTGTTATTGGCCGTGACCATCTGGACTCTGGCTCCGTTGCCAGCCCGAACCGCGAAACCGAAGCGATGCGCGACGGTTCAGACGCCGTATCCGACTGGCCGCTGCTGAACGCGCTGCTTAATACCGCCAGCGGCGCGACCTGGGTGTCGTTGCATCACGGTGGTGGGGTCGGTATGGGCTTCTCTCAGCATGCCGGGATGGTGATTGTTTGCGATGGCACCGATGAAGCCGCGGCGCGTATCGCCCGGGTCTTACATAACGATCCGGCGACCGGGGTGATGCGTCACGCCGACGCCGGATATGACATTGCGGTGGAATGCGCCGTCGAAGAAGGGCTGAATTTGCCGATGATTGCTGCGACGCAGGAGAAACGCTGATATGAACACCATGACATTAACACCGGGTCATCTGAGCTTTGTGCAACTACGCGACATCTGGCAGCAGCCGGTCAAACTGAGCCTCGATGCTGCCGCGATTGATGCTATCAACGCCAGCGTCGCCTGCGTCAATAATATTGTCGCTGAAGGCCGTACGGCGTATGGCATTAATACCGGCTTTGGCCTGCTGGCCCAGACCCGTATCGCCACGGAAGATTTGCAAAATTTGCAGCGCTCGCTGGTGCTTTCCCATGCGGCAGGTGTCGGCGAGGCGCTGGACGACGCGATGGTGCGTCTGATTATGGTGCTGAAAATCAACAGCCTGGCGCGCGGTTTTTCCGGTATTCGCCTGAGCGTGATTGAAGCGCTGATTGCGCTGGTGAATGCCGAGGTGTATCCACTGATCCCGGCGAAAGGCTCAGTGGGGGCATCGGGTGACCTGGCGCCGCTGGCGCATATGTCTTTGACGCTGCTCGGAGAAGGGAAGGCGCGCTGGCAGGGGGAATGGCTCCCGGCGACCGAAGCGCTGAAAAAGGCCGGGCTGGAGCCGATTACGCTGGAGGCGAAAGAAGGGCTGGCGCTGCTCAACGGAACTCAGGCGTCCACCGCCTTTGCGCTGCGCGGATTAATTGAAGCTCAGGAGCTGTTCGCGTCTGCAACGGTGTGCGGGGCGCTGACCACCGAAGCCGTGCTGGGCTCTCGTCGTCCGTTTGATGCCCGTATTCATGCCGCACGAGGACAGCGTGGGCAGATTGATGCCGCGACGCTGTATCGTCACGTATTAACTGACACCAGCGCGCTTTCGCAGTCGCATCATAACTGTGAGAAAGTGCAGGATCCGTATTCTCTGCGCTGTCAGCCGCAGGTGATGGGGGCGTGTCTGACGCAAATGCGCCAGGTGATGGATGTTCTGCTGGTCGAAGCCAACGCGGTTTCCGACAACCCGCTGGTATTTGCCGAAGAGGGGGATGTCATTTCCGGCGGTAACTTCCATGCTGAACCGGTGGCGATGGCGGCAGATAATCTGGCGCTGGCGATTGCCGAAATCGGCTCGTTGTCGGAGCGACGTATTGCGCTGATGATGGATAAACACATGTCGCAACTGCCGCCGTTTTTGGTGAAAAACGGTGGGGTGAACTCCGGCTTTATGATTGCTCAAGTCACGGCTGCCGCGCTGGCGAGCGAGAACAAAGCGCTGGCGCATCCGCACAGCGTAGACAGTTTACCGACGTCCGCCAACCAGGAAGATCACGTATCTATGGCTCCGGCGGCGGGGCGCAGACTGTGGGAGATGGCAGCAAATACGCGCGGCGTGATTGCCGTAGAGTGGCTGGCGGCGTGTCAGGGGATTGACCTGCGTGAAGGGTTAACCTCAAGCCCGCTGCTGGAGCAGGCGCGCCAGGCTTTACGCGAGCAGGTTGCCCATTACACGCAGGATCGCTTTTTCGCCCCGGATATCGAGTGCGCGACCGAACTGTTAGCACAAGGAACGTTGCTGAAATTGCTGCCCGAATTTCTGTAGAAAATTGCCTGATGGCGACGCTGACGCGTCTTATCAGGCCTACGGTCTGCTTTGTAGGCCGGATGAGGCTAAGCCGACATCCGGCACAACAGAACTTAGCTAAATAATGCGGTAACAGAAGCGCTGGCGAGCGAGTGGAAATGGACGTTAAATCCAACCATCGCGCCGCTGGCGTCCTCATCGACATCAATACGCTCCACATCCAGTGCGTGAACCGTAAAGATATAGCGATGGGTTTCCCCTTTCGGCGGCGCAGCGCCACCATAACCGGCTTTACCAAAATCCGTACGGGTCTGAATCACGCCATCCGGCAACGCAACCAGCCCCGAGCCGTAACCTTGTGGTAAAACCCGGGTATCTGCAGGCAGATTTACCACCACCCAGTGCCACCAGCCGGAGCCGGTTGGCGCATCAGGATCGTAACAGGTCACGACAAAGCTTTTAGTCCCGGCGGGCACATCATCCCATGCCAGATGCGGGGAAATATTATCCCCGTCATATCCCATGCCGTTAAAGACGTGGCGATGAGGAAGCTTTTCGCCATCGCGCAGATCGTTACTGATTAGTTTCATGCTGACTCCTCTCGTTAGCCAAAAAGTGTAGCCAGAAACCGTAGAGCTTACCGCTGATTAATCGCTAAAAAATGTTGCATTGCGCACAGCCTCGTTGACGGCCTGGGTCAGACGACGCAGTTGTTCGGGCTTGATGATGTACGGCGGCATCAGATAAATGAGCTTACCAAACGGTCTTACCCACACGCCCTGTTCGACAAAGAACTTCTGTAAAGCGGCCATATTCACCGGATGTGTGGTTTCGATGACGCCGATGGCACCAAGCACGCGCACGTCGGCGACCCAACGGGAATCAGCCGCCGGGGTGAGCTCTGCCCGCAGCTGCGCTTCTATGTTCGCTACCTGCGAGCGCCACTCGCCGGTTTCGAGTAACGACAGGCTGGCGGAGGCGACGGCGCAGGCCAGTGGATTGCCCATGAAAGTCGGGCCGTGCATAAAACATCCGGCTTCACCGTTGCTGATGGTTTCCGCGACCTGGCGGGTGGTCAGGGTGGCGGAAAGGGTCATCGTTCCGCCGGTTAACGCTTTGCCAAGGCACAAAATATCCGGGGTGATATCGGCGTGTTCACAGGCAAACATTTTGCCGGTGCGACCAAATCCGGTGGCGATTTCATCGGCAATCAGCAAAATGCCTTCCCGGTCACACATTTTACGGATGCGTTTTAACCATTCGGGGTGATACATACGCATGCCGCCAGCGCCTTGTACGATTGGTTCAAGGATCACCGCCGCAATTTCGTGGCGATGTGCGGCCATCAGGCGGGCGAACGGTACCATATCCAGTTCGTCCCACTCGCCGCCCATGCGGCTTTGCGGGGCGGGCGCAAACAGGTTCTCCGGCAGATAACCCTTCCACAGACTGTGCATCGAGTTGTCGGGATCGCAGACCGACATTGCGCCGAAAGTATCGCCGTGATAACCGTTACGAAACGTCAGGAAACGCTGACGGGATTCACCTTTGGCCTGCCAGTATTGCAGCGCCATTTTCATCGCAACTTCCACGGCGACCGAACCAGAATCCGCGAGAAAAACGCACTCCAGCGCCTCGGGCGTCATCGCCACCAACTGGCGACACAGCGCAATAGCCGGGGCATGGGTAATGCCGCCAAACATCACGTGCGACATGGCATCAATCTGCGTTTTCATCGCGGCGTTCAGCTGCGGGTGATTGTAACCGTGGATCGCCGCCCACCAGGACGACATACCGTCAATCAGCCGCTCACCGTTGGCTAATAGCAGTTCACAACCTTCGGCACTGGCCACTGGATAAACCGGTAGCGGGGAGGTCATGGAGGTGTAAGGGTGCCAGATATGGCGTTGGTCAAACGCAAGATCGTCCGTTGTCATAATCGACTTGTAAACCAAATTAAAAAGATTTAGGTTTACGAGTCTACACCAAACTGACAACGAAACGTATATCAATATGGCTCATTCTTCTCGCTGGACAATGTCGCAAGTCGCCGAATTATTTGAAAAACCCCTGCTGGATCTGCTGTTTGAAGCGCAACAAGTGCACCGTCAGCATTTTGATCCGCGGCAGGTACAGGTGAGTACGCTGCTGTCGATTAAAACCGGTGCCTGTCCGGAGGACTGCAAATACTGCCCGCAAAGTTCCCGCTATAAAACCGGTCTGGAAACCGAGCGTCTGATGGAAGTTGAGCAGGTTCTGGACTCTGCACGTAAGGCGAAACAAGCCGGTTCAACGCGGTTTTGCATGGGCGCGGCGTGGAAGAACCCGCACGAACGCGATATGCCGTACCTGGAACAAATGGTTCAGGGCGTGAAAGAACTGGGGCTGGAAGCCTGTATGACGCTGGGCACGCTGGACGAATCTCAGGCCCAGCGCCTGGCCAATGCGGGTCTGGACTACTACAACCACAACCTCGACACCTCGCCGGAATTTTACGGCAATATCATTACCACCCGTTCGTATCAGGAGCGCCTGGATACGCTGGATAAAGTGCGTGAGGCGGGGATTAAAGTTTGCTCTGGCGGGATTGTGGGGCTGGGTGAAACGGTGACCGACCGCGCGGGCCTGCTGCTGCAACTGGCGAACCTACCCACACCACCGGAAAGCGTCCCCATCAACATGCTGGTGAAAGTAAAGGGCACGCCGCTTGCCGATAACGACGATGTGGATGCGTTTGATTTTATTCGTACTATCGCCGTCGCGCGCATCATGATGCCGACCTCGTACGTGCGTCTTTCTGCCGGGCGCGAGCAGATGAACGAACAGACCCAGGCAATGTGTTTTATGGCCGGGGCCAACTCGATTTTCTACGGCTGCAAACTGCTCACTACACCCAACCCGAACGAAGACAAAGATCTGCTTTTATTCCGCAAACTCGGTCTGAATCCGCAGCAAACGGCGGTACTGGCGGGCGATAACGAACAGCAGCAACGTCTGGAGCAGGCGTTGCGCACCCCGGATACAGACGACTACTACAACGCGGCAACCGTATGACCTGGCAGCAAAAAATTGACGATGCGCTCACTTTGCGTCGTTCTGCTGATGCTCTGCGTCGCCGCTATGTGGTGACACAGGGGGCAGGGCGCTGGTTGTTGGCCGAGGGGCGTCAGTATCTGAATTTTTCCAGTAACGATTATCTGGGGTTGAGTCACCATCCGCAGATAGTCTGTGCCTGGCAGCAGGGGGCTGAACGTTTTGGCGTCGGCAGCGGGGGTTCAGGCCATGTTAGCGGCTATTCCATCGCGCATCAGGCGCTGGAAGACGAACTGGCGCAATGGCTGGGTTATTCACGAGCATTGCTGTTCATTTCCGGTTTCGCCGCCAACCAGGCGGTGATCACAGCGTTGATGGGAAAAGATGACCGGATTGTCGCCGACCGCCTCAGCCATGCGTCGTTGCTGGAAGCGGCCAGTCTGAGTCCCGCCGTGTTACGCCGTTTTACCCATAACGACCCGCAACATTTGGCTCGTCTGCTGTCTGCCCCCTGTCTGGGGCAGCAGTTGGTGGTGACCGAAGGCGTGTTCAGCATGGATGGCGACAGCGCACCGCTGGCGGAAATTCACGCTGAGGCGCAACGCCAGAATGCGTGGTTGCTGGTGGATGATGCCCACGGTATAGGCGTTAGCGGTGAGGAAGGGCGCGGCTCATGCTTCCGACAGCAGGTGAAACCTGAGCTGTTAGTGGTGACCTTCGGGAAAGGATTTGGCGTCAGCGGCGCGGCAATCCTGTGTTCAGACAGCGTGGCCGATTATCTGCTGCAGTTTGCCCGTCACCTGATTTACAGCACCAGCATGCCTCCGGCGCAGGCGCAGGCCTTACGCGCCGCGCTGGCGGTGATCCGCAGCCGTGAGGGCGATGAACGCCGGGAAAAACTGGCCATGCTGATCCAACGTTTTCGTGCTGGCCTGGATATTGCGGATTTCACGCTGGCAAACTCAGACAGTGCCATCCAGCCATTGATCGTGGGCGATAACCATAAAGCACTGCAACTGGCGGAGGTTTTACGCGCCCAAGGTTGTTGGGTGACCGCCATCCGGCCTCCTACGGTACCGGTCGGCACCGCCAGATTACGGCTGACGCTGACGCAGGCGCATGAATGCCAGGATATCGACCGCTTGCTGGAGGTGCTGCATGGCGCAGGTCAATAAGCAGGCCATTGCTGCTGCATTTGGACGCGCCGCTTCCCACTATGAACAACATGCCGGGCTACAGTGCCAAAGCGCCGACGCCTTGCTGGCGCTGCTTGGTGAACGGGATTATGCACGGGTACTGGATGCGGGGTGCGGCCCAGGGCGCATGAGTCGCTACTGGTGTGAGCAGGGAAGCGAAGTCAGCGCACTGGATCTTTCTGAACAAATGCTGGCAGAGGCACAGCGGCAAAATGCCGCCCACCACTATCTGCTGGCGGATATTGAAGCCATCCCTCAAAACGCTGCCACTTTTGACCTGGCCTGGAGCAATCTGGCGGTGCAGTGGTGCAGCGATTTACACGGCGCGTTAAGTGAGCTTTGCCGGGTTGTGCGCCCCGGAGGCACGGTGGCGTTTAGTACCCTGGCACACGGCTCGATGCCGGAATTACGCCGGGCGTGGCAAGCGGTAGATGACCGGGAGCACACCAACCGTTTCTTGCCCGTGGAGCAACTTGAAAAGGCTCTGCATGGCTGGGACGTCGAGTATCAGCTTCATCCGGTGACACTGTGGTTTGACGACGCGTTGAGCGCCATGCGCTCGCTCAAAGGGATCGGTGCGACGCATCTCCATGATGGACGCGAGCAGCGTGTGCTGACCCGTTCACAGCTGCAGCAGTTACAGTTAGCCTGGCCCTCTGTACAGGGAAAATACCCGCTGACGTATCAACTTTTTTTAGGAGTAATTCAACGTGACCAGAACGTATTTTGTCACCGGGACGGACACTGAGGTTGGTAAAACAATTGCCAGCTGTGCGCTCCTGCAGGCCGCGGGGCAATTGGGTTATCGAACGGTCGGCTATAAGCCCGTGGCGTCCGGTAGTGAAATAACGGCTGAGGGTCTGCGTAATAGCGATGCTCTGGCATTACAGCGCAACAGCGCTGTGGCAGTGCACTATACGGCAATCAATCCCTATACCTTTGCCGAACCCACGTCACCGCATATCATCAGCGCTGACGAAGGTCGCCCTATTCAGGCCTCAGTGATGTCTGCGGGGTTACGTAAGCTGGAAGAGCAGGCTGACTGGGTGCTGGTGGAAGGCGCTGGCGGTTGGTTTACGCCGCTTTCACCCACGCTGAGTTTTTCTGACTGGGTACAAACAGAACAACTGCCGGTGATTATGGTGGTTGGCGTCAAGCTTGGCTGCATCAACCATGCCATTCTGACTGCGCAAGCGGTACAACAGGCTGGGTTGACGCTGGCGGGGTGGGTCGCCAATGATGTGACTCCGCCAGGGAAACGCCATGCTGAATATATGGCAACGCTGAAACGCGCGATTCCGGCTCCGCTGCTGGGGGAAATCCCATGGCTGGAGGACGAGCCAGAACGCGCAACGACAGGGCACTATCTCGACCTTAGCGTTTTGCCTCTGGCGCCATCCAGTCGTTAAGCAACGGGTCGCTGAGCTGCGCCAGTTGTCCCTGGGCCACATTGCGTCCGCGATGTAACAGGCAATAGCAATCAGCGACCCGACGAATAAACGGCAGGCTTTGCTCTGCGAGCATTATGGCGATGCCCAACTCCTGGCTTAGCCTCACAATCAGGTTCCCCAGCTTGTGGATATACGCCTGGCCCGTTCCTCGCGTAGGCTCATCGAGGATTAGCAGGCGTGGGCGTGTAACCAGCGCGCTGGCGAGTGCGAGCTGGTGCTGATTATCCTCTGATAAGGCAACCCCTTTGGTCTGACGCAGACTGTACAACTGTGGGAAGAGGCGGTATATATCGCTGCTGTTCATTGTTTCGCTTTCTTCAACCGCCTGGCGTGCAATATGCAGATTTTCCTCGACCGTCAGTTGCGAAAAAATCCGTCTCTGTTGTGAAACGGAGTTAATACCCAGCGCAATGCGATTTGCCGCCGGGATCGGACTCAGATCGCGCGGTGGCGCGCCTGCCTGATGCCAGACCATCGTACCGCTTTCGATAGGCAAATTGCCGATGATGCAATTGGCCAGCGTCGTTTTCCCCATCCCCGGAAGTCCCAGCACACCAGTACACTTGCCGGGCTGCAGGTCGAGATCCACATCCCATAGCGTGTGCTGGTTACCGTAATAGTGATTCACTGCGCGAAGACTCAACATAGGTTTTCTCCATCATGAAGTTATCCGCCCGACAGGCCGGGGAGCAGAAGAAAATTGCAAATCTCTTGCCACAAATGGGAAATGCGCGAAAAACAGCGGGATAGCGTGATCCATCGGCAGCGATGTCTGGTTTTTAACGATCCGGGTTAATTTTGCGCACATTGCCAGTGCCTGGTCGCGTCGGGATGGTGCAGGCAGGTAAATGGTGAAAATGCGAGCAAGATCTCGACAGCCTCCAGGGCTCCGTTGGCTGATAAATATAAAAAAATGGCGATAATTTTTTTTTATCCCACCCGAAAAGAGCAAGTCGGTGTTTTTGCCAGGCGGCAGTCAGCACGGGCTGGAGGCAGTTATCCACTATTCCTGTGGATAACCTTGTGTATTAGAGTTAGAAAACACAATGTAAGCGAGAGAAGACGCGGCCTGCGACTAAATTGATGCGAAAGACGGCTCGAGAGAATAGTTATTGAAATACAGAATGTTAGATAAAAGCAATGGCTGTCGCGGAAGTGTCATGCGTTGCCATAAAACTTTCATCTGCCGTCTTGACAAATGTTAAAAAAGTCATTGGTTTGGGGATAACACATTTTTACTGGTGTTTTATCTCGCCAGCGCCAAAATTTTAGCCTGCTCTGACGGGCATTCTGATGGCGTAACAGAAATATTCTGGTGCGTTACTGTTTTTTCATCCAGTATATTTTACTGGCAAAATATACTGCTGCGAGTAAAATTACACACCTGCCCGCCCATTGCTTCAGGTAGCTGCTCATGAGTAAACCGTTCAAACTGAATTCCGCTTTTAAACCCTCTGGCGATCAGCCTGAGGCGATTCGTCGCCTGGAAGAAGGGCTGGAGGATGGTCTGGCGCATCAGACGCTGCTCGGGGTGACGGGGTCGGGGAAAACATTCACTATTGCCAACGTGATTGCGGATTTACAGCGTCCGACGATGGTGCTGGCCCCTAACAAAACCCTCGCAGCCCAGTTGTACGGTGAGATGAAAGAGTTCTTCCCGGATAACGCAGTGGAATATTTCGTCTCCTACTACGACTATTATCAGCCGGAGGCTTATGTCCCGAGCTCTGATACTTTTATCGAGAAAGATGCGTCGGTAAACGAACACATTGAACAGATGCGTTTGTCGGCGACCAAAGCCCTGCTTGAACGGCGGGATGTGGTGGTGGTGGCCTCTGTTTCCGCGATCTATGGTCTGGGCGATCCGGATCTGTATCTGAAGATGATGTTGCATCTGACGGTGGGGATGATTATCGACCAGCGCGCGATCCTGCGCCGGCTTGCTGAACTGCAATACACGCGTAACGATCAGGCATTCCAGCGCGGGACGTTCCGCGTGCGTGGTGAGGTGATCGACATCTTTCCGGCCGAATCTGACGATATCGCGCTGCGTGTTGAACTGTTTGATGAAGAAGTTGAGCGCTTGTCGCTGTTCGACCCGCTAACCGGGCAGGTTGAATCCACTATTTCGCGCTTCACCATTTACCCGAAAACCCACTACGTGACGCCGCGCGAACGTATCGTGCAGGCAATGGAAGAAATTAAAGTCGAGCTGGCGGAGCGCCGCAAAATCCTGCTGGCGAACAACAAACTGGTAGAAGAACAGCGTTTAAGCCAGCGTACGCAGTTCGATCTGGAAATGATGAACGAGCTGGGTTACTGCTCGGGGATTGAAAACTACTCCCGCTATCTGTCCGGGCGCGGCCCTGGCGAGCCGCCGCCGACGCTGTTTGATTACCTGCCTGCCGATGGCCTGCTGGTGGTGGATGAATCTCACGTTACGATTCCGCAAATTGGTGGCATGTACCGTGGCGACCGGGCGCGTAAAGAGACCCTGGTCGAATACGGATTCCGTCTGCCGTCGGCGCTGGATAACCGTCCGCTCAAATTTGAAGAGTTCGAGGCGCTGGCTCCGCAAACTATCTACGTTTCGGCGACGCCGGGCAACTATGAGCTGGAGAAATCCGGTGATGAAGTGGTCGATCAGGTGGTACGACCGACCGGCCTGCTGGATCCGGTCATTGAGGTGCGCCCGGTGGCGACGCAGGTTGATGACCTGCTGTCGGAGATCCGCACCCGTGCGGCGATTAACGAACGTGTGCTGGTCACAACGCTCACCAAACGCATGGCGGAGGATCTCACCGAATACCTCGAAGAACACGGCGAGCGGGTGCGCTATCTGCACTCCGACATCGATACCGTGGAACGTATGGAAATCATTCGTGATTTGCGCCTGGGCGAGTTTGACGTGCTGGTTGGTATCAACCTGTTGCGAGAAGGCCTGGACATGCCTGAGGTCTCTCTGGTGGCGATTCTGGATGCGGACAAAGAAGGGTTCCTGCGTTCGGAACGATCGCTTATCCAGACCATAGGTCGAGCGGCGCGTAACATCAACGGTAAAGCGATTCTCTATGGCGATAAAATTACCGCATCGATGGCGAAGGCCATTGGTGAAACCGAACGTCGTCGCGAGAAACAGCAACTGTATAACGAAGAGCACGGTATTACGCCACAGGGGCTGAACAAGAAAGTGGTCGATATTCTGGCGCTGGGTCAGAATATTGCGAAGACCAAAGCGAAAGGTAAAGGGAAGTCGCGTGCCGGGGCGAAATCCGAGGTTGTTGAGCTGGACATGACGCCGAAAGCGCTGCAGCAGAAGATTCACGAGTTAGAAGGCCAGATGATGCAGCATGCGCAGAACCTTGAGTTCGAAGAGGCCGCGACGATCCGCGACCAGTTGCATCAACTGCGCGAGCTGTTTATCGCGGCGTCTTAACGCGATGCCGGATGGCGGGGAGACCCGTTATCAGGCCTACAAGCGTACCTGTAGGCCTGATAAGCGCAGCGCATCAGGCAAATACGTTCAACCTAACGCCTGCACCGCTTTCTCCAGCGCGCTATGCAGCAATTGACGGTCATGACGGTAGGGAATATCGCTGGCCTCCAGTTCATCCTGAATCACAATGCGGTCGGTCATGGCCGAAACATCGACTTTTGGTCCGACAATCACCGCATCAATCACCTTCTTACCAACATATTGCTCAATGATGGCCAGCTTATCGGCAAGCGTCAGGCTGGCGGCAGGCAGGCTGAGTTCGCGTCCCAGATTGCCGATATAAACCATTGGTGCCGGTGTGCGACGCAATGCCTGCGCCATTTCGTCAAGCAGCAATAGCGGCATCAGGCTGGTATAAAAACTCCCCGGTCCTATCAGGATCAGGTCCGCTTCCGCGATGGTTTCAATCGCTTCTCGCGTGGCGGGAACTTTAGGTGAGAGCATTAATTCTTGCGGCAGGGTAGTGAGCTGGTCGATATTTACTTCGCCATACACTTCATGTCCCTGATCGTCGAGCGCCATCAGGTCCACCGGTAGTTCTGACATGGGAATTAAATGTGCATCAACTTTTAGCAGGCTACGAATTAAATTGATGGCTTCCAGAGGCCGCACGCTGAGGTGATCGAGCGCCTTTAACATCAGATTTCCGAGGTTATGGCCGGAAAGTTCGCCATTACCGCCAAAACGATACTCAAACATCGCCGATGCGACGCTTGGTTGGGTAATTAACTGGTTGAGGCAGTTCCGCATGTCTCCCCAGGCAATACCGCCTTCTGAACGGCGAATTCGCCCCGTGGAACCGCCGTTATCGGTGGTCGTGACGATGCCCGTCAGGCGTGAACCTAAAGAAGAAAGTGACGACAGAACGCGTCCTAATCCATGCCCTCCGCCGAGAGCGACAACGCGATCCAGATCTGCCAGCGTACGAGTGCGCATAGTTATTCCTGATATCAATTGATCGGCGTTACAGTAACGTAAATAGCGTGTTTTCAGCAATTATCCAGTCGCCATCTGCAGAAAATAATTTTCTGCGATCTACCCCTTTCTGACGACATCCACCTGATAGCAAGATGATGTATATCAATGCAAAACGATGGTTTTTGCTTATTCTGTAGCGAAATTGCACGATCATGCCGCTATATACATATTTATACAGCGAAAGTGTACATGGCAAAAGTGTCATTTACACGCTAGTATCGGCATAACCACAATGTACTCGAAGCATGACGAGTATAAACACTCTAGCCTCTGCACCTGGGTCAAATGATACGGTGCTTTGGCCGTGACGATACGTGAATACGATTGTCACCAGGGCGCAGGAAGAAATGACTTCGCCTCCCGTATTTGGAAAGGTGTACATGGGCTCTCAACTTACCGATGCATTCGCGCGTAAGTTTTACTACTTGCGTTTGTCGATTACCGATGTGTGTAACTTTCGTTGCACTTACTGTCTGCCAGATGGCTATAAGCCAGGTGGTGTGACTAATAACGGCTTTCTGACCGTTGATGAAATTCGCCGCGTCACGCGTGCGTTCGCCAGCCTGGGAACGGAAAAAGTGCGTCTGACAGGTGGCGAACCGTCACTGCGTCGCGATTTTACCGACATTATTGCTGCCGTACGTGAAAACGACGCCATCCGTCAGATTGCGGTAACCACCAATGGTTATCGTCTGGCGCGCGATGCTGCTGCCTGGCGCGATGCCGGACTGACCGCGCTCAACGTCAGCGTCGACAGCCTGGATGCCCGTCAGTTTCACGCCATTACCGGGCAGGATAAGTTTCAGCAGGTGATGGCGGGGATTGACGCCGCCTTCGATGCCGGTTTTGAAAAAGTGAAAGTCAACACCGTGCTGATGCGCGACGTAAACCATCATCAACTGGACACCTTCCTCGCCTGGGTTCAACCACGGCCGATTCAGCTACGTTTTATTGAACTGATGGAAACGGGTGAGGGCAGCTCTCTCTTCCGCAAACACCATATCTCCGGGCAGGTACTGCGCGATGAACTGCTTAAGCGCGGCTGGATCCACCAGTTACGCCAGCGCAGCGACGGTCCGGCTCAGGTTTTCTGTCATCCTGATTATGCCGGTGAAATTGGTCTGATCATGCCTTATGAGAAAGACTTCTGCGCCACCTGCAATCGCCTGCGTGTTTCATCCGTCGGCAAACTTCATCTGTGTTTATTTGGTGAAGGCGGGGTGAACTTGCGTGATTTGCTGACCGACGACGCCCAGCAGGCTGCGCTTGAAGAACGTATCTCTGCCGCGTTGCTGGAGAAAAAGCAGACCCATTTCCTGCATCAGAACAATACCGGTATTACGCAAAACTTATCTTACATTGGCGGCTGATCGCTAAAAGGAGTTTCTCATGAGTCAGGTAAGCGCTGAATTTATCCCGACACGCATTGCTATTCTTACTGTTTCCAACCGTCGTGGCGAAGAAGATGACACCTCCGGCCATTATCTGCGCGACTCGGCGCTGGAAGCGGGTCATCAGATTGTTGATAAGGCGATTGTCAAAGAGAACCGCTATGCGATTCGCGCTCAGGTTTCAGCCTGGATTGCCAGTGACGATGTGCAAGTGGTGCTCATTACTGGCGGCACTGGGTTAACCGAAGGGGACCAGGCACCGGAAGCGCTGCTGCCGCTGTTTGACAGAGAAGTTGAAGGGTTTGGCGAAGTCTTCCGTATGCTGTCGTTTGAAGAGATTGGTACCGCGACGCTGCAGTCTCGAGCGGTTGCCGGGGTGGCCAATAAAACGCTGATTTTCGCCATGCCGGGGTCGACCAAAGCGTGTCGTACCGCCTGGGAAAATATCATTGCGCTGCAGCTTGATGCCCGTACGCGTCCGTGTAATTTCCACCCACATTTGAAGAAATAAGTATGTCGCAACTGACTCATATTAACGCCGCTGGCGAAGCGCATATGGTGGATGTCTCCGCCAAGGCGGAAACCGTACGCGAGGCGCGTGCTGAAGCATTCGTGACCATGCGTAGCGAAACGCTGGCGATGATTATCGATGGTAGTCATCATAAAGGTGATGTTTTCGCCACGGCGCGTATTGCGGGTATTCAGGCCGCCAAACGTACCTGGGATCTTATCCCGCTGTGCCATCCGCTGATGCTGAGCAAGGTCGAAGTCAATCTTCACGCCGAGCCGGAGCACAATCGCGTACGGATTGAAACGCTGTGTCGCCTGACCGGTAAAACCGGCGTTGAAATGGAAGCGTTAACAGCAGCCTCCGTGGCGGCGTTGACCATCTACGATATGTGCAAAGCAGTGCAAAAGGATATGGTGATTGGTCCGGTGCGTCTGCTGGCAAAAAGCGGCGGCAAGTCGGGGGATTTTAAGGTGGATGCACATGATTAAGGTTCTCTTCTTTGCTCAGGTACGCGAACTGGTCAACACCGATGCGCTAGAAATGACGGCTGAATTTCCAACGGTAGAAGCGCTGCGCCAGCATCTGGCGGGCAAAGGCGATCGCTGGGCGTTGGCGCTGGAAGACGGCAAGCTGCTGGCGGCGGTAAACCAGACGCTGGTCAGTTTTGATCATCCTCTTAACGCGGGTGATGAAGTCGCTTTCTTCCCGCCGGTAACCGGAGGCTAAAATGGCTGAAACGCGAATTGTTGTTGGCCATGCGCCGTTTCGCGTCGGGGATGAGTATCCCTGGCTGGCAGAGCGCGATGAAGACGGCGCGGTAGTCACTTTCACCGGTAAAGTGCGCAATCACAATCTCGGTGACAGCGTTAAGGCGTTAACGCTGGAACACTATCCGGGAATGACCGAAAAAGCGCTGGCGGAAATCGTCGACGAAGCGCGTTCGCGCTGGCCGCTGGGCCGGGTAACGGTGATCCATCGTATTGGCGAACTGTGGCCGGGCGATGAAATTGTTTTTGTCGGTGTGACCAGTGCACATCGTAGTAGCGCGTTTGATGCCGGGCAATTCATTATGGATTACCTGAAAACGCGTGCGCCGTTCTGGAAACGCGAAGCCACGCCAGAAGGTGAACGTTGGGTCGACGCCCGCGACAGCGATAAGCAAGCAGCAAAACGCTGGTAGAGTACAATTGGTTTAGGCACATACTGACTCAGGAGATTGTCATGGACCGATTCCCACGATCCGATTCTATTGTGCAGGCCCGTTCCGGCCTGCAAACCTACATGGCGCAGGTGTACGGCTGGATGACCTGTGGGTTGTTACTGACGGCGTTTATTGCATGGTACGCGGCGAATACGCCTGCGGTGATGATGTTTGTCTTTTCCAGCAAAATTACCTTCTTTGGGCTGATCATTGCACAGCTGGCGCTGGTATTTGTCCTGTCCGGCATGGTGCAAAAGCTCAGCGCTGGAATGGCAACGACGCTGTTTATGCTCTACTCGGCGTTAACCGGTCTGACGCTATCAAGCATTTTCATTGTCTATACCTATTCGTCTATCGCCAGTACCTTTGTGGTCACCGGCGGGATGTTCGGTATCATGAGTTTGTACGGCTACACCACCAAACGCGATCTCAGCGGCTTTGGCAACATGCTGTTTATGGCGTTAATTGGTATCGTTCTGGCCTCGTTGGTTAACTTCTGGCTGAAGAGCGAAGCGCTGATGTGGGCGGTGACCTACATTGGGGTGATTGTGTTTGTCGGCCTGACCGCCTATGACACGCAAAAGCTGAAAAATATCGGTGAGCAAATTGACCAGCGCGACAGTTCCAACTTGCGTAAATACGCCATTCTTGGGGCGTTAACGCTGTATCTGGACTTCATCAACCTGTTCCTGATGCTGCTGCGTATTTTCGGTAATCGTCGTTAATTCTCTGTTGCCGGATGCGGCTTAACGTCGTGTCCGGCAAATCATTTCGCCATCGCCTTCTCGTTCTTTGCCCGTAGCTTTTTCGCCCGACTCTCCAGCAGCAAATAACACATCAGCGCCAGCAGCAACGGAATAAAATAGTACAATACGCGATACGCCAGCAGGGCAGCAATGATCGTTCCCTGAGACGCATTCTCTCCCGCCAGCAGCGCCATAAACACCGCTTCCAGCACGCCGATCCCCGCCGGAATATGCACGATTACGCCGGCAATACTGCTCACCAGCAGCACGCCCAGCACGAAGAAATAATCGATATTCTGACCGAGCAACAGCCAGATAATCGCCCCCATTACCATCCAGTTCGCACTGGATATCGCCATTTGCGCGAGGGCAAATTTCCAGGAGGGCAGCACCAGTTTTTGGCCTTTGATGGTGATGTGACGATGTTTAGCGAAGGCGCAAAACCACAGATAAACAACAATAATCAGCAGCAGCGCTACGCCCAAAATACGCAGCGTACCTTCATCGATATACCAGTGTGGGGGCAGTTCGACGACGCCGAAGGTAAATATAAAACCGCCCAGCAGAATATAGCCCAGCCAGTTAGTGGTAATACTCAGCGAAAAAATCCGCGTTATTGTGCCCCCCGGCAATCCGAGGCGCGAGTAAAGGCGATAACGCATCCCTATACCACCCACCCAGGTGCTCAACGTCAGGTTGAAGGCGTAACAGATAAACGACACCAGCATGACCTGGCGTTTTGCCAGTTTGTGGCCGCAGTAGTAGCGCCCGAGCAGATCATAACAGCCGTAAAGTAAATAACTGATAATCACCAGACCCACGGCGCTGAGCAGAGCGATCCGATTGTAATCGCGAATTACCGTCCACACTTCCTGCCAGTTGACCTTGCTGGCATAAACAACCAGCAGCACGATCACCGCAATAAAAAACAGCCATGTGAGGATCTTTTTTGCTAACCGCCAGCGTCGGTGGTTTTTTGCCATTAGGTTTTCCCTCCAGCATCCTCAGTTTGTATACGGTCCTGAGTTTCCAGAGTGGGCTGCGCGGGCGGCTCTACCTCGGCCAGATGCGGGGTATGCGCCGGCAGCCAGCCGACCAGCGCCGGGAAGTGGCGTAAAAAGTGGAAGGCCAGTACGCTCTTGGTCAGGTTCCACCAGGTGCGTTTTGGCAGCATGGATTCATCAACCCGCTTGCAGTCCTGCGCAATAATAGGGTTCAGGTTGTCACGCAGGGTCTGATTAAACGTGCGGTCATGAATAATCAGATTTGCCTCCAGATTGAGCGACAGACTCAGTGGATCAAGATTGCTGGAGCCCACCGTCGCCCAGTGATCGTCCATCAGCGCCACTTTGCCATGCAGCGGCTTGCGGTGATATTCGTAGACGTGGACGCCCCCTTTGACCAGATAGTTATACAGCAGCCGGGCACCCACTTTCACAATGGGTATATCAGGCTCGCCCTGAACGATGAGTTTTACCCGTACGCCGCGTCGTGCTGCTTTACGCAGGGCATGCAACAGACGATAACCGGGGAAGAAATAGGCATTGGCAATAATCACTTCCCGCTTTGCCTGCGCGAGCATTTTCAAATAATGGCGTTCAATATCATCGCGATGTTCCTCGTTATCACGCCAGACGAACAGCGCCTGCGCTTCACCGGGGCGATGATTTTCGACTGCCCGGTGATGCCGTCGCCACCAGCGGCGTACGGCGCTTTGTCCCGGCAGGTTTTCCAGCACGAATGTCAGAATATCAACCACAATCGGACCTTCAACACGCACAGCGTAATCTTGCTTGGCTTCCGGCCCGTAGTCAGACATGTGTTCGGCGGAGTAATTAATACCGCCGACGAAGGCGATGCGATCGTCAATGACCACAATTTTGCGATGCATCCGGCGAAACAGATTGGTGCGCATCCCGAACAGGCGTGGGCGCGGATCGTAATAACGGAAAACAATACCCGCCGCGGTTAACTCTTCGACAAAGCTGTCGCTTAGATCTGGTGAGCCGTAGCCGTCCAGCAACACCTCTGCGGCGATCCCGCGGTGTGCGGCAGCGAGCAGTGCGGCATGTAGCTGTTTCCCGACCGCATCTTCAAACCAGATAAAGGTCTCCAGAATGATTTTTTGCTCCGCGTGCTCAATCGCGTGAAATACGGCGGGATAGTACTGATCGCCATTTTCCAGTAGCTGAATTTGATTGCCTTCACGCCAGCCAGTTTTCATACACGAATCTCCGCACTCAGAGGGGCATGATCGGACAAATGTCGCCAGTGACGCAGCGCCAGCGTCGTTGGGGTACTGGCATTCGCGTTTTTCACATAGATCCTGTCCAGACGCAGCAGGGGAAACTGCACCGGAAATGTTCGCGCCGGGCGACCGTGAGCGCGGGTAAAAATCTCGTCAAGGCCGGCCTGGCTCTTCAACGGATAATTTGCCTGTTGTCGCCAGTCGTTAAAATCGCCAGCAACCACCACGGGATCCGCGTCGGGCAGGGCATTGACCCAATTTGCCAGCATACTGAGCTGTGCCTGGCGATGGGCTTCACGCAAACCGAGGTGGACGCACATCACATGAATCGGGCGGGAAAGCATCGGCGGCACAATGCGGCAGTAAAGCACACCGCGTTTTTCACTCGTGCCAACGGATACATCACGGTTTTCATAATGCTCAATGGGGTAGCGCGATAGCACGGCGTTGCCGTGATGCCCCTGTGAATACACGGCATTGCGCCCGTAGGCGAAATCGCGCCACATGGTGTCGGCCAGAAACTCGTAATGGCTGGTATCCGGCCAGTTTTCTATCTGCAGTGAGTGTACGTCGTGAGCGCCCAGCACTTCCTGCAGGCACACAATATCTGCGCCAACTGCCCTGACGGCATCCCGCAGCTCGGGCAAAATAAAGCGTCTGTTAAAGGCGGTGAAACCCTTGTGAGTATTAATGGTGAGCACATTGAATGAAAATCGGTCTGCTGATTCGCTCATGATTCTCCCGTTGGCGTCACTTTCCTGACTCTCTCCATCATCCTTCGGGATGAGGGTTTTGACCGTATCGCGAATTCTGTGGCGAAATAAATAGTGTAGTCGCCGTCACAAAAAGATGCGGTGTTGCGGAATTTTCCGTAAAGTCCGGTACTCTGAATAATTAGTTAAAAATCCTTCAGGAGAAAAGCCATGAGGTGGCAACAACGTGTTCGTGTCGCAACGGGTCTAAGTTGCTGGCAGATTGTGTTGCATTTACTGGTAGTGGCGTTGCTGGTAATGGGCTGGATGAGCGGCAAGCTGGTGCACGTCGGCCTGGGATTATGCGTCGTGTATGGCGTAACGGTTATCTTAATGCTGGCATTGCAACGTCACCATGAACAGCGCTGGCGTGATGTGGCTGACGTGCTGGAAGAGCTGACGACCACGTGGTATTTCGGTGCGGCAATGATCGTACTGTGGTTACTGTCGCGTGTGCTGCAAAACAACGTGTTACTGGCGCTGGCGGGGCTGGCGATCCTTGCCGGACCCGCAGTGGTCTCGCTGTTGGCGAAAGACAAAAAGTTACATCACTTTGCGTCTAAACATCGCATACGCCGCTGAGCCTGTTGTGGCCGCTATCACCAATAGCGGCCACAAACTTCCCCAGACAATCTGCAGACTCGCATCCTTCAGGTAAATCTGTTTTGTGATGTCCGTAAAGTGACGGATCGGGTTTATCCATGTCAGATTCTGCAACCACACAGGCATATTTTCGACCGGAGAGACATATCCGGACAGCAAAATCGCCGGCATCATAAAGACAAAGACGCCGATAAATGCCTGCTGCTGTGTCGCGCACAGTGACGAAATCAGCAAGCCAAATCCCACCAGCGACAGTCCGTAAATCACCATCGTGAAGTAGAACAGCCCCAGTGAACCGGCAAACGGGATGTGATAGGCCCAGATGCCGATTGCCAGTACGATGGTGGCCTGAAAGGTGGCAACAATCAGTGCCGGCACCGCTTTACCGATGAAAATCTGCCAGGTGGTAAGTGGGGAAACCAGCAGTTGATCCAGCGTGCCTTGCTCGCGCTCGCGAGCAACCGAGAGCGAGGTGACGATCATTACGCCGATAGTGGTGATCATGGCGATCAGCGACGGAACCACGAACCATTTGTAATCCAGATTCGGGTTGTACCAGTTACGCACGACCAGCTCGCTGTTGTTTGGTTTCGGCTTGCCGTCCATCAACTCCTGCTGATACGTCTTAACGATCTGCTGCAGATAATTTGCGGCAATCTGCGCGCTGTTGGAGTTGCGCCCATCGAGAATTAGCTGCATGGGTGCCTGCTGGAAAGTATCCAGATTACGCGAGAAGTCTGCCGGGAAGCGCACCAGTAGCAGTGCTTTTTGCGTGTCGATGGTGGGTTGGATTTCCTGGGGACTTTTTAGCAGCAGAATATGGGTAAAGGCGCTGGCGCGGGCGAAGCGTTGGGTTAATTCCACCGAATGTTTACCGTTGTCTTCGTTGTAGATAGCGATAGTGGCGTTGGTGACTTCCAGCGTTGCCGCAAACGGGAACAGGATCACCTGAATCAGTACCGGTAAAATCAGAATGGCTCGCGTTTGCGGTTCGCGTAGCAGCGATTGCAGCTCTTTACGAATTAACGTCCATAAGCGATGAAACATGCCCGTCCCCTTAATCCAGCCGACGTTTGGTTTTCAGCCACGTCAGGCCAATAAACATTACCGCCGAAGCGATTAAAAACAGCACGTTGATAATTAGCACCACTGGAATATTTCCCGCCAGAAACAGGCTTTGCAGGGTGCTGACGAAATAACGCGCCGGAATAATGTAGGTTACCGCCCGGATAATCGCGGGCATGCTGTCTATCTGGAAGATAAAACCTGACAGCATAATCGAGGGCAGGAAAGCGGCGTTCAGCGCGACCTGCGCGGCGTTAAACTGGTTGCGGGTAATAGTCGAAATCAACAGGCCCATGCCGAGCGTACTCAGCAGAAACAGGCTGGTAATGAAAAACAGGATCAGCAACGAGCCGCGATAGGGCACGCCAAGAATAAATACCGACACCAGCATACACAGCAGCATCGCCAGCATGCCCAGAAAGTAATACGGGATCAGTTTGCACAGCAGCAGCTCGACGCGGGTGACTTCGGTAGACAGCAGGGCCTCCATGGTTCCGCGTTCCCATTCGCGCGCTACCACTAATGAGGTGAGGATTGCGCCAATGACCGTCATTATGATGGTCACCGCTCCGGGAATAATAAAGTGCTGGCTGATGGCTGCCGGGTTAAACCAGTAGCGGGTCTGCACGTCGATCAAGGGCTTGAATGATTCTCCCCGGTCTTCCGCCCGCTGTTGTTGCCAGATCTGCCAGATACCTTCGACATAACCCTGTACAAAGTTGGCGGTATTCGGTTCGCTGCCGTCGGTGATCACCTGGATCGGCGCCACGTCGTTGGGTCGCGCCATCTGCTGGGCAAAATTCACCGGGATCACCACCAGCCCGCGAATGCGCCCGGCCTGCATTTTCTCAATCAATTCCTGACGGTTATCGCTGATGGTAGCATCAATATACGGCGAGCCGGTCATGGTATGGGTAAAATCCAGCGCCTCCTCGCTTTGCTGTTCGAGCAAAATCCCTACCCGCAGCTTGCTGGAGTCGAGGTTGATCCCGTAGCCGAAGATAAACAGCAGCAGCAGCGGGATCACGACGGCAATCAGCCAACTGCTGGGATCGCGGACGATCTGGCGGGTTTCTTTCACGCACAGCGCGCGTACGCGACGCCAGGAGAGGGCGGAATTACTCATGCGCGTGCTCCTTATCCCAGTCATTGATTAGCGTGATAAACGCCTGTTCCATCGTTGGGTCCGGCGTGTCGCTATCGGCTGCTTGTGCTTTCAGGTCATCAGGCGTGCCGCTGGCAATCAGTTTGCCGCGATACACCAGCCCGATACGGTCACAGTATTCCGCCTCATCCATAAAGTGGGTGGTCACCATCACCGTGACGCCTTTTTCCACCATGCTGTTGATATGCAGCCAGAACTCCCGACGGGTGAGGGGATCGACTCCGGAAGTGGGTTCATCGAGGAACAGGATATCGGGTTCATGCATCAGCGAGCAGGCCAGTGCCAGGCGCTGCTTAAAGCCCAGCGGCAGATCGTCGGTGGCGTGAGACGCGATGCTTTTCAAACCGAATGCCTCGCTCATACGATCAATTTTGTCTTTCTGCGCACGGCCACGCAGACCGTAGACGCCGGAGAAAAAGCGCAGGTTCTGCTCAACGGTCAGGTTGCCGTACAGGGAGAATTTTTGCGCCATATAGCCCAGATGCTGGCGTGCTTTGCCGGAGCTGACTTTCAGATCCATGTCCAGCACCAGCGCTTTGCCGGAGGTGGGAACCAGCAGGCCGCACATCATTTTAAAGGTGGTAGATTTACCGGCACCGTTGGGCCCTAGCAGGCCAAAAATCTCACCACGTTGTACGGAAAAGTCTACGTGGTCGGTCGCGGCAAAATCGCCAAACTTCTTGGTCAGCGCTTTGGCTTCGATCACCGTTTCGCCAGGCGTGCCTTCAACCGTATGCAGGATAGCGCCCAGTGGCGATTCCGATGTCCCGGCTCCGCCGAGTAAATCGATAAAGGCATCCTCGAAGCGGGGAGTCGTTTCGCTGATGTTAATCTCCGGCATGCCGTCTGCCCGACGAATATCGTCCGCAGTTGCTGCTTTTTTCAGGATTAAGCGTACCGATTTCCCCTGAATCATCCCGTCGCTGACCTGCGGTAGTTTTAATGCCCGTTGCAGCAATCGACGGTTATTTTCCTGCGGACTGCTCATCAGGAAACTGCGGCCCGCCATGGTTTGCGTCAGTCGCGTCGGTTCACCCTGATACAACAGTTCGCCTTCGTTCATCAGCAGTACATCGCGGCACTGCTCTGCTTCATCCAGATACGAGGTGCTCCAGAGGATCAACATGCCATCCCCCGCCAGTTCGTGCACCATTTGCCACAGTTCACGACGGGAGATGGGGTCCACACCGACACCCGGTTCATCCAGCAACAATACTTTGGGTTCGCCGACCAGCGTACAGGCCAGCCCGAGCTTCTGTTTCATCCCACCGGAAAGTTTGCCCGCCAGTCGTCCGGTAAATGGCCCCAGCGAGGTAAATTCCAGCAGGCGGGCAAAGGTTTTTTCTCGCGCTTCGCCGGTGACGCTACGCAAATCAGCATAGAGATTGAGGTTCTCCATGACGGTTAAATCTTCATACAGGCCAAATTTCTGCGGCATATAGCCCAGTACCGCATGCAGCGCGCTGTCGTCCTTGATAGGGTCAAAGCCAATCACCGCAGCACTTCCGGCATCGGGTTTTAACAATCCCGCCAGCATGCGCATCAACGTGGTTTTCCCCGCGCCGTCCGGCCCGACAAGTCCGGTCACGTAGCCTGCATGTACGGTGCAGTCGAGCGGGGCAACGGCCGGTTTTTCCATTCCGGCAAAGTTTTTAGTCAGGCCTTTGAGCGTAATAACGGCATCATTCATGCCGTGCCTCGTCACTGAATTTGATCGTCACCGGCATTCCCTGGCGCAGCGCATCGTCCGCGTCGGTCACCACAATACGCAGGCGATAAACCAGGTCGGTGCGCAGGTCAGGGGTCTCGACCGTTTTCGGCGTAAATTCGGCGGTTGGTGACACAAAGCCGATTTTACCGTGATACGGTTTGTCCGGACGGCCATCGGTGTAGAGCAGGATCTCACGTCCCGGCTGTGCCTGGCTCAGATTCCGCTCATCTACGTAGGCGCGAACCCAAACCGGACGCGTGAGTGACAGCGTCAGTACCGTACCGCCTGCGCTTAGCATACTGCCGGGTTCGACTGCACGGGTAAGCAGCGTACCGTCAGACGGCGAGGTCAGCGTGGTGTCATGCAAATTAAGCTCTGCCTGTGCCAGCTCGGCCTGAGCTTGTTCGAGCGTGGCTTTTGCCTGCTCGATGTCCTGCACACGATTACCGCTGCGATATTGGCTGAGTTTGTCCTGTGCGGATTTTAACGAGGCTTGCGCCTGGTCACGTGATGAACGGGCGTTTTCCAGATCGTTAGCGGAGATGGTGCGGCTTTTCCACAATCCAACCTGTCGATTATAAAAGTTCTGTGCGTAATCATAGGCGGCCTGTGCCTGTTTGACGGCCGCTGCCGCCTGGGCGATCTCTTCAGCGCGATACCCGGCCAGCATCAGATCGTATTGCGCCTGGGCAGCGGCAACATTGGCTTTGGCCTGCATCAATGCGTTTTCATACGGTGCGCGGTCCAGTTCGCCCAGCACCTGACCGGCGGTAATCGCATCGCCTTCATCAACCGCCAGCGAGGCCAGTCTGCCGCCGACGCGAAAACTTAGGTTGACGCTACGGATATCGACATTGCCGTACAGCGTCAGGCTGTTATCTTGCCGACTCTGATACCACCACGTTCCACCGGCAATCACGGCAACGAGGGCCGCGATAACCAGCCCGAGAACGACAGGTTTTTTCATGACTCCAGACTCCTTTGCGTTAAACCTTGCAGAATAAGATCGATGTGACAGGTGATCGTTTGATCAATCAGCGCGGTTTTATCTTCATCAAATTGTGACCAACCCGTACGCAACAGAATGGTTTCTTTCCCCAGACGAAAGGCCAGCACCTCGCCGAGGATGGCGTGGGTATGCAGAATCATTTGGGTATCGTTGGCATCGCCGCCGGTATAGGCGGCAATCAGGCGCGTCAGGTGTGTATGCAGCGGATTGATAACCTGGTCGTGCACCAGTTGATAAGCCGCGGTGGGGGAAAGCTGTTCCCGCGAAATAAATTTGCTCAGGTTTACGGTGTCGTCCTGGGTGAGCAACATGATCATATTTTTGCAGGCGCGCAGGATTAATTCGCGCATCGCGCCACGATCCGGCTCTGGCTGAGCGAATAAACGCTCGGCCTCTTCAGCGTGCGGACGAAACTGTGAGCCGATAAAATCGGCAATCCACTGGGCGCAGGCGAGATATAAATCCTCTTTTGAGCCAAAATAGTAGGTGATAGCCGCTATATTTTGCCCGGCCTGCGCGGCGATATCGCGCGTGGTGGCGTGCAGACCATACTCGCCGAATTGTGCCAATGCGGCGGCAATGAGTTGGTTCTTCGCCTGTTCACCTTTGGTTGTCATGGTGGGTGTATTCATAGCATGACCTGATCTTAATCAATCGATTGATTAAGATTATGACTGATGTGCAACCTTGTCCAGTCCGGATCGTTATTTTCCTCGCAGGGATAATTTATGCGGCACATCACAAAAACTGCTACACTCCGCCCCTTCATGACATTGTGGTTTTTGTCATCTCTATTGTATGTATCTCCCTGAAAACGACACCGGTAACGGTCAGGGCGGTTCGGAGTTGTTATGTCTTTTGATTCCCTTGGTTTAAACCCTGAAATTTTACGTGCCGTTGCCGAACAGGGTTACCGTGAACCTACCCCTATTCAGCAACAGGCGATCCCTGCCGTGCTGGAAGGCCGCGATCTGATGGCCAGCGCCCAGACCGGTACGGGGAAAACGGCAGGTTTTACCCTGCCGCTGTTGCAGCACCTGATTACCCATCAGCCGCATGGTAAAAGCCGTCGCCCGGTGCGTGCGCTGATCCTCACGCCAACCCGCGAACTGGCTGCTCAAATTGGCGAAAACGTCCGTGATTACAGTAAGTATCTGAACATCCGCTCGCTAGTGGTCTTCGGCGGCGTCAGTATTAACCCGCAGATGATGAAGCTGCGCGGCGGCGTAGATGTGCTGATTGCCACGCCTGGTCGTTTGCTCGATCTGGAACACCAGAATGCGGTGAAACTGGATCAGGTTGAGATCCTGGTACTCGATGAAGCTGACCGCATGCTGGATATGGGCTTTATTCACGACATTCGTCGCGTTCTGGCGAAGCTGCCGGCAAAACGCCAGAACCTGCTGTTCTCAGCAACGTTCTCTGACGATATTAAGTCGCTGGCCGAAAAGCTGCTGCACAATCCGCTGGAAATCGAAGTGGCGCGCCGTAATACCGCCTCAGAGCAGGTGACTCAGCACGTTCATTTCGTGGATAAAAAACGTAAACGTGAGCTGTTGTCGCAGATGATTGGTCAGGGCAACTGGCAGCAGGTGCTGGTGTTTACCCGTACCAAACACGGTGCGAATCATCTGGCTGAACAGCTGAATAAAGACGGTATCCGCAGCGCGGCGATCCACGGTAACAAATCTCAGGGAGCGCGTACCCGTGCGCTGGCCGATTTTAAATCCGGTGATATACGCGTGCTGGTAGCGACCGATATTGCCGCGCGCGGGCTGGACATTGAAGAGTTACCGCACGTGGTGAACTACGAGCTGCCAAACGTCCCGGAAGATTATGTGCACCGTATTGGTCGTACCGGGCGTGCCGCAGCTACCGGCGAAGCGTTGTCTCTGGTGTGCGTCGATGAACACAAGTTGTTGCGTGACATCGAGAAGCTGCTGAAAAAAGAGATCCCGCGTATTGCAACGCCAGGCTATGAGCCGGATCCCTCCATTAAAGCTGAGCCGATCCAGAACGGTCGCCAGCAGCGTGGCGGCGGCGGTCGCGGTCAGGGTGGAGCAGGGCGTGGCCAGCAGCCGCGTCGTCAGGATGGCGGTGCGCCAAAAGCGAAACCGCGTAGCGGCGAAGGCAAACCGGCAGGCGATAAGCCTCGTCCGCCGCGCCGTCCGCGCAAACCATCTTCCGCACAGTAATTGCGAGCCCGGCCGAAAGGTCGGGCTTTTCTTTTTGCGACACGTCCCAGAAAGTGCCACAATAGTGGCTGTTTATACAGTATTTCAGGTTTTCTCATGGCACTTACGGCTGCGTTAAAAGCGCAAATCGCCGCCTGGTATAAGGCGCTTCAGGAACAGATCCCCGATTTTATCCCCCGTGCGCCGCAGCGGCAGATGATTGCTGACGTCGCGAAAACGCTGGCAGGTGAAGAAGGACGGCATCTGGCGATTGAAGCGCCGACCGGAGTGGGGAAAACCCTGTCGTATCTGATTCCCGGTATTGCCATTGCGCGTGAAGAACAGAAAACGCTGGTGGTCAGTACCGCTAACGTTGCGTTGCAGGATCAGATCTACAGCAAAGACCTGCCGTTGCTGCGTAAAATCATCCCCGATCTGCGTTTTACCGCTGCTTTTGGTCGTGGTCGTTATGTCTGCCCGCGCAATTTGGCCGCGCTGGCCAGTACCGAACCCAATCAACAGGATCTGCTGGCCTTTCTCGACGATGACCTGACGCCAAATAATCAGGAAGAACAAAAGCGCTGTGCCAGGTTGAAAGGCGATCTCGACAGCTATAAGTGGGACGGGCTGCGCGATCACACCGATATCACCATCGATGACGGACTCTGGCAGCGTCTGAGCACCGATAAAGCCAGCTGTCTGAATCGCAACTGTCACTACTATCGTGAATGCCCTTTTTTTGTCGCCCGCCGCGAGATTCAGGAAGCCGAAGTGGTGGTGGCTAATCATGCGCTGGTGATGGCGGCAATGGAAAGCGAAGCCGTTTTGCCGGAGCCGAAAAACCTGCTGTTAGTCCTTGATGAAGGCCATCATTTGCCGGACGTCGCCCGCGATGCGCTGGAGATGAGTGCAGAAATCAGTGCCCCATGGTATCGACTTCAGTTGGATCTGTTCTGCAAATTAGTGGCGACCTGCATGGAGCAGTTCCGCCCGAAAACCACGCCGCCGCTGGCGAATGCCGAGCGGTTGAACGGTCACTGTGAAGAGCTGTATGAACTGATTGCTTCACTTAATAACATCCTCAATCTCTATATGCCCGCTACCCAGGAAGCGGAACACCGCTTTGCAATGGGAGAACTGCCTGGTGAAGTGATGGAGATCTGCCAGCGGCTGGCGAAACTGACGGAAATGCTGCGCGGCCTGGCAGAACTGTTCCTCAACGATCTCAGTGAAAAAACCGGTACCCACGATATTGTGCGTCTGCATCGGGTTATTTTGCAGATGAACCGGGCATTGGGCATGTTCGAGGCGCAAAGCAAATTGTGGCGTCTGGCGTCGCTGGCACAGTCGTCAGGCGCGCCGGTGAGTAAATGGGCGACGCGCGAGGTGCGTGACGGACAGATCCACGTCTGGTTTCACTGCGTGGGGATCCGCGTGAGCGATCAGCTCGAAAGACTGCTGTGGCGTAGCGTACCGCATATTATTGTCACCTCTGCCACGCTGCGTTCTCTCAATAGCTTCTCGCGTCTGCAGGAGATGAGCGGTCTGAAAGAAAAAGCGGGAGACCGCTTTGTTGCACTGGACTCACCGTTTAACCACGTTGAACAGGGCAAAATCGTCATTCCGCAGATGCGCTACGAACCGTTAATTGATAACGAAGAGCAGCATATCGCGGAAATGGCCGCCTATTTCCGCGAGCAACTGGAAAGTAAAAAGCATCAGGGCATGTTGGTGCTTTTTGCCAGCGGACGGGCGATGCAGCGTTTTCTTGAGCACGTTACCGATCTGCGCTTGCTGCTGCTGGTACAGGGCGACCAGCCGCGCTATCGTCTGGTGGAGTTACACCGAAAGCGGGTGGAAAACGGTGAACGCAGTGTACTGGTTGGACTGCAATCTTTTGCCGAAGGTCTGGATTTGAAAGGCGAATTGCTGACCCAGGTACATATTCACAAAATCGCGTTTCCGCCCATCGATAGTCCGGTAGTGGTCACTGAGGGCGAGTGGCTGAAAAGCCTGAACCGCTACCCTTTTGAGGTGCAAAGCTTACCAGCAGCGTCGTTCAATTTGATCCAGCAGGTGGGGCGACTCATTCGTAGCCATGGCTGCTGGGGTGAAGTTGTGATCTACGATAAGCGGTTGTTGACCAAAAACTATGGCAAGCGTTTACTGAACGCGTTACCCATTTTTCCGATAGAGCAGCCTGCTGTGCCAGACGTTATAGTAAAACCAAAAGAAAAAGCGAAACCCACGCGCCGCCGTCGGCGTTAACGATGCGAGCAACAGGAAAGGAGTTATCGATGGATTACCGCAAAATCATCAAAGAGATTGGGCGAGGTAAAAATCACGCGCGTGACCTGGACCAGGATACTGCTCGCGGACTGTATACCCATATGCTGAATGGCGATGTACCGGATCTTGAAATGGGCGGCGTGCTGATTGCGTTGCGCATTAAAGGCGAAGGCGAAGCGGAAATGCTGGGCTTTTACGAAGCGATGCAAAACCACACCATTCGCCTGACGCCGCCGGTTGCCAAACCCATGCCCATTGTCATTCCCAGCTACAATGGCGCGCGCAAGCAGGCCAATCTGACGCCGCTGCTGGCTATCTTATTGCATAAGCTGGGCTTCCCGGTGGTGGTGCACGGCGTCAGCGAGGATCCTACCCGCGTGCTGACAGAAACTATTTTTGAGCTGATGGGGATCATGCCCACGCTGCATGCCGGCCAGGCACAGGCAAAACTGGATGGTCATGAACCGGTATTTATTCCGGTGCGCGCGCTGTGTCCGCCTCTGGATAAGCAACTGACGATGCGCTGGAGAATGGGGGTGCGCAACAGTGCACATACGCTGGCGAAGTTGGCCACGCCGTTTGCAGAAGATGCCGCGCTGCGTCTTGCCAGTGTTTCTCATCCTGAATATGTCTCGCGAGTGGCGAAATTTTTTGGCGACATCGGCGGCCGTGGTCTGCTGATGCACGGTACCGAAGGCGAGGTGTACGCCAACCCGCAGCGCTGTCCGCAGATAAGCCTGATAGATTCGTCCGGCGTGCGAGTGCTACAGGACCGCCAGAGTGAGATGCCTGACGAGCCAGTCCCACTGCCGGTAGCAAAAGATCCGGAAACCACTGCCCGCTGGATAGAACGCTGTCTGGCCGGAAGCGAGCCGATACCGGCCTCATTGAAAATTCAAATGGCCTGCTGTCTGGTGGCCACCGGAGAATCCGCCACGCTGGCAGACGGGCTCGCTCGCGTCAATCAAAGCTTCTGACCCTTTCTTCATCCCGACGGGCCTGCCATCTGGCCCGTCAGTCGTTCCTGTCCAGCACCCTCTGCAACGTGAAATTTCTGCACGATTATTGACCTCCTGGCGACCGTAGCGCAGCATAGTTTGTTGAAAAATAAGAAACACAACAAACACGCAACACAACAGGAGATAACAATGGACAGTGGACATCGCTTTCACGCGCCAACGCTACATGCGTTTATTCAGGCCGTTTTCCGACAGATGGGGAGTGACGAGCAGGAGGCGCAGTTGGTGGCCGATCATCTGATAGCCTCAAACCTCGCCGGGCATGATTCACACGGTATCGGGATGATCCCAAGCTACATTCGCTCATTCTCGCAGGGACATCTGCAGATCAATCGTCATGCCAAAGTGGTCAAAGATGCGGGCGCAGTGGTTACGCTGGATGGGGATTGCGCATTTGGTCAGGTAGCCGCGCATGAAGCTATCGCGCTGGGGATTGAGAAAGCACAGCAGTATGGAATTGCTGCGGTAGCACTGCATAATTCTCACCACATTGGGCGCATTGGCTACTGGGCGGAGCAGTGTGCGGCGGCGGGCTTTGTCTCTATACACTTTGTGAATGTGGTGGGGATCCCGATGGTTGCCCCGTTCCATGGTCGTGATAGCCGTTTTGGCACCAACCCTTTCTGCGTTGTGTTTCCACGTAAAAATGATTTCCCGTTGCTGCTGGACTATGCGACCAGCGCCATCGCTTTTGGCAAAACGCGCGTGGCGTGGCACAAAGGTGAGCCGGTTGCGCCGGGCTGTCTGATTGATGCTCAGGGGGCTCCTACTACCGATCCTGCCGTTATGCAGGAATCGCCATTGGGCTCGCTGCTCACCTTTGCCCAGCATAAAGGCTACGCGCTGGCGGCAATGTGTGAAATCATGGGCGGTGCGCTTTCTGGCGGTAAAACGACCCACGAAGCCAGTTTGCAGAACAGCGCAGACGCCATTATTAACTGCATGATCACGATCATCATTAACCCAACACTATTCGGTGCCCCGGACTGTGACAATCAGGTTTCGGCATTTGCTGAATGGGTCAAAGCGTCGCCGCATGCTGAGGATACGCCTATCCTGTTACCGGGTGAGTGGGAAGTGAATACCCGTGAAGAGCGGCTGGCGCAGGGTATCCCGCTTGATGCCGGAAGTTGGCAAGCGATATGTGAGGCGGCACAGCAAATCGGTATGCCGGATGCGGTATTGCAGGCGTTTCGCCAACGGCTTGAACGTTAGATAAAAAAAGCCCGTCCAGTGGCGGACGGGCAAACAAAGGGTAACAAACAGGGTCAATGAGGGTTGGAGCATTGGGTCGTACAGGAATTCTGTTGGTTATTTGTAGATAACCGCGGTGCCGCTCATTTTGTCGTTGCCGACAGCGGAGGTGATGCTGTAACCACTTGCACCAGCAGCAGCTGCTTTTTCAGCCAGTTTTGCTTCCAGGCCGTCCAGCGTGGTGGCGCCATCAGCAGATACCACACCCATTTTATTCATGCTTTGCGCCTGAGTGGAGGTAACCGGCTCAGCAGCGAAAACACCAAATGACAGGGTAGACAGGGCGATAGCAGCAACAGCAAATTTAATGTTTTTCATGATTTTTCTCTCGCAGGTTTATTCGGTTAGTCGATGTTCTGTTCAGCAGACGTTGTTCTGTCGATGTGAGAAGTATCACGTTTTTTTCGGTGAGAGAAAATCGAATAGAATTGACGACATCAATCAAAAAAATTGAATGACAAATAACTTATTGAATATTAATAAATTCAGAAGAGGGATTTACAGTTCTTGTCATAGCGCTTTACAGAGAAAGTGACAACGGCACATTTTGCTACACCGCGAGTGAAAAAGCGTGCTCGTAAAGGAAATCGTATGCGCTGAAACTTTTGGTAAAGATGAGTCAACGTAGCTGGCTGTCTTTCGAACCTCTGCGATTATATCCTGAAAATGCAGAGTTATGTGAATCTTTATCCTGCTGGCAGGAGATGCACAAACGCACGCCGGGTACCGCTTCACGGCGCGCCTGCGGGATAGGATTGCCACATTCTTCACATTCATGCAGACTTTCCCCCGTCGGTAACTCACCGCGGGCGCGGGCAACAGCATCTTCAATCGTATTGTTGATCTGTTCGTTAACAGCGTCGTCATTTGCCCATCCGGATGCCATATGTACCTCCTGTTGATGTCTACAGAATAAGTATAGCGAAGGTGATGGCTGAAAAACGACCATGCGCCAGCAGTATCAGATTTCAGACCATTCGCGCAGCAGGTTATGGTAGAGATTGAGTAATGACAGGATCTCGTTGCTCTCCCCATGACGAGCCTTCAGGGATTGAATGTTTTTATCCAGTTCAAAAAGCATGGCGCGATTTTTGTCATCACGGATCATTGATTGTACCCACATAAAGGATGCCACACGAACGCCATGGGTTACTGGCGTGACGCAATGTAGGCTGCTGGAAGGGTAAAGTACCAGATCGCCAGCAGGAAGTTTCACCGCATGCTGGCCGTAGGTGTCATTGACCAGCAGCTCTCCTCCCGCATAATCGTCGGGATTACTGAGGAATAAGGTGGCGGAAAGGTCTGTGCGCATCCAGCCGTTTTCCGGGTGACTACGCACCGCGCCATCAACGTGAAAACCGTAGGTTTCGTTGTTCTGGTAGCGATTAAACAGCGGTGTGGAGAGCGTTTTCGGTAATGCTGCGGCGAAGAAAAGCGGGCTGTTATTCACCGCGGTTTGTACCGCCTGTTGCAAAATGCCGTAACGCTCACTTTGCGTATCCACCTGCTGGTTGTTTTTTACCTGCGCGCCCTGAGTGCCGGTGGTTGCGCGGCCATCAACCCAGTCGGCAGCGTCCAGTTGTTCGCGAAACCAGGCGACATCCTGCGCCGACAGAACGCCGGGAATGTGGTACATCATCAGTGTTTCTCCTGAAAGTGGGGCTTACGCCCCACGAGATGGATCAGAAATGCATATTGGCGGTGAGCAGGAAGGTTCTTGGCTCGCCCGGATGGTAACGGTATCCACTCTTGTTAATGGAGGATACATAATCGGTGTCGAACAGGTTATAGACGTTCAGCTGGAAATCGAGATTGCGGTTTACGCGATAGCCTAACTTGGCATCCGCAACCCAGTAGCCTTCAGTATAAGATGGCGTACCCACGGCGCCGTCCGAGCCGCGATGCATACTACCCACGTAACGTGCGCCCGCGCCAACGGAAATATCATCGGTAGCCTGATACTGGCTCCACAGCGTGAAGGCATGTTCCGGCGTATAGGGCAGGGAAGAAGAACCATCCTGAGCAACGTTTTTGCCGCTGTGGATCGTGGCGCGTTGCTGGGTGTATCCCCCAATAACCTGCCATGCGGGAGTGATGTTGCCAGCTACAGAGAGTTCGTAGCCTTCAACGCGTTTCTCCCCGTACTGGGAATATGTTCCGTCGTCGTTCTGCTCTACTTCATTTTCAATATCCGTACGGAAAATCGCGGCGGTTAACAGCAGGCGCTTATCCAGCACCTCCCATTTGGTGCCGATCTCGCTGGTTTTCGCTTTCTGCGGTTTAAAATCGGTCCGGTTGGCGCTGTTACCGCTTCCGCCCTGTGCAAGGGCAAAGTTACTGCCGCCCGGCGGTTGCTGAGAAACGGCATAGTTAATGTAGACATTGCCGTTATCGGTCAGGTGATACAGCGCGCCCGCTTTCCAGTTCACCAGATTGCCTGATTTGGCAGTATCCACGGTCGTAACCGGAGAACCTTTGGCGACGCCTGTCGGACATGCAACTGCACCACGGCCAGAAGCACCGCACGCGGTGGCGCTGTCATACTCGGTACGATAATTATCCAGACGAATACCACCGTTCAGTTCAATATCACGCGTAATTTGCAGAGTATCGAAGGCGTAAATACCGAAGGTATCGGTCTGGCCGTTGGCGTTGGCGCCATTACGGGATAATCCACCAATGTTCACGTTGCTGTTCGGTGAGTAAATATTGACCGGCGGCGGAGTGATCGGGACTACGCCATAGTTGGTTTGCGTTTCGCGCGTCAGCTCCACACCGGTGCTGATGTCATGACCGATGGATCCCGTGTAAAACTTTGAGGTCAGGTTGGTCTGGTTGGTGAGGATTTTGTTGCTGACATCTTTGGTATTCGCGACACGCGACCAGTTCCAGGTGTCAACGCTGCTGGTGGGTTGGGTGATGTTTGACGCACCGCCCATTACCGCCGTCATCAGATAATCCTGCTTAATACGCGACCAGCGGGTGGTGTTGCGAATCGTGGTGCTGTCGCTCAGATCATGTTCAAAACGCATCGTCGCAGTATCGGTCGTCGAATCGTCGTAATCCGAGTTTGTACCGTAGAAATTATGCGTATCCACTTTTCCTGAATGATTCAGTGCAGAAGTACCCGCGGAAGGCGCGGAGTAACCCGGCAGGCCGATGGTGGGAATGCCTCCATCCGGTGTGTTGTGTTGAGTAACGTGTAGATAGTTCAGATACAGTCGGTTCTCGGTACCTAAGCCAAAAGCGAGAGAGGGGGCCACGCCGTAACGTTCATTCTGCACGTTGTCGCGACCGGCATCATGCGTTTTTTCACCCATCAGGTTTAAGCGTACTGCGGTGGTGTCACCGATGACCTGATTGATATCCAGCGTTCCCCGGCGAAACCAGGCGCTACCGACGCTGGCTGAGGCATCAATACCTGAATCGGTGCGCGGCTGCTTGCTGATCATATTGATGGAGCCAGTGGGGGCACTGCGACCATAGTCGGTACCGGAAGGGCCTTTAATCACTTCAACCTGTTCGGTATTGAAGGTGTCACGCGTGACGCTACCAATATCACGAATACCGTCGATATAAATGCTGTTTGAGGTGTCAGCACCTCGCATATACACCGCATCGCCGGTGGTGGAGTTACCATTTTCACCCGCAAAAAATGCGCCAACACCCGGCACGTTTTTCAACGCATCGGTCAGATTTGTTGCGCCTTGATCCTTAATAACCTGCTCAGAAATCACCGTCATGGTGCGAGTGGTATCCGCTACCGGTCGGGAGAATTTAGGGTCGGCAGACTGTGTTGGGGCGTACAGCGAAGGTTTGGCCGCTTCAACGACCAGAGTGTCTTCTTGTTTTTTATCCTGATCGCTTGCGGCTACAGCCTGGGCTACCGGAGACAGGCCAATGCACAGACCGGCAAAAAAAGTCAGTGAATGAAAACTACTGGACGGCAAGTTGCGATTTTTATCCATGTTAATGAATGACTTATTATTTTTGAGTAGAAGGTTTCACTCAAACGAAGGGACATCTCTGTGGACGTTATACCCTGCAGGCCTCGCCTGAATGAAATGCGTAATTGATAATAATTTTGATAAGCATTATCAATAAGTGTGACGTTTTAGCATTCATTACTTCAAAAATAAATACATTTATTTACATTGAATTCAAAATTCCAACATGGCGGTTACAGTTCATGCAGGGGATTTCAGAAAGAAAGGACAGCAAACTGCATTCAGGGCGAATGCAGTTGAGCTGAGTGAGAGTTACTTATAAATAGTTGCTGTACCGTACATCTGATTTTTACCGCCAGCGGAATTAACCACAAAACCTTTCGCGCCTTGTTCTTTGGCTTTTTCTGCCAGCTTACCTTCGAGGTCATCCAGGCTTGATGCTCCGCTCACGGAAATCGTACCGGAGGCTTGTAGTGGACCGTTGGCAGGACTGGCATTGGGCTGGGCAGCAAAAGTCGCAAATGTCATGCCGGTAAGTATGGTAGCGGCAAGGAATGTGAGGCATTTCTTCATGATGATATCCTCTGAGAAACAACAGATCGTGCCTGATAAGTTTAGGTCGTCATTGCAGGGCATTTGCCGCAAAAAATCGACCAACAACAGGCTATTTTTTGAACGATGCAATTCGTATAAAAAATGAAATTTCCCTGCTGTGTATGTTTACCCCGTGGCGTTATGCGGGTATCTTACGCCGCTGTTAAAAGGAGAATGCTATGCCCCCCCAGAAACCGGGATTACATCCACGCAACCGCCACAATGGCCGCTATGATCTTGCGACGTTATGCCAGGTTACCCCCGAGCTGACGCAATTTCTCACCCTCACGCCCGGCGGCGAGCAGAGTGTTGATTTCGCCAATCCGCAGGCAGTTAAGGCGCTCAATAAAGCACTGCTGGCGCATTATTATGCAGTGGCAAACTGGGATATCCCGGAAGGTTTTCTTTGCCCACCGGTTCCGGGTCGTGCGGACTACATTCACCATCTGGCCGACCTGTTGGGTGAAACCACCGGAACCATCCCTGCAAATGCCAGCGTGCTGGATGTTGGGGTAGGGGCGAACTGCATTTATCCACTGATCGGCGTGCATGAATACGGCTGGCGATTTACCGGCAGCGAAACCAGTAGCGAAGCGTTTAGCAGCGCTCAGGCAATCATCAATGGCAACCCTGGCTTAACCCGGGCGATTCGTCTGCGTCGTCAGAAAGATGCTTCGGCAATCTTCAACGGCATTATTCACAAGAATGAACAGTATGAAGCCACGTTGTGTAATCCGCCATTCCATGATTCTGCTGCCTCTGCCCGTGCCGGAAGCGAACGCAAACGCCGTAATCTGGGCCAGGACAAAGATGATGCGCTGAACTTTGGCGGACAGCAGCAGGAGCTGTGGTGTGAAGGCGGTGAAGTGGCGTTCATCAAAAAAATGATCGCCGAAAGCCAGGCCTTTGGTCGCCAGGTAATGTGGTTCACCACGCTGGTTTCGCGCGGCGAGAATTTGCCTCCGCTATATCACGCGTTAACCGATGCGGGCGCGGTGAAAGTGGTCAAGAAAGAGATGGCCCAGGGACAAAAGCAGAGCCGCTTTATTGCCTGGACCTTTATGGATAACGATCAGCGTCGTCGTTTTATGGCGCGTCAACGCTAAATCGTGGGCTCGCCCGGCGGCAGCGGTTCTGCTGCCGTTGATTGTGGGCCTGACCCCGGTGCAGACAGCACCTGATAGGTCTGTACCGGAGCGCGTACGTTGGCCAGATCGAAGTATTTTTTCACCTGGCTGTCGAGCGCAAAACGTACCGTCCACTGCTTCAGCGGCAAGGTGGTAAACGAAACCCGCAGCGTGAAGGCCGTATTGGTTAACCCCACAATCCCGGCAAACGACGGCTCGCCAATGATAAGCCCGCGGATATCTTCTTTTTCCATCACCGCAGCAACCGCGTCTTTCAATGCCTGATTCGCTTTATCCGCATCCTCATGGCGGTCTACATCGTAATTGGCGACGACCGATCCAATGCCACGCACAAAATTGGCGAAGGTCGTTATCGATGACCACGGGATGATATGGTACGCCCCGGTGTCCTGACGCACGCCCACTGAGCGGATGGACATCCGTTCTACCGTACCGGTGAGTGGACCGATGGTCACCAGATCGCCGGTGTTCATGCCATTCTCGAACTGAATAAAGATCCCGGTAATAATATCTTTTACCAACGTTTGTGAGCCGAAAGAGATAGCCAGCCCCAACGCTCCGGCACCAGCCAGTAAAGGGGCGATATTGACGCCAATTTCGGACAGTACAATCATGATAGTGATCGTGCTGATGATCACCGCCAGTGCGTTGCGAAACAGCGTCAGCAGGGTGCGAGTACGCGCGCTGGGTAACGGGCGACCATGAATATCGGAAGCCAGACGATTTTCAATCAGGCTGGCGAGGATCGTCCAGCCGATGGCGGAGAAGAATAAAATCAGCGCGATACGGATCAGGATATCCACCGTTTTTTCGCCTGCGCCGTAATGCAGCCAGTTCCAGAAGTCGAACAGTCCCCAGGCGTTGAGTAGCAGCATGACCGCGACGCACACTGTCAGGATCCTGGCCACGCTTAACGCCGTTGACAGCCAGCCATTTAGCCGCTTTTGTAATTCCGGATAGCTGCGCTGCGTGTGCGGCGACAGGGTAATGGTTTTGGCAATCCAGCGGGATAACATGCCGGATACAAAGGCGGCTATCCCGATGATCACCAGGCTGCGCAGCGTGGCGCCCATCATGAATTTCAGGCTGTTGCCTGGATCAAACAGCGAGAAGAAAAACAGCACAATGAAGTAGGCGCTGGCCAGCCAATGCCATATCAGCGCAAAAGCACGGATAAACAGGCTAAAGAAAGCTAAAGAGCGTGCGGCAAGATTCTGTAAGTGCTGGGTAATCTCATTCTTGTTTCTGAAAATCAGGTACAGCGCCCACAGCGTGATGCACAGCATGATGATGACGTTTGCCATCGCGCCGACCTGCACATTAACCTGATTCGAAATAATGGGTACGGCAACGATAAGCCCGTAGCCAATCAGGCTGCTCAATGAACTCAAACGGCGATTCCAGTAGCGTGCGCCTGCATCCTGAATGTTAAACGGGCGCAGCTCGGTCACCGCCGGGCAAAATATCAGGCGCAAAATGGCCTTGAAGAATTCAATCAGGGCGAAGGCATTGAGAAACAGGCTTTGCTGAAAGGCGATGGTGCGACTGCCGGCGTTCATTTTGTCGCTCAGTATCTGCCCGACAAACAAGGTGAGCGCCAGTAGAAGCAAATCGATAACGAATGCGCCAACGATCATCGCCGGAAGCTGGAGCCAGTTACTGCGCTCACGGTTTTTGCGTCGTGCCCATTGTCCCATTTTGCGATACAGCGGCAGCGCGCACAGGCGAACCAGCCAGAAAAAACCGAACACTGACACCGCCAGCATTAAAAAATGCGTCAGGGCATTGGTGAATGTTTGCGGGTTAAAGATCTTATGCGGGGCATCGGTAATATTGCGATAAAGCTGGGCAAAGCGGCTGGAGAGGGCTTCACCGTAGTGGCGGGTGACATCCGTGACGTTTTCCAGTACCGTTTTTTCTTCCGTTAACGTGGGCGGGACAATGGTCGGCACCGGCTCGGCAGGAGGGGCAGTGGCCACTTTGCGTAACTGGCCGATCAGCTCCTGACGCGAGGCGTCATTTTCCAGCACATCGGCCAGGGCGCCGTAAGCCGCCTTTTTCTGTTCAATATCCGGCTCTTTCGCCGGTGTGGTTTGCGCGTTGGTTGACGTTGGCGTGGTGACGCCAGGAATCGTCACCGCCTGGGTCGGAAGACTCAACAGACAAACAATGATGAACAGGATCCCGCGCATCACTCCTCCTATGAGAAAATAAATTCAAAAGGATAAGTATAGATGTCAGGGCGGGAGAGAATTGAAATGAGAGGATTCTGGTGAAAAACCTCCCTTCGGGCGAAGGGAGGCAGGGCTATCAGGAAACGTGCTGCAAGAATTCCTGTAAGCGTTGGCTGGGCGGATTTTCAATCAGGGCCTGCGGATTGCCGTCCTCGGCAATACGTCCCTTATCGATGAAAATCAGGCGTGAAGCCACTTTTTCGGCAAAACCGATTTCGTGGGTCACAATCACCATGGTCATTCCTTCTTCCGCCAGATCCTGCATAACTTTCAGAACTTCGTGGCGCAGTTCCGGATCCAGCGCTGAGGTTGGCTCATCAAACAGCATCATTTTCGGCTTCACCGCCAGCGCACGGGCGATAGCCACACGCTGTTGTTGACCGCCGGACAGTTCAGAAGGGTAGTGATGCGCACGTTCGGCCAGACCTACTTTCGCCAGCAGTTCTTTCGCCAGTTTCTCGGCCTGTTCTTTATTTGCCCCGCGTACGCGCTGCGGCCCAAACATGACGTTTTCCAGCGCCGTCAGATGCGGGAACAGGTAGAACTGCTGAAACACCATCCCGGCTTCCTGGCGGATTAACCGCTCGTCTACCTTCGGATCGTTCACTTTCAGGCCGTCAACAATCAGGTCACCGGAGGTAATTTCTTCCAGCTTGTTAATGCAGCGCAGCAGGGTAGATTTACCGGAGCCAGATGGCCCGATAATCACCACGACTTCACCTTGTTTAATATTCAGATCGATGTTGTGTAGCACCTGGGTTGGACCAAAGTGCTTAGAAACGTTTTTAAATTCAATCACAGGATTTTCATCCTTCTTTCCAGACGACGCAGAATGAAGCTCAGCACCAGCGTTATGATCAGATAGAACACCGCAACGGCGCTCCAGATTTCCAGTGCGCGGAAGTTACCGGCAATGATTTCCTGGCCCTGACGGGTCAGTTCAGCGACGCCAATGACGATAAACAGCGAGGTATCTTTGATGCTGATGATCCACTGGTTGCCCAGCGGTGGCAGCATACGACGCAGCGCAAGAGGTAAAATTACGTGACGGATAGTCTCCGTGCGTGAAAGTCCAAGCGCCAGGCCAGCCTCGCTGAATCCTTTGTGGATTGAGAGTACCGCGCCACGCGTGATTTCCGCGATATAGGCGCCGGAGTTAATCATGATGGTGACAACAGCGGCGCTGAAGGGGTCAATACGCAAATCGTTAAACGCCATTGGCAGGGCGAAGTAGATAAACATCACCTGTACAACGATTGGCGTACCGCGGATGACTTCGATAAACACCAGCGCTACGTGGTTGGCTATCCAACCGCCGAAAGTACGCGCAAAACCTGCTGCAAGCCCGATAATCAGACCGCCAGCCAGACCGAGGATTGAAATCCACAGGGTCATTTTGGCGCCTTCTATCAAAAGCGGGATGGCGGGCCAGATGGCACTCCAGTCAAACTGCATATGTCGTTCCTGTTACCGTGGTGAAAAGAGTCAATTGCCCGTTTTACCGGATGTACTTATCCGGCCTACAGGTCTCAAAAATGCTGGCGTAGACCCGGCAAGCATCACGCTACCGGGCCTGTGCTGTAGATTATTATTTAGGTTCAGTACCGAACCATTTTTTGTAGATTTCGTTGTAAGTACCGTTCTCTTTCAGCGTTTTCAGCGCGCCGTTCACTTTCTCACGCAGTTCATCGCTGCCTTTCGGGAAGGCGATACCGTACTGCTGGGCTTCCAGGGAATCACCTACAGCTTTGAACTGACCGTTGCCCGCAGTCTTGATGAAATACAGAATGTTTGGTGTATCGTGCAGTACGGCGTCTGCGCGGTTGGTACCCAGTTCCATATACGCGTTATCGATGTTCGGGAACTGACGCAGGTCTTTAGTTTTGATGTTAGCTTTCGCGTAATCAACGGAACCGGTGCCGCTCTTCACTGCGACAACTTTACCATCGAGATCTTTCACGCTTTTCACGTCGTTGTTATTCGCTTTCACCATCACTAACAGGCCGCTTTTGTAGTAGCCGTCAGAGAAGTCGATGGCTTTTTTACGCTCTTCGGTAATAGTGATACCTGCCAGCGCCAAATCGACGTTTTTGGTTTGCAGAGCCGGGATGATGCCGCTGAAATCCATTGGTTTCAGTTCATAATCCAGCTTTAGTTCTTTGGCGACGGCAGCCCACAGATCCACATCAAAACCAACGTATTTGTCACCCTGTTTGAATTCAAAGGGAACAAAGGCGGTGTCGGTTGCGACAACCAGTTTCTTATCTGCGGCATGGGAGGACACCGCAAAAGCCAGGGTAAGTGCAGCCAGTGAAACTTTTAATACAGACTTCATAGGATTTCCTTTTATATCCACGGGGCGATCCCCTGCGAGAACATATGGCTTAATGAAAGAATCGTGCCAATTTTGCAACTCATTGTTTTAACAAGAGGGCGTCTCATTTTGTTGCACAATAAGTAGGGCAAAGCGGGCTGTTTGCACCGTTTCAGGGCACTCATTTGGTGCATGACGGACGTGGTGCAAACGGTATGACTATTTAGCGTAAAAATTGTTGATAAAACAATCTTTCGTTAACGATTGTGTGAGGTGATTATTACAAATAATTTACTTTGGAGTGACGAATGATCAATGTTGTGCACCATAGAAGTGCAAAACCCCCGCAAATGCGAGGGTAATATAGGTATTTCTTATATGTCTGTTATTCGATGTTCGCTTCGATAAACCACAAGAATTTGTCGAGGTCACGGGAGGCCGCAGTGAAGATATCTGCTGTATCCTCATCTTTTGCTTCACTTATCGCTTTACGTACGCTGTTAGCAACCACGGCATAACGTTCGGCCAGCTCTTTTAAGTGGTCCTGTACGTTATGGATATCCAGCGGGTAGCTTTTCAGTGGCGTTTTGCTGTTAATAACCTGCGTTGTCCCCAGTGCCACACCGCCTAACTGTACGGCACGCTCAGCCATGGTATCGAGGTGATCGGTCAGTGCTGTCCGGAAACCATCCAGCATTTCATGTACGGCAATGAAGTTTGCGCCGCGCATATTCCAGTGTGCCTGTTTGGTGATCAATGACAGGTCGATGAATTGGATCACCTGCTGATTCAGCAGTTCAACGGTCGCTTTTTTATCGCTGTCGGTTACATCGTTACGGGTATAAAGGAGGGCTGATGCTTTTGTTTTTACCAGTTTTGCAGTACTCATAATCTCATATCCTCTTGATGTTTACGTCCCAAATCTTCAACGAGGATAAGTATAGCGCTAATTTCAGTTTTATTTTTCTGGTGTTGCCTATTGCTTTAATAGCGAGGCGAGTGAAAATATAAAATATCGATATAAATCAATGTAATAAATTATTTTAGCACAGCGTATTGTTATTATTGTGTTAATGCTATGCCTCAGCATAAATAGCGTGCTTCAACAGGGAGGTAGAGGGCGATAATAATAGTGGGGATAGATAACAAGATATTCTGCATGATTATGCAAACCATGCAGAATATTGGCAGGTTAATTCACGTCAATTTGCTTAATTTGCGGGTCCTTACGGATGGTGAGCGTAGAGCCCATGGACGCAGCAATAATCGCTCCCAGAGCCAGCGTCTGGATAAACGTCAGCGTTTCCCCGAGGAAAATCATTCCAGACACTGCAGCCAGTGCAGGCTCCATGCTCATCAGTGTCCCAAAGGTACGTGTAGGCAGTCGCGTTAATGCGATCATTTCCAGCGAATAGGGGAGCGCAGTAGAGAGGACTGCTACCGCTAAGCCCAACGGGAGAATAGACCAGTGCCACAGCGCATCGCCTGCCTGAATGACGCCAATCGGCACGAAAACCAGCGCTGCGATTAATGAGCCAACTGCGACCGTTGCCGGGCCATGCTCTTCGCCTGCGCGTTGCCCGGTAAGAATATAGATAGCCCAACAGGCGCCAGCACCTAATGCCAGCGCGGCACCGGTTAAATCAACGTGAGAAACATCCTGACCTAACGGTAGCAGGAACCACAGTCCGAGCACGGCCAGCGCAACCCAGATAAAATCCACCGGGCGGCGGGAGGAAAACAACGCCACCGCGAGCGGCCCGGTAAATTCCAGCGCTACGGCAATACCCAGCGGTACAGTCTGAATTGACAGGTAAAAGAGATAGTTCATCCCACCCAGAGACAAACCATAAAACAGCAGGGGAAGACGTTGCTCTTTGGCAAAACGTAAACGCCAGGGTTTAAAGAATGCGATAAGGATGAGCGTTCCCAGTGCGAGGCGCAGGGCGGTAACGCCTGGCGCACCGACGAGAGGGAACAGCGATTTCGCCAGCGATGCGCCGCTTTGAATCGAGGACATAGCTATCAGCAAAACCAAAATAGGCAACCAGACTGGCGCTTTACGTGACGACCCCGGCATCCTTTCTCCTGTCAAATGATGGTTACACACCTTGCCCCGCGGGACGCCGCAGATTTGCTGCGATGCGCGTGAGTATGTGTATAGAAAAGTAAAACAGCGAGTGTAATGGAAATACGCTCGGCTGGTTGAGTATTCGTTGAAAAAAAAATTACTGAGATCCGTACAATGGCATGAAAACGATGGATTAATAATCTGCGCGATTAGGAATCATCTGGATGAATGTGCCGTGTTGTGCGCGCAATAATGGCATAAATCATTAGAAAAGTGATGTTAATTGAAAGAGATAGCGGGTTTATGAAACGTTCTGTTACATGAAAAGCTTCGTTAGACATCGCGAATCGCAAAGAGTTTCCCATCAGTTTTTGGTATATTTAAAACTTAAGATTTACTTGAAGCACATTTGAGGTGGTTATGAAAAAAATTGCATGTCTTTCAGCACTGGCCGCTGTTCTGGCTTTCTCCGCAGGTACCGCTGTAGCTGCTACTTCTACCGTTACTGGTGGTTACGCTCAGAGCGATGCTCAGGGCGCAGCGAACAAAATGAACGGTTTCAACCTGAAGTATCGTTACGAGCAGGACAACAGCCCGCTGGGCGTGATCGGTTCCTTCACTTACACTGAAAAAGATCGTACCGACTCGTTTGGCGATTACAACAAAACCCAATACTACGGCATCACTGCAGGTCCGGCTTACCGTCTGAATGACTGGGCAAGCGTCTACGGTGTTGTAGGTGTTGGCTACGGTAAATTCCAGGATGCAGCAACGCCTGCTGACAAACACGACACCAGCGACTACGGTTTCTCTTACGGTGCCGGTGTGCAGTTCAACCCGATCGAAAACGTTGCTCTGGACTTCTCTTACGAGCAGAGCCGTATTCGTAGCGTTGACGTAGGTACCTGGATCGCGGGTGTTGGTTACCGCTTCTAATCACTTCGGTGATATAAAAAATCCGCCTCCAGGGGCGGATTTTTTTTGCCTGCAATTATGAGCTGTTAACGAGATTTGGTCTCGAAGATATCAGTGCCCAAATGGTTGTAGTCCACCTTCTGCAATTTAAAGTTGGTGATATACACTGGCCCGGCTTTTTTCTCAGAGATAAAGCGGTAGCTGTTGATAATTTCCTTCGCGCTGATCCCCGTCCACTGTGAGAAAAAACTCAGGAAATCATTGGCGGATCGACGGGCCTTAATCACCCGATGCGCTTTATCATCGCTGGACAGTACCATAAAGGGCACCTGGAAGTTCTGTTGGAACTGGTCGTCATGCGCCAGGTACTGCACCTCTTTTCCGCGCTCTTTAAAGGCGAGGCCATGATCGGAGAAATAGACCATCGAGAAGCTACTGCCGCTGTTACGCAACTGCTCGTAAAGCTGGCGCAGCAGGTCATCCGTCTGCGTCATGGTGTACAGGTAACAGGAGGTCTCCTTGGACTGGACGAAAGTCTCATATTTTCCTTGTGTACGGTCGCAGGCCTGCGGGTGAGAACCCATTAAATGCAGCACAATCAGTTGCGGCTGGGTGCGTTCGGTGGCCAGCACCTGGGCGGTCATTTTCAACAGCGCTTCGTCACGGGTGTTTTTGTCCGCTTCGAAATCACCGTTTTTCAGGAACTGAACTTCATCTGCTCGCTTCGCAATGCTGGCGATTGCCGTATCGTATTCACCGATCTGCCCCTGATTGGAAAACCACCACGTCTGGAACCCAGCGCGGTTGGCCAGCGTGACAAAGTTATCCTGGAACTGAGGTTTATTATCGACGACCCGGTTTAGCGTTAAGCCGAGCGATTTTTGCGTAGAACCACTGGCGGCAATGTAATCAGCAAAAATGTAGCCATTAACGGTGCTGGAAAACGGCGTGTTATCCCAGTGACCGCCAAACGCGCCTAACGCATCACGACGGGCGCTTTCACCGATCACCACAACATAGGTGTGATACTTCGGCTTCACGGCGGTGACTGTCCAGCTGTCTTTGACACTCGACAGCTTCGCCATACGCTCTTGCTCATCAAGCACTTCGTTGTTATTGACGATAACGTCCTTGGCAAAGCGGAAAACCGGGTAACCGGTATCTTTTAACTTGAAAACGCCGCCCCATGCCAGGTTTTGTACCGGAGTAACAAAGAATGCAACGATGCTGAACAGCAAGCACAGGCTGTCGTACTTGTTCCAGCGACGTTTCTGCTCGTCTTTTTTACGCCGTACGGCGATAACGCCGAGCGCAAAAATAAACACGCCAACCAGGTAGTTGTACCAGGGGAAGATGGTCAGGATTTCGGTCGACTCTTCCATGTTGGTCGAGTGCAGCGCTAACAACGTATTAAAGTTTGGCGAGCCGTAAGCCTGGCCAAACGGAAAATACATTGCCGCAATCAACGAACAGACGCCAATCAGTGCTTTTTGCGCGCGCGGCGCAGTACGCCACAACAGCATCAATACACAGGTAAAGGCAACGCTATAAAGAAGGCTTAGTGGGTAGCCCAGCGCGAGGTTGATCAGCAAAGACTGTAAAAAGTAAAAGCCAGTCCACGGACTAATCGCCCGGCTGCGAGCAATGATTGAATCTTTGAGGGTTAAATTCATATGCCACTGTTGCAAAAACGCCATGTGCTACCCCTGGCGCAAAGGGTCATGCCTGCCTGAGAGAGCGAGAAGAGGGAATGGGTCCGCATCCGCGAGCCGCAATATATGCAGGGCTGCGAAAAGATAGAGTGTGTGCAAGAGAAGGTCAACTACTACAAAGAAATTGTTTTGAGAGGGCAACTGCAAAACAGACAAAAAGAAGGGTTATTCGGACGAAACCTATCACCGTAATCAGGTTACGGCAAAGAAATGAAGCGGCGTACCGCGACGCCGCATTATTTTGCTGAGGATTTATCCTGCTCTGGTTTGCCGTTAATCATGTCACACAGCATAGAGATCAGCATCAACCGTACTTTAAAGGGAGAGTGGCTAAACACGCGTATACACCTCTTAAATTCATTCATATAAACCTCCTGACTTCACGATCCCATCAGTCCTTGAGGGATGTCTTTATTATATACAGATATAGCACAGGCTATATTATATAGCTATTGCTAAAACGTTAATTTTTTGTGCCCACGCAACTCTGGTTTACAATGAGCGTTCTCTAATCAGATGCCGTTAACGCGTCACAGTAACGAGGAAGCAGAATGAGTCGTCGCGCAGGTATGCCAACAACAAAAAAAGTGACGCAATTGGTGAATGTCGAAGAACACGTTGAAGGATTTCGTCAGGTCCGGGAGGCGCATCGCCGTGAGCTGATTGATGACTACGTAGAGCTGATTTCCGATCTCATTATCGAGGTGGGTGAAGCACGCCAGGTAGATATGGCCGCGCGGCTTGGGGTTTCCCAGCCGACGGTTGCCAAAATGCTTAAACGCCTTGCCTCCGTTGGGTTGATTGAAATGATCCCCTGGCGGGGCGTGTTTTTAACCGCAGAAGGTGAGCGATTAGCTCAGGAGAGTCGGGAGCGTCATCAGATTGTGGAGAATTTCCTGTTGATGTTAGGTATCAGCCCGGAAATTGCCCGTCGCGACGCGGAAGGAATGGAGCATCACGTCAGTAAGGAAACACTGGAGGCTTTTAGCCGGTTTACGCAACAGCAAGGAACAGGCTCTGAATGAGTTTCCCTTTGCTACGCGCCTTACAGCGCGATCGCTTTTTCCAACTGTTAATCATTGTTGGGGGTGCACTGAGCCTTTTCACGCCATTTGCGCCCCGGCTGTGGCCGGGAGCCATTGACTGGCACACGATTATTACGCTTAGCGGTCTGATGTTACTGACCAAAGGCGTCGAGCTCAGCGGCTATTTTGATGTGTTAGGGCGCAAGATGACTCGCCGCTTCAACACAGAACGCCAACTGGCGATATTTATGGTGCTGGCGGCGGCGCTGTCGACGTTTCTGACCAATGATGTGGCGCTGTTTATTGTTGTTCCGCTGACGATCACCCTGAAAAAATTGTGCGCTATTCCGGTGAATCGCCTGATTATCTTTGAGGCGCTGGCGGTTAACGCCGGATCGTTGCTCACGCCAATCGGTAACCCGCAAAACATTCTGATGTGGGGGCGTTCTGGCTTGTCATTTGCCGCATTTACCTCGCAAATGGCGCCGCTTGCCGGGACCATGATGCTGACGCTGGTGGTGCTGTGCTGGTTCAGTTTCCCGAATAAAGCATTGCATTATCACACCGGTACGTCCGCGCCTGACTGGCAACCGCGTCTGGTGTGGAGCTGTCTGGCGTTGTATATCATCTTCCTGACGGCACTGGAGTTAAAACAAGAGCTGTGGGGCCTGGCGATCGTCGCCGCGGGGTTCATGGTACTGGCTCGCCGTGTGATCCTCAGCGTTGACTGGACGTTGCTGTTAGTGTTTATGGCGATGTTTATTGATGTGCATTTGCTGACGCAGTTGCCGGTGTTACACGGAATAACCAGTCAGATTGGCACGCTTTCAGCACCGGGGCTGTGGTTGACGGCAATCGGCTTGTCGCAATTTATCAGTAACGTTCCCAGCACGATTTTGTTGCTCAACTATGTTCCGCCGACGCTATTGTTGGCCTGGGCAGTTAATATCGGAGGGTTTGGCCTGTTGCCGGGGTCGCTGGCGAATCTGATTGCTTTACGCATGGCAAATGACCGACGCATCTGGTGGCGTTTTCATCTGTATTCGGTGCCGATGCTGATATGGGCGGCGCTGGTGGGATATGGCTTGCTGTTGATGATGTAATTGATGTGGTGTGCCGGATGGCGGCTGGCGCCTAATCCGGCCTACAGTGCTGGTAGGCCCGATAAGCGTAGCGCCATCGGGCATGTATAGCCGATTAGTTCAGACGAACCGGCATACCAGAACGGTTCTGTACCGCCTGCTCAACGACGGCCTGATCGACGTCAGACTGACCGGTGATGCTGGTAATGCTCTTATTCAGCGTAATTGGTACGATTTCCCCGCCTTCAAACTGTGCTTCAGTCGTAGACAGCGGGTTATGTACCTCGATGTAACGGCTGCCGTCTGGTTCGGTAGTGGCTTTTACCGGCTCATCGATAAACTGGACGCGAGTACCGACCGGCACATTTTCAAACAGGAACTTGATGTCATCGTTACGCAGACGCACGCAGCCGTGGCTGACGCGTAAGCCGACGCCGAAGTTAGCATTGGTGCCGTGGATGGCGTACAGGCGACCGATATACAGCGCGTACAGACCCATCGGGTTATCCGGACCTGCCGGAACAACGGCTGGCAGCGGTTCGCCCGCAGCGCGGTATTCCGCATGCATTTTCGCGGTTGGCGTCCAGGTTGGACCCGCTTTCTTACGTTCAACTTTGGTGGTCCAGTTGATAGGGGTGTCTTTACCTAACTGGCCGATACCGATAGGCAGAACGATGACGGTGTTAGTACCTTTCGGGTAGTAGTACAGACGCATTTCGGCGCTGTTAATCACAATACCTTCATGCACGGTATCCGGCAGGATCAACTGCTGAGGAATGTTCAGCACGGTGCCGCCTTTCGGCAGGAAGGTATCCACGCCCGGGTTAGCTTCCAGCATGTTAGACAGACCCATCTGATACTCTGCCGCAAAATATTCCAGCGGTTGGGTGTTGCTTTCAGGAATCGTGATGACCTGGTTCTGGCCAATCAAACGGCTGCCATCGGTAGGCAGCGGGTACGTGACGGCAGAAGCGGTGTTACAAAAACCAACTATTGCGAGTGCCGCCGCGAAAAGCGTTGTTAATTTCATATTCATGTTCATGTATGCGAGATTCAGTGCCAGGCAGGCTAGTGGGTTGAGATTTATGTAGTGTTGGGCAGGCATTATATGTGCATTCTGAGCAACAAGGAATTCGGATGTGTACTAAATCACATTTTTTTCCTTTTGCTTTCACTTTATCTGTGCTGCATGAACGGCGCGATCTTATTGCAGAGTTATGGCATAATAAGCGGTTTGTCACATATTTCTTTCTCTTTCAGGATACGCCAGTGTTAGTTTCCAGCAACGTCACTATGCAGTTCGGCAGTAAGCCGCTGTTTGAAAATATTTCCGTCAAATTTGGCGGCGGCAATCGTTACGGCCTGATTGGCGCGAACGGTAGCGGTAAATCCACCTTTATGAAAATTCTCGGCGGCGACCTCGAACCGACGCTGGGCAACGTTTCCCTCGATCCGAATGAGCGCATCGGTAAGCTGCGTCAGGATCAATTCGCCTTTGAAGAGTTCACTGTTCTCGACACAGTAATTATGGGGCACGCTGAACTGTGGGAAGTGAAGCAGGAGCGCGACCGTATCTACGCTCTGGCCGAGATGAGCGAAGAAGACGGCTATAAAGTGGCTGACCTTGAAGTTCAGTACGGCGAAATGGACGGCTACTCTGCGGAAGCGCGTGCGGGTGAACTGCTGCTGGGCGTCGGTATTCCGGTAGAGCAGCATTACGGCCCGATGAGCGAAGTCGCGCCCGGCTGGAAACTGCGTGTGCTTCTGGCACAGGCGCTGTTCTCTAACCCGGACATTCTGCTGCTCGACGAACCAACCAACAACCTGGATATCGACACCATCCGCTGGCTGGAGCAGACGCTGAACGAGCGTGACAGCACCATGATCATCATTTCGCACGATCGTCACTTCCTGAACATGGTCTGCACGCACATGGCGGATCTGGACTACGGCGAACTGCGTGTTTATCCGGGTAACTACGACGAATACATGACGGCGGCAACCCAGGCGCGTGAACGTCTGCTGGCCGATAACGCCAAGAAGAAAGCACAGATTGCCGATCTGCAATCCTTCGTCAGCCGCTTTAGCGCCAACGCATCTAAATCTCGTCAGGCGACCTCTCGTGCGCGCCAGATTGATAAGATCAAGCTCGATGAAGTGAAAGCGTCCAGCCGTCAGAACCCGTTCATCCGTTTCGAGCAGGATAAGAAACTGTTCCGTAACGCGCTGGAAGTGGAAGCGCTGGCGAAAGGTTTTGATGAAGGCCCGCTGTTTAAAAACTTCAACCTGCTGCTGGAAGTGGGGGAGAAGGTTGCCATCATTGGCGCCAACGGCGTGGGTAAATCCACCATGCTGAAAACGTTGGTTGGCGATTTGCAGCCGGACAACGGTACCGTTAAGTGGTCTGAAAACGCCCAGGTTGGTTACTACGCGCAGGATCACGAATACGAGTTTGAAAACGATCTGACCGTTTTCGAATGGATGAGCCAGTGGAAACAAGAAGGCGACGATGAGCAGGTTGTGCGCAGCTTCCTCGGTCGTCTGCTGTTCAGCCAGGACGATATCAAGAAGCCTGCAAAAGTGCTCTCCGGTGGTGAAAAAGGACGCATGCTGTTCGGTAAGCTGATGATGCAGAAACCGAATATTCTGGTGATGGATGAACCAACCAACCACCTGGATATGGAATCTATCGAGTCGCTGAACATGGCGCTGGAAATGTACCAGGGCACGCTGATCTTTGTTTCTCACGACCGTGAGTTCGTCAGTTCCCTGGCAACCCGCGTGATTGAAATTACGCCGGAACGCGTGATCGACTTCACCGGCAACTACGAAGATTACCTGCGGAGTAAAGGCGTCGAATAAGTCTCTCTCCCCGCACTTTTCTGAAAAAAAGTTCTACTGATTAATCTTAGCCACAATTGTGGCTAAGATACTTTCCATAACGACCTACGCAAGGAAAGAAAATGAGTCAGATGGAACCACTCTCTTTAGCCAATCTTAAATTAAACTTACTAAATTTAAACAACAGCAACGAGCATCCTTTCATTTTACGTGAAGATGGTGATGATATTGTTGCATCCTGGAATATCGAAGATGCTGAGTGGATAGATTATTTCAGTCAATACGGATTGCAAAAACAATATGAGTTAAGACTGTTTTTCAATGAAAGCAAAAAGCAAATTACTTATCGTGAAAAAACGACCGATGTGGAGTGGGATGCAGATTTGGGTGGGTTCAGATTAAGCAAATCTGTCCAGATCGGGAAACGCCTTGAGTTTTCTGCTGGGGGATCCTGGGGTAAAAAAGAAGATGGTAGCTTCGGTAAAATTGATGGCTATAAATTTGTATCAACGGAAATTACCGATCCTATTTTTGATATTGTTCGTGATGCGGGATGGCAGGTTCGTGGTCTGTTAGCAGACAAGAAGAAAAGGAAATTTGTTATTGCGGGAGCGGTGATTGCCGCACTGATTATTTTTATCGGCCTTGGCACTTTCCTTTTTTCCACGATGGGTGATTTGAAGGATGCTGCGCGAACAGAGATAGATTTGCTCCGTGATGGAAAATATATTCAGGCTTATCAGGCAAGCTCTTCTTCTTTGCAAAGAAAAATGAACAGCGAGGATTTTAAGCTTGTAACCGAGTCTGTTCATTTTGATGATATTAGTGAATACAGTTTCGATAGTTTCAATGTAGTAAATGATGTTGGTTCTTTGTCTGGAAGCGTAGAGTTTAAAAACGGAGAGTCTGGCGAGATTAACGTTACTATGCTCAAAGAAAAGGATAAATGGAAACTGGCAGCAATTTCAGTAGAATAAAAAAATACCCGGTTTTTATCATATAATGAAGAAAACCGGACTATTTTAAAAGCGATGAAAGGGGAAGGATTATTCCATCCCCAGCGCGCGTTTACCGTGGATATTCAAATCCTCCAGCGTGAAGCGTCCTTCCCAGTTCGTTTCATAATCCTCGCGCGGGAAATCACCCGGCGACGCGCCTTTTTCCAGCGCGGCTTTCACTTTGTGAGCGTAGGCCAGATTCTTTTCGCACATCGGTGCGGCAGGGATGTACATCACGTTGCCCCAACCCTGTTGATTTTCTACCGGCGCGACGGCGTGAATGACATCACAATGCCACCACACTGAGTCTCCGGCTTCCAGCTGTGGAATGCTGGTTAGCGCTTCAATCAGCAGCGGATGCCATTGCGCGGAAATTGGCAGGACTCTGCCGGGCGCGACGCCGCACAGTTCATCTTCCGGCACATCGTCAAGCAATGGGCGTAACAGCACATACGCCATCGCTTCAGGAATAGGGACCACGTGCAACAATCCCTGACCTGGCAGCATATCGGACAGCGCAGTCCAGCCCTGGAAGGTACGGAAGACTGAACATTTGGTGGTGTTATCCACCGTGTACTCTTCTACTTCGGTGCGATGCGCTGCCTGCCACGGATCGTAATCGTCCAGTTTACCATTGAAAACATGAGCAAATACCCGCTGATACGCAGGCAGCAGCCAGCGTTCCAGCGCGCCGGAATCCGTATGCGCGCCCAGCCCTTTGGAGGTGGTTCCCGGCGGACGGCGGCGTATACGGTCAGGGTAGATAACGCTGACATCCGGGTTAAACCATTGTTTACCTTCGCTTGAAAATGTCCAAAGACGATTGAGGAACGACTGTGCATTGGCCATTTCTTCACTCTGGCGGGCCTGCATCTGCGCCTGGGACCAGTAAATGGGGTAGATTTCAGGTCGCGATGCGCTCAGGGTGCCGAAGAAGTTATCGCCCGGTCCTTTGTAGACGTCATCAAAATGGTTGCGATCCAGGTAATCGAGCATCGACTGATCCCATGCCAGCGCCTGTTCGCGGGGGAAATGCCCCTTAATGACTGCGCATCCGCGACGCTTAATTTCTTCACGCTGCTCTGCACTCACGCGACCCGCTTTGATATCCGTATAGGACAACACCGGCCATACCGGGGAGCCTTGCGCTTTGAGGGCGTTGATTTCCGCCACGCGGGTGGCAATGGCATCGCTCAGCTGATTGAAGACCAACTGAACATCCCCAAGCTGTACCCGCAGTTGCTGTTTCATCTGACGGATTGCCGCTTTGTGATCGGCGGGCAATGTGTCGCTGGTAAAAGTAAAAGCCATAACCACCTCGCATAACTTTCATTTGAAACTTATCTAACTTACAAGTGCAATATAAGTTAAAAATAAGTTAATGCAAGTTTAAAAACTTGATGGTGTGCACGGAATGCAAAAACGGTGAGAACCGGAGCAGGTACTCCGGTTGGCAGGATCAGGCGTTAAAAGGCGAAGTGTTATCCAGCACCGCCTGAATTACGTTCAGCGCGCCTTGATGGTTATTATCGTCGGTCTGATAGCGGGCAATAAATTTGATGTTCTCGGCTGCATTAGCCATGGCGAAAGAGTAGTGCGCCATTTTCAACATTTCCGCGTCGTTGCCGCTGTCGCCAATGGCGACCACGTTTTGTGGTGACAGGTTCCAGCGTTTTAACAGACGGCTGATCCCGTTGGCTTTATGTAAGCCGGGAATGATCAGGTCGATAAACCCAAAGCCGCTGGTGACGGGCTTCATAATGCCGTCGAGAGCAGAATGAAGGTGATCGATAACTAATGGGATCTGTTGGTCAGGTAAATTCAGCGAGAACTTGAACAGCACATCGTCGATATCCTGGTAATCCTTTACGGGTTTCAGGCGATGGTAGTGTTTTGCCATCAACGCGACAAAGGACTCTGGGGCATTTTCGCTCACGTAGGCGCTTTGCAGTCCACAGGCCACAAAGTTGAGCTGCTTATCTTTGAGCAGTTCGCCAATGACAATGCGGGATTCGTGGCGGGTCAGCTCGCCGTGAAACAGTTGCTTACCATGTTCGAATACCAATGCTCCATTTTCGGCAACAAAGGAGATCTCATTTTTCAGCTCGGGGAAGAAGGAGATAAGCTGGTAGTACTGATTGCCGCTGGCCACGACAAATTCAATGTCTCTTTTTTTCAGTTCCTGGTACTGCGCCATAAAGCGTTCGCGATCGTATTGCTTGGCGTCGTCGAGAAACGTTCCGTCCATATCGGTGACGATAACGTTGATGGTCATATATGCTCCTGGCTTATAACTGCAACCAGAAACATTCTAATAACAATGTGACCTGTAGCACAAATTTAATTTCGAATGAAAGTAAAAGGCCGGGTGGCAGCTTCGCCTTACCCGGCTAAAGGGAGAGTATGTAGGCCCGGTAAGCACAGTGCCACCGGGCGGGAGGGGGTTACAGCATATGTTCAGTGCGCGCGATGATATCGTCCTGCGCATCCGGAGACAGCGCGGTGAAGAAGGCGGAATAACCCGCGACACGCACCACCAGGTCACGGTACTGATCCGGGTGTTTTTTGGCTTCCAGCAGCGTTTCACGAGAAACGATGTTGTACTGAATATGCCAGCCTTTGTGCTCTTCAAAGAAGGTACGCAGCAGAATCATCAGCTTTTGTTTATCAGACTCATTTTCCAGCGTGGCCGGGTTCAGCTTCTGGTTTAACAGTACGCCGCCGAGGATTGAGCCGGTAGGCAGTTTACCTACAGAGCCAATTACCGCCGTTGGGCCGAGATGGTCCGTACCGGAGGCCGGGCTGGCGCCTTCTGCCAGCGGAGTATGCGCTTTACGGCCATCCGGCGTTGCCATCGTTGCCGCGCCGAATGGTACGTTTGCGGAGATAGACGAGGTCCCGGCATAGTAGTTGCCGCCAACCGGACCACGGCCGTAACGCGGGTTGTGATACTGCTTAAGTTCGTCAATGTAGGTCTGATAAGCGCGAGCCAGCAGCGTATCAACGCTATCGTCATCGTTGCCGTACTTTGGCGCGCCGTTGATCAGGCGTTGACGCAACTGCTCGTGGGTCAGACCATCAAAATCATCAGCCAGCGCGGCGGCCAGTTGTTGTTGACCGATAGCGCCCTGTTCAAAGACCAGTTTCTTCACTGCTGCCAGGCTGTTGCCGAGGTTGGCGATACCCACCTGCAGACCGGATACCCAGTCATACTTCGCGCCACCTTGCTTAATGCTCTTCGCGCGCTCAATACAATCATCTACCAGCGCAGAGCACAGAATATCGTGTACGTTTTCTTCCAGCATGGTGTCGACGACATACTCTATTTCGATGGATTTGCGCGTGTAGTAGCGGATCTGCGTATCCCAGGCCTCCATCACTTCATCGAAATTATTAAAGTTGCCGACTGAAAGCGCTTTTTCCTGCGGCAGGAATACTTTGCCGCTGGTGGCATCGCGTCCGCCTTCCAGCGCCGCCAGCATCACGCGGGCAAAGTTAATAAAGCTCATGCCGGTGCAACGGTAGCCCCATTTCCCGCCAACAGCGGTTTCGATGCAACCAATAGCTGCGTAGTCATAGGCGTCCTGCGGTTCAATGCCCAGCTTAATGAATTCCGGAATGACGATTTCATCGTTGTTAAAGGCTGGCATCCCGAAGCCGCAGCGGATCACCTGCACGCAGGCATCCAGGAAGTCATTACTCATCCCCGCATGATAACGCACGCTGAGGTTCGGCTGGGTAGAGCGCAGTCGGCCACAGGATTCCAGAATGGCATAGGAGAGCGGGTTGACGGCATCTATCGCCTGACCGTTGACCAGGTTCTGGCCACCGATGGTCACGTTCTGATACAGCGGGCTGCCTGCTGAGGCTTTCGAGTGGGAGCCAGAGCGAATTTTGTTTACTTCCAGCAATTTCAGCCAGCAGCTGTGCAACAGCTCAATGGCGTGCTCACGATCGAGACTCTGGTTTAGTTCTACGTCACGACGGTAGAACGGATAGAGGTACTGATCCATGCGGCCAAACGATACGGAGTGACCGTTCGATTCAATTTGCAGGATCAACTGGATGAAGTAGCACAACTGCAGCGCCTGCCAGAACGTTTTTGGCGGCTCATGGGCGATGACATCGCAGTTTTCCGCCATGGTCAGCAGTTCATCACGGCGGCTGGCGCGCGTTTCTGTGGACGCCATTTTACGCGCCAGCGCGGCAAAGCGCTCAATGTGCAGGCTGACGGCCTCCAGCACGATATCAATCGCTTTCAGGAACTGATCGCCATGGAGGTCTTCCAGACAAGTCAGATTAATGCGGGAACGACGTTCATCGACTTTGTGGCGCAGACCGTCGAGACCTTTTTCCAGCAGCAGCGGGAAGTTCACCGCCAGGTGTGCGTCGCCGGAGGTCATATTACCTTCAGCTTTGATAATGCCGGTTTCCAGCAGCCCTTTTTGTTCGTCGGTAAACATGCCGTAGCAGCGGTCCTGTACGGTCTGACCGCGCCACCATGGGCACACCTCATGCAATACGCGCTTGTTCTCTTCGCTAACCGCGAAGCCTGCACCGGGCCTGTCGGCGAGATCATCGATCTCTTTTTCAATCCAGGAGACGGTGTATTCCGGGAAGATTGGCGCGGCGCGTACTTCGCTTGCCTGGTTACCGATGATCAACTCGTCATGCTTGATCCAGATAGTGCGTTCCGCCAGGTGATGAGCCAGTGCCAGCGCACGGCGTACCGGGATGGGTTTATCCAGATGCTGTTGGTACATCTCGGTATAGTGCTGGGCGCGCTCGGTACAAACCGGCGGTTTCACGATGTGGATCAGGGCCGTTTTATGCGCTTTGATACGATCGCTGAGTGTGTCCAGTTTCAGAGTAGTCATGGCGATTATCCTCGTAGGGTCGCGGTTAAACCTTTAAGGCTGGCGTACTGCTGGGCAAATTTGAGCAGCGCAGGCGCATCAAGCGGTTTATCCGGGGCGTTGTAGGGTTGATTGAGTAAGTTGTACTTGTTGATGCCCAGCGTGTGGTAGGGCAAAAAATGGATCTCTCCGACGTGGAGTTCGTCGGCGGCAAAATCGGTAATGGCCTGAATAGCTGCTTCGTCAGCGTTGAATCCCTGAATCAGCGGGACGCGGATAATTATTTTTTTACCGGCGGCGGCCAGTTTTTTCAGGTTTTCCAGCACGCGAGAGGCGCTGCCATCGGTCCACTGTTTAAACGGCGCGTCGGCGACATGCTTTAAATCGGCCAGGAACAGATCAACGTAGGGTAATGACGGCTCAATATACTTCCAGGGAACATGCAAACAGGTTTCTACTGCCGTATGAATGCCTGCTTCGTGGCTGGCCTGGAACAATTCAGCCGCCAGCTCTGGCTGCATAAACGGTTCGCCGCCGGAAAGCGTGAGTCCCCCTCCGCTGCGGTCGTAAAACGGTTTATCCCGCAATACGGTCGCCATGATTTCGTCCACGCTTTTTACCTCTCCACAGACGGTCAGCGCCTGGGTAGGGCAGCAGTGGGTCAGCGCCGTCAGAGCATCATCGGTCAGTTTTTCGCGATGAATCAGCAACCCGCTCAGTGCCCGCTCAATCACCTCCGGTGCCGCCTGAGCACAAAGATCGCAACCATCAAGGCACAGACGTGCGTCATAGAGCAGATCCCGCGTCCGGGCGCGGCTTTCCGGATTCTGGCACCACCGACAACCCAGTGAACATCCCTTAAGGAACACCACGGTGCGGATACCTGGACCATCATGCGTGGAATAGCGCTGGATATTGAAAATCATAAGCGGCCTCTTTTCTTTCGTATAAAGATTAAATTACTTTCTAATGAAAGTTATATTGACGTGCGTCAACTAACCGCGAGGTTTCGCCGTGCTACCTTTTATTCATGCTAATTATTCGTTTGAGGAAAGGTGATGGAACTCTATTTAGATACGTCTGATGTTGCCGCGGTAAAAGCGCTGGCGCGTGTTTTTCCGTTGGCAGGGGTGACCACTAACCCAAGCATTGTGGCGGCAGGTAAGCAGACGCTGGACGTGTTACTGCCGCAATTGCAGGACGCGATGGGTGGGCAAGGCCGCCTGTTTGCACAGGTAATGGCGACCACCGCCGAAGGGATGGTCAGCGATGCGCGTAAACTGCGGGCAATCATCGCGGATATCGTCGTGAAAGTGCCGGTCACGGCAGAGGGTCTGGCAGCAATTAAATTGCTGAAAGAAGAGGGCATCCCGACGCTGGGGACCGCGGTTTACGGTGCTGCTCAGGGGCTTTTAGCTGCGCTGGCTGGCGCCGAATATGTTGCGCCATACGTTAACCGCGTGGACGCTCAGGGGGGCGACGGCATTCAGACGGTGACCGATCTGCAGGCCTTATTGAAAATGCATGCCCCGCACGCCAAAGTGCTGGCAGCCAGTTTCAAAACGCCGCGTCAGGCGCTGGATTGCCTGCTGGTCGGCTGTGAGTCCATCACGCTGCCGCTGGATGTCGCTCAGCAGATGATTAGCTCTCCAGCCGTTGATGCTGCCGTGGCGAAGTTTGAGCACGACTGGCAGAGCGCATTTGGTCGCACGTCGATCTGATGCTGTTGCCGGGTGGCGCTAACGCTTACCCGGCCTACGTTCGAGCCGTTGTAGGTCGGGTAAGGCGAAGCCGCCACCCGACTTTTTTACCGACTACAAACCTCGCACCCCGGATTACGCATCAGCTTCATTTCGCGAAACTGGCAGGTCATGGCGTCGTACATGACGATTTTTCCAGACGCCGGTTTACCGTAGCTTGCCAGCAGCTTAATGGCTTCCATCGCCTGTAACGATCCGATCACGCCGATTAGCGGGGCCATCACGCCTGCCTCGACGCAGGTCAGGGCGTTTTCACCGAACAGACGGCTCAGGCAACGGTAGCAGGGCTCGCCTTCCTGATACGTAAAGACGGTAATTTGCCCTTCCATGCGAATTGCCGCACCGGAAACCAGCGGAACCCCGGCGGCAAAGCATCCTGCATTCAGCTGATTGCGGATGCTGACGTTATCCGTACAGTCCAGCACCAAATCGTGTTCGGCGATAAGCGAGTGAATCTCGCTCTCGTCCAGCAGCGCATTCACTGGCGTAATGGCGATATAGGGGTTGATTCGCGCCAGGGCGTCGCGGGCGGAGAGCACTTTCGGCTGTCCAACTGTCGCATCGCTGTGCAGCGTCTGGCGCTGGAGATTCGACACGGAGACCGTGTCAAAGTCGAGCAGGGTTAAATGTCCGATGCCCGCGCCCGCCAGATACTGAGTTGCCGCGCATCCCAGCCCTCCCAGACCAACGACCAGTACCCGCGCCTCCTTGAGCGCTTCCTGACCTTCGAAATCGAAGCCGCGCAGAATGATTTGCCGGTTATAGCGCATCATCTCCTGGTCGCTGAGTTCTGCCATTACAGGCCTCCAAACAGTGCGTTAAACGGCTCGACCTCAACCCATTCTCCGGCTTCGACGTTACCACGGTCGCGTTCCAGCACGATAAAACAGTTGCCCAGGCTAAAGGAGCTAAAAATATGCGAGCCCTGATGTCCGGTAGTGGTGACTTCCAGTTCGCCTTCTGCGGTACGCTGTAATACACCGCGCTGAAAATCCAGACGGCCAGGCGTTTTCTTCAGACGTGATGCGCTGCGCACGCGCTGGCGTGGCGGCAGTCCGCAGGCGGTGTTACCGCTGAGTTTCGCCAGTAGTGGTTGGACCAGTTGATAAAAGGTGAGGGCCGCTGACACCGGGTTACCCGGCAGGCCGCAAAACCAGCTGTTGCTCAGTTTGCCAAAGGAGAACGGTTTACCGGGTTTGATGGCCAATTTCCAGAAGGCAATTTCTCCCAGTTCTTCCAGAATGGTTTTGGTGTAATCCGCTTCGCCAACAGAAACACCACCGGAACTGATAACGACATCGGCCTGGCTGTCGGCTTCGATAAACGCGGCGCGCAGCGCGTTGGGATCGTCACGAATAATCCCTAAGTTGATCACCTCGCAGCCCAACTGCTGCAGCATCAGATGTACGGTCAGACGGTTAGTATCATAAATCTGTCCGTCGCCCAGCGGCTGACCCGGCAGTTGCAGTTCATCACCGGTGGAGAACAACGCCACGCGGACTTTGCGCACGACGGGGACATCGGCAATACCGAGCGAAGCCAGCACGGGAAGCTCGGCGGTGGTCAGGCGAGTCCCGGCGGGAAATACCACCGCGCCGTTGGCAATATCTTCACCGCGCAGACGAATATTTTGTCCGCTGCGGACGTCGGCGGTAAAACGCACACCGTCGTCAGTTTGTTCCGTTTGCTCCTGCATCACTACCGCTTCGCAACCGACAGGAACCGGGGCACCGGTCATAATACGGATGCAGGTTCCCGCAGGCCACTCGCCATGGAAAGGCTGACCGGCAAAGGCTTTACCTGCAACGGAGAGCGGCTGGCCGGATTGCAGATCGGCCAAACGCACCGCATAACCATCCATTGCCGAGTTATCGAATCCAGGGACATCAATCGGGGAGACGATGTCGGTCGCCAGAATACGACCAAAGCATTGAACCAGGGGCAGCGTTTCGACGGCGGTGAGTGGGGTAATACGCGAAAGCATCTGAGAGAGAGCCGTTTCAAGCGGCATCAGTCCGGCGGTAAATTCCATGTGAAGACTCCTGCGGGGCAAAATCGAATCCGGTTATTATGTCAGAAAATGGACGCGGACAGTATGCCACCTCAGGCTTAGGATCGGATCTGATAACGGTTTTCTGCCAGAGGATAGCGCGACAGGAAAAATGCCGTATAAACTCACTATTTCCGCTCTTTTTTCCCTGGGGGCTAAATGACTCATAATATCCCGGACGCCATTCGACGCCAGGTGGATGCCGCCAGTGCGCTCATCCGCCAGATTTTCCAGGGGAATCTCGTTGCCATTCATTTGTATGGATCTGCTGTTGAAGGGGGATTAAAACCCCAAAGCGACATCGATTTACTGGTTACCATCAGGCAACCGCTGGATATGCAGCAAAGAAAAAAATTGATGCAGGATTTGCTGGCTATTTCTGCGCCTCCCGGCGTCTGCGTGCGGTATCGTGCGCTGGAAGTGACCGTTGTACTGTTCTCGCAGATTGTACCGTGGCGATTTCCACCGGCGAGAGAGATGCAGTTTGGTGAATGGTTGCGTGAAGATATCTGCGCTGGTGTGTATGAACCGGCGCAGGTGGATCCCGACCTTTCCATTCTGCTGACCCAGGCCCGGCGTGCCAGCGTACCGTTGTTCGGTGAACCCGCTGAGAGATTATTCAATGTCATCCCTTTTAGCGATATCGTACAAACATTTCGACATATCCTTGATATGTGGCAGAAACCGGCCGATTTAGAAGGGGACGAGCGGAATATTATCCTTGCTCTGGCACGCATCTGGTATAGCGCGATTACGGGCAATATTGTCGCTAAAGATGAGGCTGCGTACTGGCTGATACCGCAATTGCCCACTGAACATGCCGCCACGTTGCAGGCTGCGCGTGCGGAATATCTGGGGTTAACCAAAGAGAACTGGGCCGCATGTATGCCGTCTGTTGAACGCTTTGTGTTTTATGCAAAAAAACAGATTACCGATCGGTTGAATTAATTTATTCAATAACGTCGGGGAATCTCCTGTTTGTTGAACACTGCTGCATGACCTGATGCGAAGAAGTGTGAGGGGCGGGCCTTTACCTTTACATGACGTCTGCATCTTTCTATATTCAAAAATCGAATCAATAACTCACAGAAATTCTGATATTTATAACCCCGTTACCTGCCACCTTAATGGATGAAAAAAATGGGCAAAGCAGCCATTGCAATTCACGGCGGCGCTGGGGCAATAACCCGCGCAGAGCTAAGCCAGGAGCAGGAGTTGCGTTATATACAGGCGCTGTCAGATATCGTTGAAACCGGTCAACGTATGCTAGAAGCGGGCCGAAGCGCACTGGATGTTGTCACTGAGGCTGTGCGCCTACTGGAAGAGTGCCCTCTGTTTAACGCCGGAATTGGTGCTGTGTATACCCGTGATGAAACCCATGAACTGGATGCCTGCGTCATGGATGGTAATACCCTGCAAGCGGGTGCTGTCGCCGGAGTCAGTCATCTGCGCAACCCGATCCTCGCGGCGCGCCTGGTGATGGAACACAGCCCCCACGTCATGATGATTGGTGAAGGGGCAGAAAATTTTGCCATTGCCCAGGGTATGGAGCGCGTTTCGGCGGATATTTTCTCGACGCCAGAACGCTATGCACAGCTGCTGGCGGCGCAAGCAGCGGGTGAAACGGTGCTGGATCACAGTGCGACCCCGCTGGATGAAAACAATAAAATGGGTACCGTGGGTGCGGTTGCGCTGGATATGTTTGGCAATCTGGCGGCAGCAACATCGACTGGCGGGATGACCAACAAATTACCGGGTCGGGTGGGGGATAGTCCGCTGGTCGGCGCAGGCTGTTATGCCAATAACGCAAGTGTGGCCGTCTCCTGCACCGGAACAGGTGAAGTTTTTATTCGCGCACTGGCGGCCTATGACATTGCGGCATTGATGGATTATGGCGGCCTGAGTTTATCAGAGGCGTGTGAACGCGTGGTGATGGAAAAATTACCGGCGCTGGGCGGCAGCGGTGGATTAATTGCTATCGATCATGAAGGGAATGTGGCTTTGCCGTTTAACAGCGAAGGCATGTACCGCGCCTGGGGATACGCAGGCGACACGCCCACCACTGGTATTTATCGGGAAAAAGGAGATACCGTTGCCACACAGTGATGAGCTTGATGCCCGTGATGTGCTGTCCGTCAGCAACCTGAATATTGCCTTTGAACAGGAGCAGCAACGCGTTAGCGCTGTGCGCAATCTGTCATTTCGCCTGAAGCGTGGCGAAACGCTGGCGATTGTTGGCGAGTCCGGTTCCGGAAAATCGGTAACGGCCTTGTCGCTGATGCGCCTGATTGAACAGGCGGGCGGCGAGGTAAGCTGTGATGCGATGCTGCTACGGCGGCGTAATCGGCAGGTGATTGAACTCGGCGAGCAGAGCGCAGCCCAGATGCGCCATGTGCGTGGCGCGGATATCGCGATGATCTTCCAGGAGCCTATGACATCGCTTAACCCGGTGTTTACCGTCGGCGAGCAAATTGCCGAGTCTATCCGCTTGCACCAGGGTGCCAGTCACGAAGAGGCGATGGTAGAAGCGAAGCGAATGCTCGACCAGGTGCGTATCCCCGAGGCGAAGGCGATTTTATCGCGTTATCCGCACCAGCTTTCCGGCGGCATGCGCCAGCGTGTGATGATTGCCATGGCGCTGTCGTGTCGCCCTGCGGTGTTGATTGCCGATGAGCCGACCACCGCGCTGGACGTCACGATTCAGGCACAGATCCTGCAACTGATAAAAGTGCTGCAGCAAGAGATGTCGATGGGCGTTATTTTTATCACCCACGATATGGGCGTGGTGGCAGATATCGCTGACCGGGTGCTGGTGATGTACCAGGGTGAAGCGGTCGAAACGGGCAGCGTTGAGCAGATTTTTCATGCTCCGCAGCATCCTTACACTCAAGCGCTGTTGGCAGCAGTGCCGCAACTTGGGGAGATGCGCGGGCATGACTTTCCGCGACGCTTCCCGCTTATTTCTCTGCACGATCCTCATCATGTTGAACCTCAAACCGAGCAGGACACGGTAGTTGAGGGAGAGCCGATTCTGCGGGTTCGCAACCTGGTGACACGTTTTCCCCTGCGTAGCGGCATCCTTAATCGCGTGACCCGCGAGGTGCATGCGGTGGAAAACGTCAGTTTTGATCTCTGGCCCGGCGAAACGCTTTCACTGGTAGGCGAGTCGGGGTGTGGTAAATCAACGACCGGGCGGGCATTGTTGCGTCTGGTGGAGTCCCAGCGCGGGGAGATTTTCTTCAAGGGACAACGCATTGATACCCTGGCCGCCAGCAAGTTGCAGCCGCTGCGTCGGGATATCCAGTTTATCTTCCAGGACCCTTATGCGTCGCTCGACCCCCGACAGACGGTGGGATATTCCATCTTAGAGCCACTGCGGGTGCACGGTTTGTTGCAAGGCGATGCGGCGACAAAACGGGTCGCATGGTTGCTCGAGCGTGTCGGGTTGCTACCTGAGCACGCCTGGCGCTATCCGCACGAATTTTCCGGTGGTCAGCGTCAGCGTATCTGTATAGCCCGGGCGTTGGCGCTCAATCCTAAAGTGATTATTGCCGATGAGTCCGTCTCGGCACTGGATGTCTCGATTCGCGGGCAAATTATTAATCTGTTGCTCGACCTACAGCGGGAAATGGGTATTGCGTACCTGTTTATTTCCCACGATATGGCGGTGGTGGAGCGTATTAGTCACCGCGTGGCGGTGATGTACCTGGGGCAGATTGTTGAGATCGGCACCCGACGGGCGGTGTTTGAAAATCCACAGCATCCCTACACGCGAAAACTTATGGCGGCAGTCCCGGTTGCCGATCCATCGCATCAAAGACCACAGCGCGTGCTGTTGTCGGATGATATCCCCAGTAATATCCGCAAACGCGGTGAAGAGATCCCCCCGGTTTCACTACAGTTAGTGGAACCGGGGCATTACGTTGCGCGCGTGCCAGCGGAAAGTGCGCTTTCGCGTTTATGACAGGCAGGCAGGGTTTAAGGAGAATAACATGACAAAAATTGTTGCTCGGAAATGGCTGGTTGCTGTGGGAGTGGCCTCTGCGCTGGCCGCATCGCCTGGCTGGGCCGCCAAAGATGTGGTGGTTGCTGTAGGGTCTAATTTCACCACGCTCGACCCCTATGACGCGAACGACACGTTGTCGCAGGCGGTAGCGAAGTCGTTTTATCAGGGGCTGTTCGGCCTTGATAAAGAGATGAAGCTGAAAAATGTGTTGGCGGAAAGCTATACCGTTTCTGATGATGGCCTGACGTACACCGTTAAACTGCGACAGGGCGTGAAGTTTCAGGATGGGACTGACTTCAATGCGGCTGCGGTAAAAGCCAACCTTGATCGCGCCAGCAATCCGGAAAATCACCTTAAACGCTATAACCTGTATAAGAATATCGATAAAACCGAGGTGGTTGATCCTGCTACAGTGAAGATTACGCTGAAGCAGCCATTCTCTGCCTTTATCAATATTCTGGCACATCCGGCTACGGCGATGATATCTCCGGCTGCGCTGGAGAAATACGGGAAAGAGATAGGCTTTCATCCGGTAGGGACGGGGCCGTACCAGCTTGAAACCTGGAATCAGACCGACTTTGTCAAAGTTAAGAAGTTCGCGGGCTACTGGCAGCAAGGGTTGCCAAAGCTGGATACGATTACCTGGCGTCCGGTAACGGACAACAACACGCGTGCGGCAATGCTGCAAACCGGGGAAGCGCAGTTTGCTTTCCCTATTCCGTACGAGCAGGCGGCGTTACTGGCGAAGAATAAAAACCTGGAACTGGTCGCCAGCCCGTCTATTATGCAGCGTTATATCAGCATGAACGTCACGCAAAAACCGTTCGATAATCCGAAGGTGCGCGAGGCGTTGAATTATGCCATCAACCGTCAGGCGCTGGTGAAAGTGGCTTTTGCCGGTTACGCCACGCCGGCAACGGGCGTTCTTCCGCCATCAATAGCCTATGCGCAAAGCTACACGCCGTGGCCTTACGATCCGGCAAAAGCACGCCAATTGCTGAAAGAAGCGGGTTATCCCAACGGCTTTACCACCACGCTGTGGTCATCCCATAACCACAGCACCGCGCAGAAAGTGCTGCAATTTACCCAGCAGCAACTGGCGCAGGTGGGCGTGAAGGCTCAGGTGACGGCGATGGATGCCGGGCAGCGGGCGGCGGAAGTCGAGGGTAAGGCGCAGAAAGAAAGCGGGGTACGGATGTTCTACACCGGCTGGTCGGCGTCTACAGGCGAAGCGGACTGGGCGTTGTCGCCGCTGTTTGCGTCACAGAACTGGCCACCAACCTTGTTTAATACCGCGTTCTACAGCAATAAGCAGGTGGACAGTGATTTAGCGGCGGCCTTGCAAACCAACGATCCGGCGCAGAAAGCGAAGCTGTACAAGGACGCGCAGGATATCATCTGGAAAGAGTCGACGTGGATCCCGCTGGTGGTGGAGAAACTGATCTCGGCGCACAGTACGAATTTGACCGGATTCTGGATCATGCCCGACACCGGGTTTAGTTTTGATGACGCGGATTTGAAATAAGCTATTCATTCGGCCCTGCATGGACGGGGCCGGCGAAGGGAGTCTGATGCTCAACTATGTTTTCAAGCGCCTGCTGGGGTTGATTCCGACGCTGTTAATTGTGGCGGTGCTGGTATTTTTATTTGTTCACCTGCTACCCGGCGATCCGGCGCGGCTGATTGCCGGACCGGAAGCCGACGCCGAGGTGATTGAACTGGTGCGTACGCAGTTGGGTCTGGACCAGCCGCTGCATATTCAGTTCTGGCATTACATGACCAACGTGTTGCAAGGTGACTTCGGGACCTCGATGGTTTCTCGTCGTCCGGTTTCAGAAGAGATAGCCAGTCGTTTTATGCCGTCGCTATGGCTGACGATCGCCAGTATGGCGTGGGCGGTTTTGTTTGGTATGACGGCGGGGATCATTGCCGCCGTTTGGCGCAACCGCTGGCCTGACAGGTTGAGTATGACGCTGGCAGTAACCGGGATCTCTTTCCCGGCCTTTGCGCTTGGCATGCTGCTCATGCAGATATTCTCCGTTGAGCTTGGCTGGTTGCCCACCGTTGGCGCTGACACCTGGCTGCACTATATCCTTCCTTCAATTACGCTGGGTGCGGCGGTGGCCGCGGTGTTAGCCCGGTTTACTCGCGCATCGTTCGTCGATGTGCTCAGTGAAGACTATATGCGTACCGCGCGGGCCAAAGGGGTGAGTGAAACCTGGGTGGTATTAAAACATGGTTTGCGTAATGCGATGATCCCGGTGGTCACCATGATGGGGCTGCAGTTTGGCTTTTTGCTGGGCGGTTCTATTGTGGTTGAGAAGGTGTTCAACTGGCCTGGTCTTGGGCGATTGTTGGTCGACTCAGTTGAAATGCGCGACTACCCGGTGATCCAGGCCGAGGTGCTGTTGTTTTCTCTGGAGTTTATTCTTATCAACTTAGTGGTGGATGTGCTTTACGCCGCCATTAACCCGGCTATCAGGTACAAGTAAGGATGCGATTTTTTAACTGGCGCCGACAGGCGATTTTGAATGCAATGCCCCTTGTTAAGCCAGAGCAGATACGCACGCCGTGGCATGAGTTCTGGCGTCGTTTTCGCCGCCAGCGCATGGCGATGATTGCGGGTGTATTTGTCCTGGCCCTGATCGCGGTGGCGATTTTTGCTCGCTGGTTGACGCCATTTGATGCCGAGAACTACTTCGATTATGACCGACTGAATGATGGTCCCTCGATGCTGCACTGGTTTGGCGTTGACTCGCTTGGGCGGGATATTTTTAGCCGCGTACTGGTTGGCGCACAAATTTCTCTGGCGGCCGGGGTCTTTGCCGTCTTTATTGGCGCGGCGATTGGCACGGTACTGGGTCTGCTGGCTGGATATTACGAAGGCTGGTGGGATCGGCTGATTATGCGTATCTGTGACGTACTGTTTGCCTTTCCAGGGATTTTGCTGGCAATAGCAGTGGTCGCCGTGCTGGGCAGCGGCATTGCGAATGTGATTATTGCGGTTGCGGTGTTTTCCATTCCGGCTTTTGCGCGACTGGTTCGTGGCAATACGTTGGTTCTCAAGCAACAAACATTTATTGAGTCAGCACGCAGCATTGGTGCCAGTGACGCGACCATCATTTTTAACCATATCCTGCCGGGGACGGTTTCATCGATCGTGGTCTTTTTTACCATGCGAATCGGCACGTCGATTATCTCTGCCGCGAGCCTGTCCTTCCTCGGTTTAGGGGCACAGCCGCCGACGCCAGAATGGGGGGCCATGCTCAATGAAGCGCGGGCTGATATGGTGATCGCGCCGCACGTGGCGATTTTCCCGGCGGTGGCGATATTCCTGACCGTGCTGGCGTTTAACCTGCTGGGGGATGGGTTGCGCGACGCGCTGGATCCGAAGATCAAAGGATAATACAAGGCCTGATAAGACGCGCTGGCGTCGTCATCAGGCGTTGCCGGATGCGGCGTAACGCCTTATCCGGCCTACGGTTGAGTTACGCTTATTAAATGCGAGTGCCCCACAGATCGTATTCATCTGCGTTTTCGACTTTCACGCGGAGGATATCGCCAGGCTTCACGTTGGTTTCGCCATTCAGGTACACCGCACCGTCGATTTCAGGGGCATCAGCCATACTTCGACCAATCGCGCCTTCTTCGTCAACTTCGTCCACGATGACCAGAATTTCGCGGCCCACTTTCTCCTGCAAACGTTCAGCAGAGATCTGCTGCTGCAGCTGCATAAAGCGGTTCCAGCGTTCTTCTTTTACCTCTTCCGGGATTTGATCTGGCAGATCGTTGGCTCCTGCACCTTCTACCGGGCTGTATTTAAAGCAGCCGACGCGGTCCAGACGCGCTTCTTTCAGGAAATCGAGCAGCATCTGGAAGTCTTCTTCGGTTTCGCCCGGGAAGCCAACAATAAACGTTGAACGCAGGGTCAGTTCAGGGCAGATTTCACGCCACTGTTTAATACGTGCCAGCTGTCGGTCCACAGAGCCTGGGCGTTTCATCAGTTTAAGAATTCGCGGGCTTGCATGCTGCAGTGGGATGTCCAGATACGGCAGGATTTTCCCTTCCGCCATCAGCGGGATCACATCATCAACGTGCGGGTACGGGTAGACGTAATGCAGACGGGTCCAAATCCCCAGTTTTGACAACTGTTCGCACAGGTCAACCATGCTGGTTTTAACGGGCTCGCCGTTATGAAAACCGGTACGATGCTTTACATCCACACCGTAAGCAGAAGTATCCTGGGAGATCACCAGAATCTCTTTCACGCCCGCATCGACCAGACGTTTGGCTTCGCTGAGAACATCGCCAATCGGACGGCTCACCAGATCGCCACGCATCGACGGAATAATGCAGAACGTACAGCGGTGGTTACAGCCTTCAGAAATCTTCAGATAGGCATAATGGCGCGGCGTTAGCTTGACGCCCTGTTCAGGAACCAGGCTCAGGAAAGGATTATGCTTTGGTTTGGGAACATAGTGGTGAACGTGCTCCAGAACCTGTTCGTAGCTGTGCGGTCCGGTAATTTCCAGTACCTTCGGGTGGACCTCACGGATCTGATCGACTTTCGCGCCCAGACAGCCAGTGACGATCACCTTGCCGTTTTCGTTCAGCGCTTCACCAATGGCTTCCAGTGACTCCTGAACTGCGCTGTCGATAAAGCCGCAGGTGTTAACGATGACCATATCCGCGTCGTCGTAGCTTGGTACGACATCATAGCCTTCGGTACGAAGTTCGGTCAGGATGCGCTCAGAATCGACAAGGTTTTTCGGGCAGCCGAGGGAGACAAAGCCGATTTTCGGCTGGTGGGTTACATTGCTCATAGCGTAAAAAGTGTTCAGTTATTGGAATATTCAGGGCAGGGATTCTACAGAGTTCTGAACAAAAATTGTATCGCAATCTCAAATCATCAGCGGCCTGCCGGGCGCGGAATTAAAGATTATTTGTAAATTATGTTAATTTTAAGTGATGGATTGATCCTGGACACGACTTTGTTCAAAAAATAACCATACTATTAAGTTGCACCATAGTTGGAAAGAGGAGGAACAAGGTATGGTTGTTGACAGACTGAGAACCGATCTTCTCAACAAATTGATAAACGCCCGTATCGAACTTGCCGCTTATCTGCAGTTGAGAAAAGCGAAAGGCTATATGTCAGTCAGCGAGAGCGATCGTCTGCGTGATAACTTTTTTGAACTGAATCGCGAATTGCACGATCAATCACAGCTCCACGGTATGCATCTTGATCAGGAAGAGTGGAATGCCCTTCGTCGTGCTGAAGGGGCGTTAGCCGCCACCGCTGTTTGTCTGATGAGTGGACATCATGATTGTCCGAACTTTATTGCCGTTAATGCAGAGAAACTGGAAAACTGCCTGACAACGCTGACGCTGAGTATCCAGAGTTTGCAAGCTTATTCAACGCTGGAACACATCTGAACCAGGGGGAGGGCGCTCCCCCTTTTCGTTAAGATTATGTAAAAGTGGCGGGATAATTCCCCTTGCTGGCTACGCTTTAAGCAGAGCCATTAAGGAGGTGCTATGCGTCGACTCTTTCTCTGTGTTGCCTCACTGGCGTTGCTTTCCCCCTATGCCGCTGCCGTCAAGGTGGAGATCCTGCAAACCAAACTCGACCACCCGTGGTCGCTGGCCTTTTTACCCGATAATCGCAGTATGCTGATTACGCTCAGAGGAGGGCAACTTAGGCTCTGGCAACCCGATAAGGGGCTTTCCGACCCGCTGACCGGCGTACCCAAAGTCTGGGCGAATGGTCAGGGGGGACTGCTTGATGTGACGTTGGCACCGGATTTTGCCCAATCCCGGCGGGTGTGGCTAAGCTTCGCGGAAGCTGACAGTGAAGGGAGAGCCGGAACAGCAGTAGGCTACGGGCTGTTAAGTGACGATCGTAAACACCTGCAGGGCTTCCGGACGGTGTTCCGCCAAATGCCTAAGTTATCAACCGGGAATCATTTTGGCGGGCGTATGGTATTTGATGGCAAAGGTTATTTATTTATAGGCCTTGGCGAGAATAACCAGCGCATAACCGCTCAGGAACTGGATAAATTACAGGGCAAAGTGGTTCGACTAACAGACGAGGGCAAAATTCCACCGGATAACCCGTTTGTGAACCAGACTGGCGCGCGGGCTGAAATATGGTCGTATGGCATCCGCAATCCGCAGGGGATGGCGATGAATCCCTGGAGCGATGCGTTGTGGCTCAATGAGCATGGCCCGCGTGGCGGAGATGAGATCAATATCCCCGGGAAAGGTAAAAACTATGGATGGCCAATCGCGACATGGGGTGTTAACTACAGTGGTTTCGACATCCCCGAAGCAAAAGGCTCAATTGTGGCGGGCACCGAGCAGCCTATCTTTTACTGGGAAAAATCACCTGCTGTCAGTGGGATGGCCTTTTATAATCACGATACGTTCCCACAGTGGAGACACAAACTGTTTATTGGTGCGCTGAAAGAACAGGGGGTGATTGTGTTAAGCGTGAAAGGTAATACTGTGACGGAAGACGGGCGTATTTTGCATGACAGAGGGCAGCGAATCCGCGATGTGCGCGTCGGACCAGACGGTTATTTGTATGTATTAACCGACGAGTCCGACGGGGAATTGCTGAAAGTGAGTCCCTGACAGGATTAGCTGACCGGGATCATCACGACTTTCTGGAATGCCGGGCGCTCGGTGAGCTGTTGATACCAACGTTCCAGGTGAGGGCGTGGCGTCCAGCTCAGGCCGACATTAAACAGGTTATAGATGAACGGTGCGACGGCGATGTCCGCAGTGCCAAATTCAGCGCCAGAAAACCACGCCCGGTCGGCCAGCGCGTTGTCGAGAATGGCAAACAGGTTATCGCAGACCTTCGCACCGGCCTCGATGGCTGCCTGATCGCGTTGATCGGCAGGGGTTCTGACCAGACCAAATAAGATAACCCGATGTGCAGGGCTCAGCGTCTGGTTAGCCCAGTCCATCCATTTTTCACCCTCGGCACGTTTCGCCGGAGCGTCAACCCACAGTCGTTTTTGCCCGTACTGGGCCGCCAGGTAGCGGACAATGGTATTGGATTCCCACAGCAATACGTCTGTTTCGTCATCGCGTAGCAGTGGAACCAGTCCGTTAGGGTTCATCGCCAGATAGTCTGCGTCATGATTTACGCCATGCTGTCCCCCAGCCAGAATTTGGCTATACGGCAGTTCCAGTTCTTCGAGTGTCCACAATACTTTTTTTACGTTGGTCGAATTATTGCGACCCCACAGTGTAATCATAGTAACCCCGCAAATTAATTGAGCAGCTTTATGGCTGCATTCTCTATCTGACTCGCTCACATGGTGGGGTAAACCTAATATTTACGCAACAAGGCGCAAAAAAATCGTGATGAGAGCAGCGCAGCGCGGCGTTATTGCATAAACTTTAAAAACTTTACCAACTTACGGTTTCTTTAAGCTCGTTAGTGCGTTATTACTCACCGCACTTATTTTACACGTCATCCATCAGAACTTTTCTGTATGGTTGGCTGAGGCAACTTGGCCGGTTTTGTGTAAACACGGTGTGGTATGACGTGGTTTTTTGGAATGGATACTCGGGTGGCATTTATGACGCAATACTTCTCTTCCCTACGCAGCCTTGCTGCAGGTTCAGCACTCTTAATCCTTTTGGCGCCGACCGTACAGGCGGCGGAACAAACAACGGCCCCGCCGAGCGTTGACGCACGTGCGTGGATCTTAATGGATTACGCCAGCGGCAAAGTGCTGGCGGAAGGTAATGCCGATGAGAAACTGGATCCCGCCAGTCTGACCAAGATTATGACCAGCTATGTGGTCGGTCAGGCGCTAAAAGCCGGGAAAATTAATCTGAATGACATGGTTACCGTCGGGAAAGATGCCTGGGCGACCGGGAATCCGGCCCTGCGCGGCTCTTCGGTGATGTTCCTCAAGCCTGGCGATCAGGTTGCGGTGTCCGATCTGAACAAAGGCGTGATCATTCAGTCTGGTAATGACGCCTGTATTGCGCTCGCTGATTATGTTGCCGGCAGCCAGGAATCGTTTATCGGTTTGATGAACGGCTATGCGCAAAAACTGGGATTGACCAACACGACTTTCCAGACAGTACATGGTCTGGATGCAGCAGGGCAGTTCAGTACCGCGCGTGATATGGCATTGTTGGGTAAAGCGTTAATCCACGATGTGCCGGAAGAGTACGCCATCCATAAAGAGAAAGAGTTTACCTTTAATAAAATTCGCCAGCCTAACCGTAACCGCCTGCTGTGGAGTACCAACCTTAATGTGGATGGTATGAAAACGGGCACCACGGCGGGAGCCGGTTATAACCTGGTTGCATCCGCGACACAGGGCGATATGCGTTTGATCTCCGTGGTGCTGGGGGCAAAAACCGATCGTATTCGCTTTAATGAATCCGAAAAGTTGCTGACATGGGGTTTCCGCTTCTTTGAAACCGTTACGCCGATTAAACCGGACGCCACCTTTGTTACCCAACGAGTCTGGTTTGGAGATAAGAGTGAAGTCAATCTGGGCGCTGGGGAAGGTGGGTCTGTGACCATTCCGCGCGGTCAGCTGAAAAACCTGAAGGCGAGCTTTACCCTGACAGAGCCACAACTGACCGCGCCACTGAAGAAGGGCCAGGTTGTGGGGACAATCGACTTCCAGTTGAACGGAAAATCTATTGAACAGCGTCCGTTGATGGTGATGGAAGCTGTGGACGAGGGGGGATTCTTTAGCCGGATGTGGGACTTTGTGATGATGAAATTCCACCAGTGGTTTGGTGGTTGGTTCTCTTAATCGCTGATGCCGGATGACGATATGAAAGCACCGTCATCCGGCACAAATTTAGTACATCAATTTGATATGCTGCGCTTTGGCATACTCGACAAACGCATCATCCGGGCGGTTATCGCTGATGATGGTATCAAAGCGTTTTAATTCGCCCATCCTCGCGGGACGCACTTTCCCAAACTTGCTGTGATCAACCACCAGAACATGGTACTGCGCCATCGACATCGCCCAGTGTTTAACCGGTAATTCCTCAAGGTTAAAACAGGTTGCGCCTTTATCGATATGCACGCCGGCTGCGGAGTAAAAAGCGATATCCGGGCAGACGTTATTCAGGGTTTCCTGGAAATCGAGTGGCTTGAAAATAGCATTACTGGCATGGAATTCGCCGCCACATAAAATGACGCGGCACTGTGGTTTCTCCTGTAACACCAGAAACGTATTCAGTGAATAGCAGATTGCGGTGAACGGTAATTCATTATCGATCGCTTCAATGATCCACGGCGTTGTTGTTCCGCAGTCGAAGAAAACGGTCTGATGCGCCTGGACGAGGCTGGCTGCCTGTTGCGCAGCCCGGCGTTTTTCATCAACCAGGCGGGATTTTTGATCGCTGATTAAATAGTGGCTGGCGCTACGGGGTTCCAGAACAATATAGCCCCCAAGCAGTACGACCGGGGCCGTGTTATTATTCAGATCGCGACGAATGGTCATTTCTGATACACCCAGCAGTGTCGCGGCTTCTTTAAGGTGTAATTTATCGCTGCGTTTTAGCGCCTGCAGTAATTGACCAATACGCTCGTCGCGTCGAGTTTCCATAGTTCCCCTGGAGAGTAGAATACGTGCTCAGTTTCGCGCTTAATACTACTCTCTTTACCGTGGGTTAGTCACGTACCCAGCCTTTACGAATAGGCAGGGCAAAACAGGTGCGATAGCAGGTCTGCAAACCGTGGTACAGGGTTGTGCCGAATCGTTGCCAGATCATCTGGGCGCTCAGGCAGCCGATCAGACCTGCCAGTAACCCCCCCAGCATATCCAGCGGCCAGTGTACGCCGAGGTAAACACGCGACCAGGCAATCGCCACGGCGACGACCATCAACAGTGCTCCGGACCACAGGCGGTGCCAGAACAGGAAGGCCAACGCGAAGGTAAAGATAACCGTACCGTGGTCGCTCGGGAAGGAGTCATCTGCAGCATGGTGCAGGAAGTTGTAGCCGATATGATTGACGAATGGCCGGTCGTGAGGGAATAAATGTCCCATGATCCATGAAATGGTCAAGCCGACTGCCAGCGCAATCGCCATTTTTATGACCAACTGGCGCTGGATGGTCACGCGGTTTTGCGGCCCCCAAAGCCAGAGAATGATCGCCAGTAGCGGTACGATGCTAATCAGATCTTTGGCAATAAAAATGGCGAGCGAGATCGTCCATTGCGCAGAGTCCGGCGTGGCGTTGATCAGGTAAAAAAGCGAGTTGTTCAGATTTTCCAGCATAACATCCAGACTCAATGTAATCGTTAAAAAGGCCCATATTGGGGATCATAAAATTGCTTTCAGGCGATAAAAAGCGGTCTTGTCCTATTTGTCTGTTAACTGACTCTTTTTAAGACAATTAATGAGGCTTATTGAGCATGATAGCGGTCTCAACTTAAATTAACCTTAAAACAAAAAGCTATCGTGCAATTGAGTGTAAAAATGTGCGCATTTTGCTTTCAAATCACATAATTCACTATCACCAGTAAGGCGCATTTATTACACTTTGCGCGTTTTTTCATTTGTTAAGAGATTGCATGCAGAACCGTTTATCTTCAGGCGCCCGCTTGGGGCGTCAGGCATTACTTTTCCCTCTCTGTCTGGTGCTTTACGAATTCTCTACATATATCGGTAACGATATGATCCAACCCGGAATGTTGGCGGTGGTGGAGCAATATCAGGCCGGTTTAGATTGGGTTCCAACGTCCATGACCGCTTATCTGGCAGGCGGCATGTTTTTACAGTGGTTGTTAGGGCCGCTGTCGGACCGTGTTGGTCGTCGTCCGGTGATGTTAACCGGGGTGGTTTGGTTCATTGTGACCTGCCTCGCAACGCTGTTTGCACAAAATATTGAACAATTTACTTTCCTGCGTTTTTTACAGGGGATTAGCCTGTGCTTTATTGGCGCGGTAGGTTACGCCGCAATTCAGGAGTCCTTTGAAGAAGCGGTGTGCATTAAAATCACTGCGCTAATGGCAAACGTAGCATTGATTGCACCGCTTTTGGGGCCGTTGGTTGGGGCCGCCTGGGTACATGTCCTTCCGTGGGAAGGCATGTTTGTCCTGTTTGCCGCGCTGGCTGCAATTGCCTTTTTTGGCCTGCAGCGCGCGATGCCGGAAACAGCTACCCGTCTGGGCGAGAAGCTTTCTATCAAAGAGTTGGGCAAAGATTATAAGCTGGTGCTAAAGAATGTGCGTTTTGTCGCAGGCGCGCTGGCATTGGGCTTTGTCAGTCTGCCATTGCTGGCGTGGATTGCGCAGTCCCCGATCATTATTATCAGTGGCGAACATCTCAGCAGCTACGAATATGGCCTGCTGCAGGTGCCGATTTTTGGTGCACTGATTGCAGGTAACCTGGTGCTGGCGCGTCTGACATCCCGCCGCACGGTGCGCTCGCTGATCATCATGGGGGGCTGGCCAATCTCCGTGGGATTGATCATTGCCGCCGCGGCCACGGTTGTTTCTTCTCATGCGTATCTGTGGATGACGGCAGGTTTAAGTCTTTATGCATTTGGCATTGGCGTGGCGAATGCCGGGTTGGTGCGCCTGACGCTGTTTGCCAGTGAAATGAGCAAAGGGACAGTTTCAGCAGCAATGGGTATGCTGCAAATGCTGATATTTACCGTTGGTATTGAGCTGAGCAAACATGCTTATCTGCTGGGTGGAAACGGCTTGTTCAGTCTGTTTAATCTGGCCAGCGGTGTGCTGTGGCTGATTCTGATGGTTATCTTTCTGAAAGATAAGCGGGTAGGGAATTCCCGGGAAGGTTAAAGCCCGGTTTCCGGGCTTTGCAATCATTAGTGATGGTCATCAATCTGATGCTCAATGACCATCCCTTCACCTACGCTGGCAACATGACGCGCATACGGATGTGCGCGGTAAACAGGGGCTGGAGTGGCTGCCGGAGCAACATAAACCGTTTGCGGGGCAGTAGCGACACTGACCGCCTGCGGAACATTGACGGAAGAAGGAACAACTACTACTTTGTATCCGCTTGGTACATCAACGGTAACATTCTGTGCAAATGCTGTTCCTGCAAATCCCAGCAACACTGTTGCCATCAGTACACTTTTCTTCATAATCTGCTCACCTGAAATATTCACTGGAAGTAATAATCCAGTGGGTTAATTTGAGGCGGATTATGAATAGATCATGCCATCATTTTGTTGCCGTCTGTGCTGAGGCGTTAATGTGTAAACGGTGCTTCATTGTTTAACACGCGGTCGATAATATCCAGCACGCCCTCTTCGTTATTCGAACCCGCGCGATATTTCGCCGCCTGGATAACCGGCTCATGGGCGTTGGCCATTGCAAAACTAAATCCTGCCTGGCGCAGCATCTCGATATCATTTCCGCCATCGCCAAACACGACAACCTCATCGTTGGTAATATTCCAGCGTTGTTGCAGCAGGCGTAGGCCGTTGGCTTTATGAACACCCGGAATAATTAAATCGATACTGCCGTATCCGGTATGCACTGGTACCATAATGTCGCCAATCGCCTCATGAAGATCGGCCTGCACCTGGGGAATGCGATCGTCGGAGATATTCAGGCCAAATTTGAAGAATACATCGTTGATATTGTCGAAGTTATCGACAAATTCAAGACGGTGATAATACATGGCAGAGATGGATTTATGCTCATCGCTGTACTGCTTCAGGGTGTAGGCGCTGTTTTTACCACAGGTGATAATATCAACGTCTGCACGGGTCAGCAGATATTCTACGATGGTCTGGAAATCGTCTTTTGCCAGTTCACCGTTAAAAATATCTTCCCCTTCGCTGACCACCCAGCCACCGTTTTCCGCCACAAATGAGATTTCATTGGCCAGTTCGGGAAAAAAAGAGATCAACTGGTAATACTGATTGCCGCTGGCGACTACAAAGCGGATCCCTTGTGCTTTCATTTGACGGTACTGCGCCATAAACCGCTCGCGGTTATAGGTCTTTTGGTCACTTAAAAACGTACCGTCCATGTCTACTGCAATTAACTTGATACCCATTAGCCGTTCTCCATCACAGTGGTATTTTTGACATCCGGTTTAGCCACAGCCTTCGCTACGATGGCTGCGACAAGCACCAGCGCCAGCACAACCAACATGGCGCTGCGCAGGCCATAGTGTTCACCCAAATAGCCCAGCAGCGGCGGACCGACCAGGAATGCCAGATAGCCAGTAGTCGCAACAACGCTCACGCGGGTTGGCGCATCAGGGCCGGTATCGCTGGCGGCTGAAATGGTCAGCGGGAAGCCGAGAGAAGCCCCTAGCCCCCAAAGGATCACCGAGACACCTGCCACCCATGAGCTGTCGACAAAAATGATCAGGCTGATACCGAGCGCGCCCATCAGTGCACTGGCGCGTACTACTGCCACACGGCTGTAGCGGTCGATGAACCAGCCACCGGTGAAGCGCCCGACGGTCATACCGAGCGTAAAGCCGGCATAAATCAGCGATCCGGATGTCGGGCTAAATCCATGTCCATCAACCATCAGTAATGGAAGCCAGTCGTTGGCGGAACCTTCGGCAAATGCCATTGCGAGCACCACGACGCCAATCAGCAGCAACTGCATATCGCGATAGAATGGCAACCCTTTTTCAACGGATTGCGAACCGTCAGTAGCATTCTTACCTGTGCCGTCGGGGATAGCCTTAATAGCGATAAAAATAGGGGTAATAGCCACCATCGCCGCCAGCAGAATATGTGCTGTCGCGGGGACGCTGACGGCGGTAAGTACCATGCCAACACCTGCGCCAGCCAGCGTTCCAAGGCTGTAGAAACCATGCATCATCGGCAGAACAGTTTTGTTCATTTCACGCTCAACCGCTGCACCTTCGACGTTGATAGCCACTTCTGCCGCGCCAAAACTGGCGCCAAACACGCACAGACCAAACGCAAACAGCCAGGCGGAATGCAACCATAATGCGAGGCTGAGAATTGTCATTCCCAGAACCGCGCATGACATGGTGGCGCGGATGACGTTGCGTGTGCCAAATCGTTTCACCAGCCAGGCCGAACAAAGAATGCCACTCATCGAACCAATTGAGAGTCCAAACAGCACCGCACCCATTTCGGCGGTAGAGATGGAGAGAATATCTCTGATGGCAGGGGTACGCGTTGCCCAGGAGGCCATTAATAATCCTGGTAAAAAGAAGAACGTGAACAGCGCCCAGGTGCGACGTCTTAAGGCTTTGCGTGATGAGATGCCAGTCATGAATTCGAGCCAAAGAAAAGAGGGAAGAAGACAACATTAGCAAGGTTGTGTACATTTGTACACAAATGCAAGAAGAGGTAAAGCAGTGCGACGCGCGAACGACCCACAACGACGGGATAAAATAGTCCAGGCCACGCTGGATGCGGTTATAATCCATGGTATTCATGGGGTTACACACCGGAAAATCGCCATGATTGCCGAGGTGCCGCTGGGCTCAATGACCTATTACTTTTCGGGAATAGATGAGCTTTTAATGGAGGCATTCGAGCGTTTTACTGACACCATGTCTGTGCAATATCAGGCATTTTTTGCCGGTGTTGAAAATGCGCCACAGGCCTGCCATGCGATTACCGATATGATCTATAGCTCTCAGGTCACAACGCCTGACAACATGGAGCTTATGTATCAGTTATATGCCTTCGCCAGCCGTAAACCGGCGCTAAAAACAGTGATGCAAAACTGGATGCTACGCAGCCAACAAACGCTTGAGCAGTGGTTCGAGCCGGTTACGGCGCGGGCGCTGGATGCATTTATTGAAGGGATGACGCTGCATTTTGTCACAGATAAAAAACCGCTCTCGCGGGAAGATATTCTGGTGATGGTGGAGCGTATTGCCGGATTACCTCAGAGATGAAATCATCAAAATGGTTTGTCGAGGCGGGTAACGGCCTGACGTAAAAAATCAATGACTTTCATCGCCTCTGGCGTCAACGGCCGGGCGGCTTTTTTTACCGTCCCGACATCCATATAAGTAATAAAATCATCAATCGTTCTGTGCATGACGCGCAGACCATCCAGTGACCACGGGCGATACACCAGGTCGGATAAAATGGTTATTCCTCTGCCTTTTGCAACCAGGCTTCTTATTGCTTCAAAAGAGTTGCTACGAAAACTGATATTGGGCGTATAGCCACGCTGCTGCCAGTAATCGATGATTACGTCAGGGTACTTATCGGTTTCCAGCAGTAAAAATGGTAGCTTTTCGACGTCTATTAAACGGATCGATGCCCGGCTCTGTAGCGGATGCCCAATAGACGTCCACAGGCGGCGCTGTGAACGAATGAATGTTTCGATCTCAAGGTCGTTATCATGGCTGATATTTGAGGTCAGAAGCAGGCAAAAATCGACCTTTTGTTCCCGTAGCGCCCGTACCAGTTCCGGTGCAGTAGCTTCATAAAATACGATCTCCAGCAAAGGGAAACGTCGTTCAAGATCGTTGAGTATATCCGGGATGAGATAGGCTGAGAGCGTTTCGGCAATGCCTATGCGCACCGTGCCGGTGAGAATTTCACTCCTGTCATGCAGGGCGTCAACAGCCGAGTGGCTACTGTTGATGATGTTGCAGGCATGTGCCAGAAAGCGCTCGCCCTCGGCGGTGAGCTTCACGCCTTTGGGGTAACGTACAAATAGCTGCACGTCTAATGATTCTTCCAGATTCCGCATGGCAATGGTCATTGATGACTGAGAAATATGGCAGCTCGCAGCAGCTTTGGAAATTTGTAATGTTTCTGCAAGTGCGATGTAAAACTCAAGTTGCCTTAGCGTGAATTTCATAGTTTTAATCTATGCAGATGGATAAAAACGTTATATTAGCATTCATTCTCACGCCGCCGTAGCCTTGTGGTCATACCGTACAACTGACAATAAGGCGCAAATATGCCCTATCTTTTACTCAGTCTGGCTGCCTGTTTTTGGGGCGGCAACTATGTGGTCGGCCATATATTGGTTGCCGAAGTTAATCCCATCGTTTTATCAGCAGCACGCTGGGTATTTACCGCATTGCTATTGATGGCGCTTTATTTCCGACAGATCGCCATGCAGTGGCCAGCGATGAGAAAATCCTTTGGTACTATCGTCTTCCTCGCGCTTTGTGGTCAGGTTCTTTTCCCCTTAACGTTATATATCGGCCTGCAATATACAACCTCGCTCAATGCCGCGATTTATATGTCCACCACACCGGCACTCGTTCTGTTAATCAATAAGTTCTTTTTTAAAGAGCGGATCTCTGCGCGAAATATAGCAGGTGTGCTCCTGAGTACCGTTGGTGTTATCTGGCTGGTGTCGCAAGGCGGGTTGATGCACGCACAGGTATTGGAACATCTCAATCGGGGCGATGTCTGGACCATGGGGTCAGCGCTGAGTTGGGCTATTTATTGTGCCTTTCTACGCGTTAAACCGTGTGAGGTGAAGGGAAACGCATTTGTTGCCGTGAGCGCGTTGTTAGGTGCGATTGTACTTATTCCGGTACTGGCTCTGGTGTTGATACGCAATGGTATGCCGGGCTGGAATAGCTATGCAAATACAGGCGTTATTACTGGGCTGGCATACCTTGTTATTTTTCCTTCCTGGCTGTCATATCTGTTATGGAACAAAGGGATTAGCGCCATTGGCGCAACGCGCGGAGAGATCTATTCACACTTGATTCCACTGAGTGGCGGATTATTTAGCGTGATGTTTATGCACGTCACTCTGCATTCATATCATCTGGTGAGCGCGTTGGTTATTATGTGCGGCATAGCATTGTGTTCCCGCACGAGTGCAAAAAAAGGCTCGCAGCAGCGCACGGCGTGAAAGAGCGGGTAAATTAGCTTACGGTTGCGCCCCCGGTAATATTTACCACCGTAGCGGTCATTGCTCCGGCATGGTCTGAAGCCAGAAAGGCTGTAACCTCAGCGATTTGCGCAAGCGTAGGCAGGCGTCCGAGCATGGTGCCTTGCGCCGCGCCCGCTAACCATTGATCGACGGTTAAACCCATTGATTGCGCTTTAGCGGTGAAAATCTCCCCGGTATAGGAACCGGCCGCTACCGCGTCCACAATCGCATGTGAGCGCACGCCGACGACTCGAACATTTGCCGGTCCCAGTTCGCTGGCGAGCGCTTTAATAAAAGCCTCTGTTCCCGCACAGCCGACGATGTGCCCCAAATGCCCAGGCATTGCCATCGGGGCCGCGGGCGCGACAACGGTGAGAATAACGCCCGCTCGATTGCCGCCCATGTGCGGCGTTACGGCTTTTGCGATATTGAACTGCGCCGCAAGAAAAGGGGTGATACCGCTCATAAACTCAGAGAGGGCTAATGCCTCGATGCGCTTGCCCTGTTCATGCATAAAGCCGGTCGCGTTAACCACCACATCAATTCCACCGATTCGCTGTACCAGGCGGGTAACTTGTGTTGAGGTGTCGTGCTCGTCGAGCACATCGGTGATAAACGTATCGACAGTGCCACCCGCCATTCGCAGGCGACTGGCTGCCCAATCAAGCTTTTCCTGACGGCGTGCGCCCAGGTACACATGAGCACCTTCGCGCGCCATGGTCTGCGCAACCGCACTACCAATAGCCCCGCTGCCGCCGAAGATCACCGCGACTTTGCCTGCGAGTAACATAGCAACCCCCATCACCATTTAGCACCGAGTAAAAGTATGTGCCATAACCGGCATGCTGCAAATTTGGGGAGGAATTTCGGGGGAGGAGGGAGGGAGTTAAAATCCAGGCAACAAAAAACCCATCAACCTTGAACCAAAACGGCGGGGTTGATGGGCTCCACAAATTGGGGACATCAAAGAAAAGCAGTGGCAATAGTTATGACTGACGCCTTTAAGAAAAGTTCTGCTTACCTGCAAAAAATTTTCATTAAAAGCAAAAAACAGCTCTAACCGATGCCGGGCCAGATGATGACGATGAGTGTCCCCGCCAGCGTCAACAGAACGTTAGCAATCGCGTATGTGCCCGCATAGCCTAAAGCAGGAATGTTGCTGCGCGCGGTATCGCTGATGATTTCCATTGCTGGCGCACAGGTACGCGCCCCCATCATCGCCCCGAACAGCAGGGCCCGGTTCATGCGCAATACATAAGCTCCAAACAAGAAACAGATGATCACTGGAACCAGGCTGACAATCAGACCCGAAATCAGCATCTGGCCACCCACTGCGCCGAGGCCATTACCAATGCCGCTACCTGCGCTTAAACCGACACCAGCCATAAAGACCATCAGGCCAAACTCTTTGACCATGTTCAGCGCACCTTGAGGAATGTAGCCAAACGTTGGATGGTTAGCACGCAGGAAGCCCAGCATGATCCCGGCGAACAACAGTCCAGCCGCATTTCCAATGCCAAAGCTGAAATTACTGAACTGGAAAGTGATCATCCCGATCATCAGGCCGATGATAAAGAATGCGCAGAAAGCAAGCAGATCGGTGACCTGGCTGTGAATGGAAATAAAGCCGATACGATCGGCAATGGTTTTCACACGGCGCGCATCGCCACTGACCTGTAATACATCGCCTTTATTAAGTACGACGTTGTCGTCAATGGGCATTTCGATCTGGCTGCGGATCACGCGGTTCAGGAAGCAGCCATGGTCAGTCAGCTTCAACTGGGCCAGACGACGACCTACGGCATTGTGGTTTTTCACCACAATCTCTTCGGTGACGATACGCATATCGAGCAGATCGCGATCGAACACCTCTTTACCGTTACGGAAGCTGGGGTCGAGGCGAGCATGTGCATCCGGATAGCCCACTAAGGCAATTTCATCGCCCATTTGCAGCACTGCATCACCGTCCGGGTTGGCCAGAATACCGTTGCGGCGGATACGTTCAATATAACAACCAGTCTGGCGGTAGATGCCCAGCTCGCGCAGATTTTTCCCGTCAGCCCATGCAACCAGCTCTGGACCGACACGGTAGGCGCGGATCACCGGTAGATAAACCTTACGGTTGGCGTCAGTGTCCAGCCCGCGCTCACGCGCAATTTGTTGGGCGCTGGTTTGCAGATCCTGATGCTGCAGTTTTGGCAGATAGCGCGCACCCACAATCAGACTGACCAACCCAATTAAATAGGTGAGTGCGTAACCCAGACTCAGGTTATCAAGGGCGGTGGATAGCTGTGTACCTTCCATCCCTGAATGGCGCAACGTATCGCCCGCGCCGACCAGAACGGGCGTAGACGTCATTGAACCAGCCAACATGCCTGCCGTCAGGCCGATATCCCAGCCAAATAGCTTACCCAGTCCCAGGGCGATCAGCAGCGCGCTACCGACCATCACCAGTGCAAGCATCAGGTAATTTTTCCCATCCCGAAAAAAAATCGAAAAAAAGTTGGGACCGGCTTCCACCCCGACACAAAAAATAAACAGCATAAAGCCAAGATTTAATGCGTCAGTGTTAATACTAAAGTGCTGCTGACCTAATAATAGGGAGACCACTAAAACGCCAATGGAATTACCGAGTTGGACTGAACCCAGGCGTAATTTACCCAGACACAGGCCCAGAGCCAGGACCACAAATAATAACAGGATGTAATTCCCATTTAACAAATCTGCGACGTTTATATTCACGGAGGCTAACTTCTTGTTTACTAGTAAGCTATTGAAAGAAATGGCAATTTACGCTAATGTTTTTGCCAGATATTAAGGGGCGACAGCATCGTACACAGCCCCAAATAATGCAGCACGACAATATATGCGGCTAGTTTAATCTCATTACGTATCAACGGCTATAAGAATCGTGTGGGTGTGTTTTTGGCATGGAATGCCGAGTAACTTTATCTGACTGGACGCCTGCGGGCGAAAAGAGTGTTCGATAGAGAAGATGTCAGGAGGAACGATTGAAACATAAGCAAAGTTGGGCGGGTGCGATCTGCTGCTTTGTGCTCTTTATTGTAGTGTGTCTTTCATTAACGCTGAATATGAAAGGCGCATTTAGAGCGGCTGGGCATCCTGAGGTCGGGTTATTGTTTTTTATACTGCCTGGCGCTGTGGCAAGCTTTTTCTCCCACCGTCGCGAGGTGCTCAAACCCCTTCTTGGTGCAATACTGGCAGCGCCGTGCTGCTTGTTACTGATGCGGTTCGTTTTTATGCCGACGCGTTCACTGTGGCAAGAGCTGGCATGGCTGTTCAGTGCAGTGTTTTGGTGTGCGCTTGGGGCATTGTGTTTTTTATTTATCAGTAGCTTATTCAACCAGCGTCAGCGGCGGAAAAAAAACTGATTACGCCCTCCAGCGGAGGGCGTAGAAACAGCTATCAGGCGAACAGATTCATATTCTCTTTTGCCCACGCTTCAAAATCCGTGCAGCCGCCGATGTGTTGTTGATCAATGAAAATCTGCGGAACGGTCTCAACTGGCTTTCCTACCGTTTTTTCCAGATCTGCTTTAGTAATACCTTCGGCATGGATATCAATGTAGCGGAAGTTAAAATCGTCATGCTCATTGCTTAATTTTTCTGCTAATTCTTTTGCGCGCACGCAATACGGGCACCCTGGGCGACCAAAAATAACGGCAAACATCTCTATCTCCTCGAACTTATCAGGCCGGATGGCGAATGTTGTTATGATGCCGCGATTTGTGACGGATGGAAAGCAGGTTCAGCCTGTTGCTTTGATATCCTTAGTCTATGCCTTCGTTTTTCAATCCGCATTTTTGTTAAACATGGGCTGTCGGAACGTTTTACACTAAGCGCCATTTATCGGGAGGCACCTATGCGCACAGTGGGCGTGTTACCCAAAAGCGTATTGATTCTGGAAATCATCGGGATGGTTTTGTTATCGCTGGCGCTGCTGTCGCTTAACGATTATCTCACCTTACCCGCACTGCTGAACGGGCCATTGGCCTGTGTGGTAATGATATTTCTGGGTGTACTGTTAATGCTTCCCGCCGCGGTGGTGTTGATGTTGCGCATTGCGCAACTGTTGGCACCGCAGCTGATGTCGCGTGCTCCCGACGCTTCTTCCCATTCAGCCAGAGAAAAAAAAGATGACGCCAATCATTGATTTACTTCGCAGCCACCGTTCCATTCGCCATTTCACCGATGAAAGTATTTCGGACGCACAGCGTGAGGCGATCATTGCTGCCGCTCAAGGGACATCAAGTTCAAGTTTTTTGCAGTGCACGACGATAATTCGTATTACCGATCAAAGTCTGCGGGAGTCCCTGGTGACCTTATCCGGCGGACAAAAGCATGTCGCACAGGCCGCCGAGTTCTGGGTTTTTTGCGCCGATTTTAATCGCCATTTGCAGATTTGCCCCGATGCGCAACTGGGGCTGGCTGAGCAACTGTTGCTTGGCGTGGTTGATACGGCGATGATGGCGCAAAATGCGCTGACAGCGGCTGAATCGCTGGGACTTGGCGGTGTGTTCATTGGCGGTCTGCGCAACAATATTGAGCCGGTAACGGAATTACTGACGCTGCCGAAGCATGTTTTGCCACTGTTTGGTCTGTGTCTCGGCTGGCCTGCGGATAACCCGGACATCAAGCCCCGGCTGCCAGCAACACTGGTGGTGCATGAAAACCATTACCAGCCGCTCGATCAGGATATTTTGTCGCAATATGATGAACAGCTTGCGCAATACTATCTGACCCGTGGCAGCAACACGCGTCGCGATACCTGGAGCGATCACATTCGCCGCACCATCATTAAAGAAAGCCGTCCCTTTATCCTGGAATATTTACATAAACAGGGGTGGGCGACGCGCTAAAGCGTTTAACCCGGTGTATGATACGCCAGCTTTTACCAGGTCTTTTAGAGAGGTGCAGGGTGAAAATTGCCATTTTGTCCCGGGATGGAACGCTCTATTCTTGCAAACGCCTGCGTGAAGCAGCGATGCAACGCGGTCACCTGGTAGAAATTATCGATCCCCTTTCTTGCTATATGAACATTAGCCCGGCAGCGTCTTCTATCCATTATAAAGGCCGCCAGCTTCCCCATTTTGACGCGGTCATTCCAAGAATTGGCTCAGCCATTACCTTCTACGGTACGGCGGCATTACGTCAGTTTGAGATGCTGGGTAGCTATCCGCTGAATGAGTCAGTAGCGATTACCCGCGCACGCGATAAGCTGCGCTCGTTACAACTGTTGGCGCGACAGGGAATTGACCTGCCCATTACCGGAATAGCCCACTCGCCGGATGATACCAGCGATATGATTGATATGGTCGGCGGTGCGCCGCTGGTGGTGAAGCTGGTGGAGGGGACTCAAGGGATCGGTGTGGTATTGGCCGAAACGCGCCAGGCCGCAGAGAGCGTAGTGGATGCATTTCGTGGTCTGAATGCCCATATTCTGGTCCAGGAATATATCGAAGAGGCGAAGGGGCGAGATATTCGCTGTTTCGTTGTGGGTGATGAGGTGGTCGCGGCTATTGAGCGGCGGGCCAAAGAGGGCGATTTTCGTTCTAATTTGCATCGCGGCGGAGTTGCCACGATTGCCAATATCACGCTGCAGGAAAGGGACATTGCGCTTAAAGCCGCCCGCACGATGGGGCTTGATGTTGCTGGCGTCGATATTCTGCGTGCAGAACGCGGACCGCTGGTTATGGAGGTCAACGCCTCTCCAGGGCTGGAAGGCGTGGAGAAAACCACAGGGATAGATATTGCTGCGCGAATGATCCAGTGGATCGAGCGTCATGCTACTCCTGAATTTTGTCTTAAAATCGGCGGCTAAACGCAATATCGATAGCGATCGTGGTATGACACGGTCTTTTTGCGTAAGCTGTGCCGGTAATTTTTTCATCAATAGAGGTCGCACATTATTATGACATCACTGGTCGTTCCCACTCTGGATACGTTGCGTCAATGGCTCGACGACCTGGGCATGAGTTTTTTTGAATGTGATACCTGTCAGGCGTTGCATCTACCGCACATGCAGAACTTCGATGGCATTTTTGATGCAAAAATTGATCTGGTGGATAACGTCATTCTATTTTCCGCGATGGCGGAAGTCAGACCTTCAGCGCTGCTGCCGCTGGCCGCCGATCTATCCGCTATCAATGCCAGCTCACTGACGGTAAAAGCCTTTCTGGATATGCAGGATGATAATCTGCCAAAACTGGTGGTTTGCCAGTCTTTATCCGTGATGCCGGGTGTGACGTTTGAACAGTTTGAATGTTTTGTGCGTCAGAGCGAAGAACAGATATCGATGGTGATCCTTGAAGCCGGGGCACATCAATTGTTGTTTAATGCCGAAGAAGACGGGCAAAACGGCAATGCAGAGGTTCATTTCCTCCATTAATCGTTCCTGATTTTGGGTATTTATAGCGCAGCCGCTGCCAGAGCGGTTGCGTATTTCACGTTTTTATTCTGCATTTAACCTTTTCTTAAAGAATTATTCACTTCGGTTCCGCCCCTTCCGCATTACGTCATAGACAAAATCTGCATAAAAAATTGATAAAAGACGTTTTTTTATCTGGGCTATATTCTCGAATCCTGGCTAAAGTTATTCTTGCAAGGCTTGTAAACGCCACCGTTCAATTTGCCTATTATGAGCTATCTGTAGCTGTATGCATGTTGAATAAGTCAGCGGATATCAGCGAGCAATAGCGGCGGGGAGAGAGACCTCTCTTTCATTGATGCCGCATGAAATAATATGCACGTTTCTTGCATATCATTAGAGTGTGACTTTTTTGTTCGTTTGTTAACGAACTTTCAGAAGGAAAGAGATTATGACCGCCTTAAATAAAAAATGGTTATCAGGCCTGGTTGCAGGTGCTCTGATGGCCATCTCTGCCGGCACGCTCGCTGCTGAACAAAAAACACTGCATATTTATAACTGGTCTGACTATATTGCTCCGGACACGGTGGCTAATTTTGAGAAAGAGACCGGCATTAAAGTCATTTATGATGTATTTGACTCCAATGAGGTGCTGGAAGGTAAGCTCATGGCTGGCAGCACCGGTTTTGACCTCGTTGTCCCGTCAGCCAGTTTCCTCGAACGGCAACTGACCGCGGGCGTTTTCCAGCCCCTGGACAAGAGCAAACTGCCAGGCTGGAAAAACCTCGATCCTGAACTGCTGAAACTGGTGGGTAAACACGATCCAGACAATAAGTTTGCTATGCCGTATATGTGGGCAACCACCGGTATTGGCTACAACGTAGATAAAGTTAAAGCGGTGCTGGGTGCGGATGCGCCGGTTAACAGCTGGGATTTGATCCTCAAACCGGAGAATCTGGAAAAACTCAAAAGCTGCGGTGTCTCTTTCCTCGATGCGCCTGAAGAAGTGTTTGCTACTGTGCTGAACTATTTGGGTAAAGATCCAAACAGTACCAAAGCGGATGATTACACCGGGCCGGCAACCGATTTGTTGTTGAAACTGCGTCCGAATATCCGTTATTTCCACTCCTCGCAATACATTAACGATCTGGCAAATGGAGATACCTGTGTAGCGATTGGCTGGGCAGGGGATGTATGGCAGGCGGCAAACCGTGCGAAAGAAGCGAAAAATGGCGTCAATATTTCCTTCTCGATTCCCAAAGAGGGGGCGATGGCGTTCTTTGATGTGTTCGCGATGCCTGCAGATGCGAAAAACAAAGACGAAGCCTACCAGTTCCTTAATTACCTGCTGCGCCCTGATGTGATTGCGCATATTTCCGACCACGTGTTCTACGCCAATGCGAACAAAGAAGCGACGGCTCTGGTTAGCCCGGAAGTTCGTGATAACCCGGGTATCTATCCGCCAGCGGACGTACGCGCCAAACTGTTCACACTGAAAGTACAGGATCCGAAGATCGATCGTGTGCGCACCCGTGCCTGGACGAAGGTGAAAAGCGGGAAATAACCCGATGTTCGGGACATGACCCGGCGGTGCTTGTGCCTGCCGGGGATGTCGCGATCCCGAACACACAAAACCCGGCAATACGCACCAATAAGGTGCGTTATTTGCACTGTTTCTTTATTTATGCCGGAGAGCACTTGAGTGAATGATGCAACCCCACGCCCACAAGCGAAAATCCGCAAGGCGCTGACCCCGCTGCTTGAAATTCGCAACCTGACGAAGTCATTTGACGGTCAGCACGCCGTCGATGACGTCAATCTCACTATCTACAAAGGCGAAATATTTGCCCTGCTGGGTGCGTCCGGTTGTGGTAAATCAACCCTGTTGCGCATGCTGGCGGGGTTTGAACTGCCGACTACCGGGCAAATCATGCTTGATGGCGTCGATTTAGCGCATGTCCCGCCTTATCTGCGCCCAATTAATATGATGTTTCAGTCCTACGCTATGTTTCCGCATATGACTGTCGAGCAGAACATTGCCTTTGGTCTCAAGCAGGACAAACTGCCGAAAGCGGAAATCGCCAGCCGGGTGAATGAGATGCTCGGACTGGTGCACATGCAGGAGTTCGCCAAACGTAAGCCGCATCAGCTTTCAGGCGGTCAACGTCAACGCGTGGCACTGGCCCGGAGCCTGGCCAAACGCCCTAAGCTGCTGTTACTGGATGAACCGATGGGCGCTTTGGATAAAAAACTGCGCGACCGCATGCAGCTGGAAGTGGTTGATATTCTTGAGCGTGTAGGGGTGACCTGCGTGATGGTGACGCACGACCAGGAAGAAGCCATGACCATGGCGGGTCGTATAGCCATCATGAACCGCGGGAAATTTGTGCAGATTGGCGAGCCGGAAGAGATCTACGAGCACCCGACCACCCGCTACAGCGCTGAATTTATCGGTTCGGTAAACGTTTTTGAGGGGCTGCTAAAGGAGCGTCAGGAGGACGGTTTGGTGATTGATTCTCCGGGGCTGGTGCATCCGCTAAAAGTGGATGCTGATACTTCCATCGTCGATAACGTACCGGTGTATGTCGCGCTTCGTCCGGAAAAAATCATGCTCTGTGATGCCCCTCCGCCGGATGGCTATAACTTTGCGGTGGGTGAGGTGGTGCACATTGCCTACCTGGGTGATTTGTCTGTGTATCACGTGCGTTTAAAAAGCGGCCAGATGTTGAGTGCCCAGCTGCAAAACGAACATCGCTATCGCAAGGGGCTACCGACCTGGGGTGACGAGGTACGTTTATGTTGGGATGCGGACAGCTGTGTGGTGTTGACGGTTTAAGGAGTAAAGATGAGTACACTTGAACCTCCGGCACGTGCCGAAAAAGCGAGCCGTTTCACGCTGTATATGTCGCAGTTGCAAATGAAACATGGTCGCAAGCTGGTGATCGCGTTGCCGTATGTGTGGCTGGTTCTCCTGTTTTTATTGCCGTTTCTGATTGTCTTTAAGATTAGCCTGTCAGAAATGGCACGGGCGATACCGCCGTACACTGACCTTGTGGCATGGGACGATGGTCAGCTATCTATTACGCTCAATTTAGGTAACTTCCTGCAGTTGACGGACGACCCGCTCTATTTCGATGCTTACCTGCAGTCTTTGCAGGTAGCGGGGATTTCGACGATCTGCTGTCTGTTGTTGGGGTATCCACTAGCGTGGGCGGTGGCGCACAGCAAACCCTCGACGCGCAATATTTTGCTGTTGCTGGTGATTCTGCCTTCCTGGACCTCTTTCTTGATTCGCGTGTACGCCTGGATGGGGATCCTGAAAAATAACGGGGTGCTGAACAACTTTCTGATGTGGCTGGGCGTTATCGATCAGCCATTGACGATCCTGCATACCAACCTGGCGGTTTATATTGGCATTGTTTATGCCTATTTGCCCTTTATGGTGCTGCCGATTTATACCGCACTGACGCGCATTGACTATTCGCTGGTGGAAGCGGCGCTGGATTTAGGTGCCCGACCATTAAAAACCTTCTTTAGCGTGATCGTGCCGTTGACCAAAGGCGGGATTATCGCTGGCTCAATGCTGGTGTTTATCCCGGCGGTAGGGGAATTTGTTATTCCGGAACTGCTTGGGGGGCCGGACAGCATTATGATCGGCCGCGTGTTATGGCAGGAGTTTTTCAATAACCGTGACTGGCCGGTGGCGTCTGCGGTTGCCATCATCATGTTGCTGTTACTGATTGTGCCAATCATGTGGTTCCATAAGTATCAGCAGAAAAGCGTGGGGGAACACGGATGAATAACTTACCGGTTGTCCGCTCGCCGTGGCGGATCTTTATCCTGGTCGTGGGGTTTACGTTTCTGTACGCCCCCATGCTGATGTTAGTTATCTATTCGTTTAACAGCTCCAAGCTGGTGACGGTGTGGGCGGGGTGGTCAACACGCTGGTACGGTGAACTTTTCCACGATACTGCAATGATGAGTGCCGTCGGCATGAGTTTAACGATTGCTGCCTGTGCTGCGACGATGGCGGCGATCCTCGGCACCATAGCTGCCGTGGTGATGGTGCGCTTTGGCCGTTTTCGTGGTTCGAATGGTTTTGCCTTTATGATCACCGCACCGCTGGTTATGCCGGATGTCATTACCGGTTTGTCGCTGCTGCTCCTGTTTGTGGCGCTGGCGCACGCCATTGGCTGGCCAGCGGATCGCGGTATGTTGACCATCTGGCTGGCGCACGTCACCTTCTGTACGGCGTATGTAGCGGTGGTGATTTCCTCGCGTTTGCGCGAACTGGATCACTCCATTGAGGAAGCGGCGATGGATCTTGGCGCGACGCCGCTGAAGGTCTTTTTCGTCATTACGCTGCCGATGATTATGCCGGCGGTCATTTCCGGTTGGTTACTGGCCTTTACGCTATCGCTGGATGATTTGGTTATCGCCAGCTTTGTCTCTGGTCCTGGGGCCACAACGTTACCGATGTTGGTGTTCTCCAGCGTACGTATGGGGGTTAACCCGGAGATCAACGCACTGGCGACGCTGATCCTTGGCGTGGTAGGAATTATCGGATTTATCGCGTGGTATCTGATGGCGCGAACAGAAAAACAACGGATACGCGATATCCAACGTGCAAGACGCGGCTGAAAAAACTAAAATCTGCCAATCTGTCTATACGGCGCAGCTGTGGTGGTTGCGCCGTTTTCATGGAAGACGACGCGTTGGGATTTTTTAAGAAATCATCCACATCACATGCCCGCTTAAACGTCCCTGCTTTGGTGCAGGTGGCGGCGCTGGCTATCATTATGATCCGCTGTCTCGATCTGTTGATGATTTTTAATACGCTTGGGTTTCGTGGAACCAGTGAGTTTATTCATCGCAGTGTGCAGACCTGGAATTTGACGCTGGTATTTCTGGGCAGTCTGGTGCTGCTGTTTATCGAAATTTTCTGCGCATTTTCGCTGGTCAAAGGACGGAGCTGGGCCCGCTGGATCTATCTGCTGACCCAGATTATCGCCAGCGTCTATCTGTGGGCAGCTTCGCTGGGCTACGGATATCCGGAACTGTTCAGTATTGCGGGGGAGTCCAGACGCGAAATCCTGCATACGCTGGTGATGCAAAAATTGCCGGATATGCTGGTGTTGCTACTGCTTTTTGTTCCTGCGTCCAGCAGGCGGTTCTTCCGCTTGCAATAACGTGTATAATTTTGGCCCCCGGTTAATTTGTAGGTTTTTGTATGCAGTGCGCACTTTATGACGCCGAACGCTGTCGCTCCTGTCAGTGGATAGCACAGCCTGTCGCCGATCAACTCTTCGCCAAAACAGCCGATCTGCAAAATCTGCTGGCCGATTATCCAGTCGGAGAATGGTGCGCGTCGGTCAGCGGCCCGGAAAGCGCTTTTCGTAATAAAGCTAAAATGGTGGTTAGCGGCAGCGTGGAGAAACCGCTGTTGGGCATGCTGCATCGTGACGGTACGCCGGAGGATTTGTGCGACTGCCCGCTTTATCCTGAGTCTTTTGCGCCCGTGTTTGCCACACTCAAACCGTTTATCGCCCGCGCGGGGCTGACGCCCTATAACGTGGCGCGTAAACGCGGGGAGCTGAAGTATCTGCTGTTAACGGAAAGCCAGTTTGATGGCAGTATAATGCTGCGTTTTGTCCTGCGTTCCGACGCGAAACTGGCACAACTGCGCGCGGCGCTACCGTGGCTGCAGGCACAGTTACCGCAGTTAAAAGTCATTAGCGTCAATATCCAGCCTGTGCATATGGCGATTATGGAAGGGGAGACAGAAATCTTCCTGACCGAACAGCAGGCACTGGCCGAACGTTTTAACGACGTACCGTTGTGGATACGCCCGCAGAGTTTCTTCCAGACCAACCCGGTAGTGGCGGGGCAGCTATATGCCACGGCGCGCGACTGGGTACGCCAGCTTCCGGTTAATCACATGTGGGATCTGTTTTGCGGCGTCGGGGGTTTTGGTCTGCATTGCGCCACGCCGCAGATGAAACTGACAGGGATTGAAATTGCGCCAGAGGCGATTACCTGCGCGAAACAGTCTGCGCAGGAGCTTGGGTTACAGAACCTGCATTTTCAGGCGCTGGACTCAACTCAGTTTGCTACCGCTCAGGGCGAAGTACCGGACCTGGTGTTGGTGAATCCACCGCGTCGGGGAATTGGCAAACCGCTGTGTGATTTTCTTTCCCACATGGCACCGCGTTTTATCATTTATTCCAGCTGTAATGCGCAAACCATGGCGAAGGATATTCGTGAGTTGCCAGGGTATCGCATTGAACGCGTCCAGCTTTTCGATATGTTTCCGCACACAGCACACTACGAAGTGTTGACGCTGCTTACTCGGCGATAAATGGCATGCCTGATGGCGCTTTGCTTATCAGGCCTACAGGTTGTTCGTCATTCGTAGGCCGGATAAGGTGCTTGCACCGCATCCGGCAAATGCAATATGAGAAAAAAAAGCCCGTACTTGCGTACGAGCTCTTTCTCGAATATGGCGGTGAGGCGGGGATTCGAACCCCGGATACGTTGCCGTATACACACTTTCCAGGCGTGCTCCTTCAGCCACTCGGACACCTCACCATATTGTATTGCTGCCTGACCACATGGGGGGCAACGGGGCGCTACTATAGGGAGTTGCGCTAAAACGGTCAAGCAGAATTTACATGTTCATATTCGTTTGGTCACGCAATGTACATATTCCCCACCCGGACAGGCGTGGGGGAGAGGATTAGCGCTGAGAGTCCAGTTTTTCACCGTTGGTGACGACTTCCTGGGCTTTGCTGTAGCTCTCAATCAGCAACTGATATGCCGGGAATACTTTCGTGTACACTTCTGCCCACTCTGCTGCATCTTCACGGTTCCATGTTCCCTGCAGTTCAGAAGCAACGGCGGCGGTATCCATCGGAACTACGCCAGCCTGAACGACACGTGCCAGGGTAATTTCCTGCGCCATTTTGCTGTAAGTACCGGAAGCGTCGATCACTGCGAAAACTTTGTAGCCTTCCGCAACCGCGCTGATGGCTGGGAAAGCCATGCAAACACTGGTGATGGTACCGGCGATAATCAGCGTCTTACGACCTGTTGCTTTGACCGCTTTCACGAAGTCTTCGTTATCCCAGGCGTTGATTTCGCCTTTACGCGCCACGTATTGAGCATGAGGCGCATTGGCGTGGATCTCAGGGATCAACGGGCCGTTCGGTCCCTGCGGTACTGATGCGGTGGTAATCACCGGCATCTTCGCCAGGGAGGCCATTTTAGCCAGCGCGGCAGCACGTGCTCGCAGTTCTGGCATTGGCATATCGCCTACGGTTTGGAAAAGTCCGCTCTGGTGATCGATAAGCAGCATAACGGAATCATTTACATCAATGACCGGGCGTGAACCATTAAAGTTTGCAGGGCTGGACATAGTATTCTCCTTTGATTCAGATTTGGCCAAAGCGGCCGGAGTTAAAATCGCGTACGGCTTCTGCGATCTCTTGTTTCGTGTTCATGACAAACGGACCGTAACCCACAATCGGCTCATTCAACGGTTCGCCTGACAACAGCAATACGCTGGCATCGCTACTGGCTTCAATATGCAATGTTTTACCCTGCTGGCTTAACACCACCAGCTGTGCCTCGCTGACGGGCGTGGTGCCGTTTACGGTAATGTTGCCTTTCAGTACGACCAGCGCGGTGCTCCATCCTTCCGGCTGAGACAGCGTGAACTGATGATTACGCTGCAGACGCATATCCCAGACATTCAGCGGCGAGAAGGTATGTGCCGGACCTTTTGTCTCCTGATAGCTGCCCGCAATGACACGGAGAGTGCCGGCGTCATCTGGCAGCGCGACAGTAGGGATAACATCACTACTAATGCCCTGATATCCGGGTACGGCCATTTTGTCTTTCGCTGGTAGGTTGACCCAAAGTTGCACCATTTCCAGCTCGCCACCCTTCCGGGTAAATTCCGGAGAATGGAATTCTTCGTGTAAAATGCCTGCACCTGCAGTCATCCATTGCACGTCGCCTGGGCCGATAATCCCACCGCGACCGGTTGAGTCACGATGTTCAACTTCACCGCTGTAAACGATGGTCACCGTTTCGAAACCACGGTGAGGGTGTTCGCCCACGCCACGTTTTTCATTACCTGGGGTGAAAGTATGTGGCCCGGCGTAATCCAGCAGCAGGAACGGACTTAATTGTTCAGCATGAGACTGGTAAGAGAACATCGAGCGAACCGGGAATCCATCGCCAACCCAGTGTGGGCGAGGTGCGGTGTAGACGCCTGTTACTTGTTTCATATGTGTCTCCTCAGTGGCGTTATCTTGATGTGAATAAGCTTATATTCATGACAGAGAACTGAGTAGTAGCTAAAATAGCTCTCACAGTCTCATAAATAGGACAATAAGATGACTAAGCCGGATCTCAATGATTTCGCGTGGTTTGTTCACGTAGTTGAAGAAGGAGGATTCGCTGCGGCCGGTCGGGCGCTCGATGAACCGAAATCAAAGCTGAGCCGCCGAATTGCACAACTGGAGGAGAGGCTGGGGGTGCGATTGATTCAGCGAACCACCCGGCAGTTTAATGTTACTGAAGTTGGGCAAACGTTCTACGAACACTGTAAGGCAATGCTGGTGGAAGCGCAGGCAGCGCAGGATGCCATTGCTGCGCTACAGGTTGAACCGCGTGGAATTGTGAAGCTGACGTGCCCGGTTACGTTGCTGCACGTGCATATCGGACCCATGCTTGCCCGTTTTATGGCGCGTTACCCTGATGTATCTGTGCAACTCGAGGCCACGAACCGCCGTGTTGACGTCGTTGGAGAAGGTCTGGACGTGGCGATTCGTGTCAGGCCTCGACCATTTGAAGATAGCGACCTGGTGATGCGGGTGCTGGCGGACAGGGGGCATCGTTTGTATGCCAGTCCGCAGCTAATCGAGAAAATGGGCGCGCTACATTCTCCGGCTGAATTGACTCGCTGGCCGGGGTTGAGCCTGGCCTCGGGTAAACATGTGCATCGTTGGGAGTTATTTGGCCCGCAGGGCGCGCGGGCAGAGGTACATTTCACGCCACGAATGATCACCACCGATATGCTGGCGCTACGTGAAGCTGCCGTTGCCGGTGTGGGAGTTGTGCAACTTCCGCAGTTGATGGTCAAAGATCAATTAGCCGCAGGCGAGCTGGTGGCATTACTCGACGGTTGGGAACCAAAGCGAGAGATCATTCACGCGGTTTTTCCATCGCGCAGGGGGTTATTGCCGTCGGTTCGTGCATTGGTGGATTTCCTCACGGAAGAATATGCACGAATGATCGAGGATTAAATACGTAATATCAGTCCACAAAAAAGGCCGGTTAAACCGACCTTTTATTATCTGGACGCCATTCGGGCGTTAAAACAATCAGCGACTACGGAAGACAATGCGGCCTTTGCTCAGGTCGTACGGGGTTAGTTCAACAGTCACTTTGTCGCCCGTCAGGATGCGGATATAGTTTTTACGCATTTTACCGGAGATGTGTGCAGTAACCACGTGACCGTTTTCTAACTCTACGCGGAACATGGTATTAGGTAACGTATCGAGAACGGTACCCTGCATTTCAATATTGTCTTCTTTGGCCATCTAATCCTCTGGGGTATCACTACCGTAATTTGAACCGGCAAGATAATGCCGAAGTTCTTTTAATAAGTAAAGATTTGTGCGTTTAAAACGCAGCAAATCGGGTTTGGCGCATTACTCTAACCGCACACAACAAAGCCGCACTAAAAGCGCAACGTGTAAGGGAACGATGAGATAAACGATAGGCGTTGCCTGACGCGAACTGTTCCTTAACGGCGGCGGGGTAATGGGCTAAACCGACTCTGCGGCACCAATTATAACACCCCGACAAAAAATGTGCCGAAAACATTCACTCCTGAGGCGAAAATAACGTCCTGGGCACCCAGAAGTGGCTCGGTAGGCGCTGCTGGCGTAGCCTGCTTAAATGTTCAAGGTAGTCCCTGCGCGGAGTCTCAATGGCTCCCAGCGACGCGGTATGGGTATTTAACACCTGACAATCAATTAGTTTTCCGCCCTGACGGATAAATTCAGCGCAAAAAACAAGCAGTGCGGTTTTGGAGGCATTTTCCTGGCGACTGAACATCGATTCACCGCAGAAAAGAGTACCTTGCGCAACGCCGTACATCCCGCCGACTAATTCATTTTGCCGCCATACTTCAATAGAGTGCGCATGTCCAAGTTCATGCAGCCGATGATAGGCATCCACGACATCATGCGTTATCCAGGTGCCTTCTTCCCGGTCGTTTGCACATCCTTCAATGACCTGACCAAACGCGTAATTGAGCGTCACGCGATAAGGCGAATTTTTATGAAAGCGCTTCATGCTGCGACTTATGTGAAATTTATCAGGCCAGAGAATGGCGCGTGGGTCGGGCGACCACCAGAGGATAGGGTCGCCAGGAGAAAACCACGGGAAAATACCGCGCTGGTAGGCCATTAGCAGGCGGGCAGGGCTGAGATCGCCCCCCAGAGCCAACAAACCGTTAGGCTCGCGTAAAGCGCCTTCCGGTGAGGGGAAGGCGATAGAATGGCGGGACAGTTGCACCAGGCGCATGACAGCAAAACTCCACTACGCGAGTTGGATCGTTCAATAATAGCTTACAGACGTTGCTTAAACTGGTAATAACGCCCCTGCCTGGCTAACAGATCTGCGTGATTACCTTGCTCAATTATGCGTCCGTTGTCCATCACTATTATTTGATTAAATCGCGACAGTCCGCGCAGGCGATGTGTGACCATAAGTACGGTTTTATTGCGCATCACATCGTTAATCAATTCAAGCATTTGGCTTTCCGTTGTCGCATCCAGACCTTCAGTAGGTTCATCCAGAAGCATCAGCGGCGCATCGTGCAGCAAAGCTCGCGCGATAGCCAAACGGCGTAGCTCTCCGCCTGAAAGCTGACGACCGCCTTCACCCAGCCAGGCATTGAGACCATCACCTTCAAGTAGTTTTTCCAGACCGACACGACACAGCATCCCGGATAACGCTTCATCGCTGGCGTGTGGCGCAGCCAGCAGCAGGTTATCGCGCAATGTCGCACTGAACAGATGCACTCGCTGTGGTACGACGCTGATGCATTGGCGCAATGCGGCTTCGTTCAGCGTTGAAATCGGACGATCGTTAATCAGGATTTCGCCGTGTTGTGGATCCCATGCACGGGTCAATAATTGCAGTAACGTTGATTTCCCACAGCCTGTCCGACCCAGAATCGCAATGTGTTCACCAGGTTTAGCGAGCAAAGAAAGGGTGTCCAGAGCTTTTTGTGTTTGCCCTGGATAGCTGAAAGACACCTCACGCAATGTCAGAGTAATCTGTTGCGAAACGGTAGCTTCCGTATCCGGGAAGGTGACTTCTGGTTGTTGTTCTGTCAGTTCGGTAATACGTAGTGCTGAAGCAATCACCTGGCCGAGATGCTGAAATGCGCCGGTAACAGGGGCCAGCGCTTCGAAAGCAGCCAGCGCGCAGAACACAAACAACGCTATCAGTGCGCCTGGTTGAGTGTTTCCGCCTACGCCACCTGAAGCCATCCATAACATCATCACCACAGCCAGAGCGCCAATCAGCAGCATGACAGCCTGAGATAAGGCCGTTAATTCGGACTGACGACGCTGGGCTTCATGCCATTGCAGCTCGGTGGCTTCCATTTGAGCGCGGTAGCGTTCACTGGCGCCAAAAATGGTCAGCTCAGCCTGACCCTGTAACCAGGAGGTCAACTGCTGGCGATATTGCCCGCGCAGATGCGTCAGGTTCTGCCCGGTGCTTTTACCCGCCTGGTAAAACAACGGAGGCAAGATAAACAGAGTCAGCAGCATAATACCGCCAAGGGTGATGGCGAGCGTGAGATCGAGAACGCTCAACCCTAGCGTGACTACTACAATAACGACAAACGCGCCAACCAGCGGGGAGATCACGCGTAAATAGAGATGATCGAGCGTGTCGACATCCGCCACAACGCGGTTGAGCAGTTCGCCCTGGCCGTATCGGGCGAGCCCGGCAGGGGAAAGCGGCAGCAATTTGCTGAAGGTGTAAATACGCAGATGCTGCAATACACGAAACGTCGCATCGTGACTGACCAGTCGTTCGAAATAACGACCTGCGGTTCGGGTAATTGCCGCCCCGCGAACGCCAGCCGCCGGAAGCATGTAGTTAAAACTGTAAATCCCGGTGACACCGACAACGGCGGAAGCAGACAGGAACCAGCCTGAAAGCGTCAGTAAACCAATGCTTGCCAATAATGTAACGATCGCCAGAACGATCCCCAGTGTTAACATCCATTTATGACGTTTATACAGCGTCAGATAGGGTAGCAAAGCGCGCATTTAGATGTCCTCCTGACGGTGAGCCAGTAATGTCGCAAAAGCCCCGCTGGCTGCGCTAAGTTGCGCGTAGGTACCTTGTTCGACAATCTGACCGTCTTGCATGACCCAGATAGCGTCCCAGTCGGCAAGATCTTCCAACTGGTGCGTAACCATCAGCGTGGTCTGGCGGCGCGATGCCGCATGCAACGCCTGCATCACACGTTGTTCGCTGTGAGCATCAAGACTGGCTGCGGGTTCGTCGAGCAGCAGTAACTGACACGGGTTGAGTAAGGCACGGGCAACGGCAACACGCTGCGCTTGCCCGACAGAAAGTCGGCCTGCCTGGTCGCCCACAGGGGTATCCACACCCTGAGGAAGCAGCGGTAAAAACTCACTGACCCAGGCGCTATCAAGCGCGGCCTGTAGCTGTTCTTCGCTGGCATCAGGGCATGCCAGCAGCACATTTTCGCGCAATGTAGCAGCCGGAAGCTGCGGGTTTTGCCCGACCCATGAGAGTTGTTTACGCCAGGCATCAGGCGACAAGTCACGAAGTTCAAAGCCATTAATACGCAATGAGCCCTGATACGAGAGAAAACCGGACAGGACATTCAGCAACGAGCTCTTACCGGAACCACTACGCCCAACCAGCACCGCGCGCTGGCCTGCGGGTAGGGAGAAGTTAAGCGGACCAGCCAGGACTTTGCCTTCGGGTGAGGTGATGATCAGATCTTCGGCTTCAATTGAAACCTCGTCTTTGGTTGCCAGCTCAATATCGCCACGCTCAGGATGCGCGAGCGGGGTTTCCATGAATGTTTTCAGGCTGTCGGCAGCGCCTACCGCTTGCGCCTTGGCATGGTAAAACGTCCCCAGATCGCGCAGCGGCTGGAAAAATTCCGGTGCCAGAATCAGCGCCAGGAAACCTGCCGCCAGCGTGACGCCGGTTCCGTAGTGGCCGAAATCAAGCTCGCCGAGATAAGAAAAACCGAAGTACACGGCTACCAGGGCAATAGAGAGCGAAGTGAAAAACTCCAGCACGCCCGAAGACAGGAATGCCAGGCGAAGCACTTCCATCGTGCGCTGACGGAAATCCTGCGATGCAGCCCGGATGCTTTCCGTCTCCGCTTCGCCGCGACCAAAAATTCTCAGTGTTTCCATGCCGCGCAAGCGATCGAGGAAATGACCGCTGAGTCGGGCAAGTGCCTGAAAGTTACGCCGGTTGGCATCGGCAGCGCCCATACCGACCATTGCCATAAACAGAGGGATCAGTGGTGCGGTTCCCAGCAGGATAAGGGCTGCAACCCAGTTTGACGGGAAAACGGCAGCCACAATCAATAGCGGGACGCATACCGCAAGCGCCATTTGCGGCAAATAACGCGCATAGTAGTCATGCATATCGTCAATCTGTTCCAGAATCAGCGTGGCCCAGCTTCCGGCAGGCTTCCCCTGTATCCATGCTGGCCCCGCCTGTTGCAGACGGTCCAGAACCTGGCGACGAATCTCAAAACGAATATGTTGACCCGCGTGAAACCCTATTCGCTCACGTAACCAGACAACCCACGCCCGCAGGATAAAAATCAAGACCAGCACGACGAAAGGGAACAGCAGCGCTTCACGGGGAATATTTTCCATGATCATGTGTTGCAGAATCCGAGCCATGAGCCAGGCCTGAGCGACAATTAACAGGCCACTCACGAACCCCAACAGGCGTGAAATATTCAGCCAGCGTTGAGAAATGACACTTTGCTGTTTTAACCAGCGGGTAAGCTCTTTTTGACGGGTTTTATTCATTGCACGCTTAGCAGGTGAGTTATTGGAATTTTTGGGCAGGACAATGTTACAACGGGGCAAAAATAAAGGCGACTTATAGTCGCCTTTTTTACTTTTGTTACTGATTTGTAAAACTATTTGCAGGCGTCCGCCAGACCGTCGAGATAACGTTCAGCGTCAAGGGCGGCCATACAACCTGTGCCAGCTGAGGTAATCGCCTGACGATAAATATGGTCCATCACGTCACCGGCAGCGAACACACCAGGAATGCTGGTTTGTGTCGCATTGCCGTGAATACCGGACTGAACTTTGATATAGCCGTTTTCCAGTTCAAGTTGACCATCGAAAATAGCCGTGTTCGGGCTGTGGCCGATGGCGACAAACAATCCGGCGACGTCGAGAGATTCAACGTTGTCAGTATTTTGCGTATCGCGCAGACGCAATCCGGTTACACCCATTTGATCGCCAGTCACTTCTTCCAGTGTGCGATGCGTGTGCAGCACGATGTTGCCGTTTTCAACTTTATCCATCAAACGTTTGATGAGGATTTTCTCAGCACGGAAACTGTCGCGGCGGTGAATCAAGTGAACTTCGGAGGCGATATTCGCCAGGTACAACGCTTCTTCCACAGCGGTGTTGCCGCCGCCGATCACCGCAACTTTTTGGTTACGATAGAAGAAACCGTCGCAGGTTGCGCAGGCGGAGACGCCGCGGCCTTTAAAGGCTTCTTCTGAAGGTAAGCCCAGATAGCGTGCTGAAGCACCAGTGGCGATGATCAGTGCGTCACAGGTGTACTCGCCACTGTCTCCGGTGAGACGGAAAGGGCGGTTTTGCAGATCTACCTTGCTGATGTGATCGAAGATGATCTCCGTTTCAAATTTCGTTGCGTGCTCGTGCATGCGCTCCATCAGCAGCGGGCCAGTGAGATCGTTTGGATCGCCAGGCCAGTTCTCCACTTCTGTTGTCGTGGTCAACTGACCACCTTTTTCCATACCGGTAATCAGCACCGGCTGCAGGTTTGCACGCGCAGCGTAGACGGCGGCGGTATAGCCCGCAGGGCCTGAACCCAGAATAAGAAGTTTACTGTGTTTGGTCGTGCCCATGAGATCCCCATAGTTGTTGGTAGGCAATGGGCAGGATTGTAGGGAATTTGCAGTCGTAAAAAAAGAGTATGGCGATTTTGTTAACAATATGTGTAATAGCGGAAACCGATGATGGGCAAAATTGAGGGTAATGCGCCTCTCTAATTTATTCGAGTTGGGGGCCCGCGTGAAGCCAACGCACAGGTGACGTGAACTATGACGGAGATATAATGATTTCTACTTAAAATCGGTCAGTTATAAGGTGATAAAATGACGATTTTCCATCACTCCCAATGAATAACTGGCATGTTGTACTAAAAATCGATGTTTTGCTTTGACAATCACCTGCTGTTTTGCGAAAACATTCAAGGAAGAAAAAAACTGTGTCATGTATATGCTGCATAATCATGCATGTAGATACCATGTTTACCGGGTTAGTGAAATCTACGCATGGTGTGGACAGATGCCATTCGTGATGTCGATAGCCGCCGACAGGCAACGGTCTTCTCACCATAAACCCAGGCATTGCGCACCGTAAATCCCTCTGGGTTGCGGTTTATTGTGATGGGTAGCGACTCTGAACAGTGATGTTAATAGAGTCAGGCAGGAGTAGGGAAGGAATACAGAGAGACAATAATAATGGTAGATAGTAAGAAGCGCCCTGGCAAAGATCTCGACCGTATCGATCGTAACATTCTTAATGAGCTGCAAAAGGATGGGCGTATTTCTAACGTCGAGCTTTCAAAACGAGTGGGACTTTCTCCAACGCCCTGCCTTGAGCGTGTGCGTCGGTTGGAAAGACAGGGTTTTATTCAGGGCTATACAGCGCTGTTAAACCCGCATTATCTGGATGCATCACTTCTGGTTTTTGTTGAGATTACTCTGAATCGTGGCGCCCCGGATGTGTTTGAGCAATTTAACTCTGCAGTACAAAAACTTGAAGAAATTCAAGAGTGTCATTTGGTTTCCGGTGATTTCGACTATCTGCTGAAAACACGCGTACCGGATATGTCGGCATACCGTAAGCTGCTGGGGGAAACCCTGCTGCGTCTGCCTGGCGTGAATGACACACGTACTTACGTGGTAATGGAAGAAGTCAAACAGAGCAATCGTCTGGTAATTAAGACGCGCTAACACGGAACAGGTGCAAAATCGACGCAGTTTGATTACACTCCTGTTAATCCATACAGCAACAGTGCCGGGGTAACCCGGTGCTGTTGTCCGTTTTAGCATCGGGCAGGAAAAGCCTGAAACCTGGAGAGCCGTTTTTGAGCCAGGAATACACTGAAGACAAAGACGTCACATTGACGAAGTTAAGCAGCGGGCGCCGACTTCTGGAAGCGTTGCTGATTCTTATTGCCCTTTTTGCCGTCTGGTTGATGGCAGCATTACTCAGCTTTAACCCTTCGGACCCCAGTTGGTCGCAAACCGCATGGCACGAGCCTATCCATAATCTGGGCGGAATACCCGGAGCATGGCTGGCGGATACGCTGTTCTTCATTTTTGGTGTCATGGCTTACACTATCCCCGTGATAATCGTCGGTGGCTGCTGGTTTGCCTGGCGACATCAGGCCAGCGACGAATACGTCGATTACTTCGCCGTATCGCTGCGTATTATTGGCGTTCTGGCGCTGATCCTCACCTCTTGCGGGCTTGCCGCAATCAATGCCGATGACATCTGGTATTTTGCCTCTGGCGGCGTTATTGGCAGCCTGCTCAGTACTACGCTGCAACCCCTGCTGCACAGCAGTGGCGGTACGCTTGCGTTGTTATGTATCTGGGCCGCGGGTTTAACGCTGTTTACTGGCTGGTCATGGGTGAGCATTGCCGAAAAACTGGGTGGCTGGTTACTGAATATTCTGACATTTGCCAGCAATCGTACTCGTCGCGATGATACCTGGGTCGATGACGAAGAATATGAAGATGATGAAGAGTCGGTCGACGCCGTTGATGGCACCCCACATGAATCTCGACGGGCACGTATTCTGCGCGGAGCGTTAGCGCGCCGTAAACGGCTGGCAGAGAAGTTCACCAATCCACTTGGGCGTCACACTGATGCCGCGCTGTTCTCCGGCAAGCGCATGGATGATGAAGACGAAATTGAATACAGCGCGCGTGGCGTTGTAGCCGATCCTGACGATGTGTTGTTCTCAGGCAATCGTGCCACATTGCCTGAATACGATGAATTCGACCCGCTATTAAACGGCCATTCAGTGACTGAGCCGGTCACCGCGGCGGCGGCCGCCACTGCCACTGCGACAACTCAGGTCTGGAGTGCGCCAGTCGACCCGCTGTTGCAACCTGCGTCAGTACCGGGAACCGTTTTAGAGCAACCCACTCCTGCTGTGGCATGGCAATCCGCACCGGCTCCGCAAACCGGTGAAGCGGTTATCGCGCCAGCGCCGGAAGGTTACCCACAGCCCGTTCAGTACGCGCAGCCGCCGGTTCAGCCTTATGAACCCTGGCAGCAACCTGCCCCGGTTGAACCGCAGATGCCATATTCTGTACCGCCAGTTGCCGAAGCTGGCTATGAACAGCCGACGATGCCGCAACCGGCAATGCCGTGGCAAGCACCTGAGCCAGTGGTGGAGCCCGCCTGGCAACCAGAACCGGTTTACCAGCAGAGTGCGCCGCTTGAACCGCAGCCTGTCTATCATCAAGACACCGTGCAGCAACAACCCGTGGTTCATCAGCAGCCCGTGGTGGAACAGCCGCCGGTTGCCGAGCCTGAGCCTGTCGTTGAAGAGGTGAAGCCAGCACGTCCACCGCTCTACTATTTTGAAGAAGTGGAAGAAAAGCGCGCGCGTGAGCGTGAGCAGCTAGCTGCCTGGTATCAGCCGATTCCAGAACCCGTGCAAGAGCCTGAGCGGGTGAAACCCGCTGCACCGTCTATGCCAACAGCATCCATACCTCCCGTTGAGTCTGTTGCTGCCGTTGCGCCGCTGGCCGCAGGCGTAAAAAGTGCCGCTTTGGGAGCGGGAGCCGCTGCCGCAGCGCCTGTCTTTAGCCTTGCGGGTAGCGGTGCGCCGCGTCCGCAGGTGAAAGAGGGAATTGGCCCTCAACTGCCGCGCCCTAATCGTGTGCGTGTCCCGACACGCCGTGAGTTGGCTTCATATGGCATTAAGTTGCCGTCACAACGTATGGCGGAAGAGAAAGCGCGCGAAGAGCAGCTTGATTCGGACGCGCAATACAGTGACGATGAAATTGATGCAATGCAGCAGGATGAGCTGGCGCGTCAGTTTGCCCAGTCGCAGCAGCACCGCTATGGCGAAGAGTATCAGGATGATACCAATCACACTGATGATGAAGATTCAGCCGCAGAAGCGGAACTGGCGCGTCAGTTCGCTTCTTCCCAACAGCAACGTTATTCCGGCGCACAGCCTGCCGGGGCGAATCCATTCTCGCTTGATGATTTTGAATTCTCACCAATGAAAGCGTTAGTGGATGAGGGGCCGCATGAGCCGCTGTTTACCCCCAGCGTGATGCCGGAACCGCCACAGTATCAACAGCCTGTCGCACCGCAGCAGCATTACCAGCAGCCGCCGCAGCCTGTTGCACCGCAGCAGCATTATCAGCAGCCGCCGCAGCCTGTCGCACCGCAGCAGCATTATCAGCAGCCGCCGCAGCCTGTCGCACCGCAGCAGCACTATCAGCAGCCGCCACAGCCTGTCACACCGCCGCCGCAGGAAAGCCTGATCCATCCGTTATTGATGCGTAATGGCGACAGCCGCCCTGTACAGCGTCCGACGACACTGCTGCCATCGCTGGATCTGCTCACCCCACCACCGGCGGAAGTTGAGCCAATAGATACATTCGCGCTGGAGCAAATGGCGCGTCTGGTGGAAGCGCGTCTGGCTGATTTCCGTATTAAAGCCGATGTGGTGAACTACTCGCCCGGACCGGTGATTACCCGTTTTGAGCTAAATCTGGCACCGGGTGTTAAAGCTGCGCGTATTTCTAACCTTTCCCGAGATCTGGCGCGCTCGCTATCAACCGCAGCAGTTCGTGTCGTGGAGGTTATTCCAGGTAAACCGTATGTCGGACTGGAGTTACCGAACAAAAAACGCCAGACCGTCTATCTGCGTGAAGTACTGGATAACGCGAAATTCCGTGATAATCCGTCACCGCTTACTGTCGTTCTCGGCAAGGACATTGCTGGTGAACCTGTGACTGCCGATTTGGCCAAGATGCCGCATCTGTTGGTGGCAGGTACCACGGGGTCGGGTAAATCTGTTGGGGTCAACGCCATGATCCTCAGCATGCTCTACAAGGCGCAGCCGGAAGATGTTCGCTTTATCATGATCGACCCGAAAATGCTCGAGCTGTCGGTTTATGAAGGTATCCCGCATCTGCTGACTGAAGTCGTTACGGATATGAAAGACGCAGCCAATGCCTTGCGCTGGAGCGTTAATGAAATGGAACGCCGCTATAAGCTGATGTCAGCGCTGGGAGTGCGTAACCTTGCGGGCTACAACGAGAAGATTGCGGAAGCAGATCGTATGGGACGTCCAATCCCGGATCCGTACTGGAAACCAGGCGATAGCATGGATGTCACCCATCCGGTGCTGAAAAAAGAGCCGTATATTGTGGTTCTGGTCGATGAATTTGCTGACCTGATGATGACTGTCGGTAAAAAAGTGGAAGAACTGATTGCCCGTCTGGCGCAAAAAGCGCGTGCGGCAGGTATCCACCTGGTGCTGGCAACCCAGCGTCCGTCGGTTGACGTTATCACTGGGCTTATCAAAGCAAATATCCCGACGCGTATAGCGTTTACTGTGTCGAGTAAGATTGACTCTCGTACCATTCTTGATCAGGGGGGGGCTGAATCCCTGCTAGGCATGGGTGATATGCTCTATTCTGCGCCAAACTCAACGATTCCAGTGCGTGTACATGGTGCTTTTGTGCGCGATGAGGAAGTTCACGCGGTCGTGCAGGACTGGAAAGCGCGTGGTCGTCCACAGTACGTGGAAGGCATCACCTCAGACACCGAGAGTGAAGGTGGTGGTGGTGGTTTTGACGGTGGGGAAGAGCTGGATCCGCTGTTCGATCAGGCGGTGAATTTTGTTACCCAGAAGCGCAAAGCCTCCATCTCAGGCGTCCAGCGCCAGTTCCGCATTGGCTATAACCGTGCGGCGCGCATCATTGAACAGATGGAAGCGCAGGGAATTGTCAGTGAGCAGGGACATAATGGCAATCGTGAAGTGCTGGCTCCACCGCCCTTTGATTGATTGCAAAGTTAAGTAATTCAGTATTTTCTACTTTCCTCATGCTGATTTTTGGCCTGAAATGGATAGCAGAAGGAGCTCCCCGTTGGGAGTGACGTATTTTGAGGAATAACGATGAAAAGAATCGCAATCACCTGTGCATTACTGTCGAGCTTTGTGGTGAGCAGCGTTTGGGCTGACGCCGCAAGCGACCTGAAAAGCCGTCTGGATAAAGTCAGCAGCTTCCACGCCAGTTTTACCCAGAAGGTAACGGATGGTAGCGGCGCAGCGGTGCAGGAAGGCCAGGGTGATTTATGGGTTAAACGTCCGAATCTGTTTAACTGGCATATGACACAGCCTGACGAAAGCATCCTGGTTTCCGATGGGAAAACGCTGTGGTTCTTTAACCCGTTTGTTGAACAGGCGACGGCGACCTGGCTGAAAGACGCCACGGGCAATACGCCGTTCATGCTGATCGCGCGTAACCAGGCCAGCGACTGGCAGCAGTACAACATTAAGCAAAACGGCGATGATTTCGTGCTGACACCTAAAACCAGCAGCGGTAACCTGAAGCAGTTTACGATCAATGTTGGGCGTGACGGGACGATCCACCAGTTTAGCGCCGTTGAACAAGACGATCAGCGCAGCAGCTATCAGCTGAAATCTCAGCAGAATGGTGCGATCGAACCTTCCAAATTCACCTTTACCCCGCCGCAAGGTGTAACGGTTGACGATCAACGTAAGTAGAGGCGTGTGAGTGAGCAATCTGTCGCTCGACTTTTCTGATAATACTTTTCAGCCACTGGCCGCGCGTATGCGGCCAGAAAATTTAGCGCAGTATATCGGCCAGCAGCATCTGCTGGCTGCGGGCAAACCTTTGCCACGTGCTATTGAGGCCGGGCACCTGCACTCCATGATTTTATGGGGGCCGCCGGGGACGGGCAAAACCACGCTTGCCGAAGTGATTGCCCGTTACGCCAACGCCGATGTTGAACGTATTTCGGCGGTTACGTCTGGTGTAAAAGAAATTCGTGAAGCGATTGAGCGTGCGCGTCAGAACCGTAACGCTGGCCGGCGTACGATCCTGTTTGTGGACGAAGTTCACCGTTTTAATAAAAGCCAACAGGATGCGTTTTTACCGCATATTGAAGACGGTACCATCACGTTTATTGGCGCGACCACTGAAAACCCCTCGTTTGAGCTGAACTCGGCGCTGCTGTCACGCGCACGCGTTTACTTACTGAAATCATTAACCACCGACGATATTGAACAGGTGCTGGACCAGGCGATGTCAGACAAAGCGCGGGGTTACGGCGGCCAGGATATCGTACTGCCGCCGGAGACGCGTCGGGCGATTGCCGAACTGGTTAATGGTGATGCGCGCCGGGCGCTGAATACGTTGGAAATGATGGCCGATATGGCCGAAGTTGATGATTCCGGCAAGCGCGTATTGAAAGCAGAGTTGCTCACTGAAATTGCTGGTGAACGCAGCGCGCGTTTCGATAATAAAGGCGATCGTTTTTACGATCTCATCTCCGCATTACACAAGTCAGTTCGCGGAAGCGCTCCGGATGCGGCGCTTTATTGGTATGCGCGTATCATCACCGCTGGCGGCGATCCGCTGTACGTTGCCCGTCGTTGTCTGGCGATTGCCTCTGAAGATGTAGGCAATGCCGATCCTCGCGCCATGCAGGTGGCGATTTCCGCATGGGATTGCTTTACCCGCGTGGGGCCAGCGGAAGGTGAACGCGCGATTGCTCAGGCGATTGTTTATCTGGCCTGTGCGCCGAAGAGTAATGCGGTTTACACCGCCTTTAAAGCCGCGCTGGCTGATGCCCGGGAACGTCCGGATTACGACGTGCCTGTCCACCTGCGTAATGCGCCGACGAAGCTGATGAAAGAGATGGGCTACGGTCAGGAATATCGTTACGCTCATGATGAGCCAAATGCCTATGCTGCCGGAGAAGAGTACTTCCCGCAGGAAATGGCGCAAACGCGCTATTATCACCCGACAAACAGAGGTCTTGAAGGCAAGATTGGCGAAAAGCTCGCCTGGCTCGCCGGACAGGATCAAAATAGCCCTATAAAACGCTACCGTTAGTGTTATCGTTGCGGTAATGTTGTCGATGTATCCCTGTGACCGCAGGCTGTGGTCACTTTCTCCTATTTTAATTCGATAAGCACAGGATAAGCATGCTCGATCCCAATCTGCTGCGTAATGAGCCAGACGCAGTCGCAGAAAAACTGGCAAGCCGGGGCTTTAAGCTGGATGTAGATAAGCTGCGCGCTCTTGAAGAGCGTCGTAAAGTTCTGCAGGTACAAACTGAAAACCTGCAGGCAGAGCGTAACTCTCGATCGAAATCCATCGGCCAGGCAAAAGCGCGCGGGGAAGATATCGAGTCTTTACGTCTGGAAGTGAACAAACTGGGCGAAGAGCTGGATGCCGCGAAAGCTGAACTTGATACCTTACAGGCCGAGATCCGCGATATTGCGCTGACCATTCCTAACCTGCCAGCGGACGAAGTTCCGGTGGGTAAAGATGAAAATGACAACGTTGAAGTCAGCCGCTGGGGTACACCGCGCGAGTTCGATTTCGAAGTGCGCGATCACGTTACCTTGGGTGAAATGCACACGGGTCTTGATTTCGCCGCTGCGGTTAAACTGACCGGCTCTCGTTTTGTTGTCATGAAAGGGCAGATCGCGCGTATGCACCGTGCGCTGTCTCAGTTTATGCTGGATCTGCACACTGAGCAGCATGGTTACAGCGAAAACTACGTCCCGTATCTGGTTAACCATGACACGCTGTACGGCACTGGCCAACTGCCGAAATTTGCTGGTGACTTGTTCCATACGCGTCCGCTGGATGAAGAAGCTGACAGCAGCAACTATGCGCTGATCCCAACGGCGGAAGTGCCGCTGACCAACCTGGTACGCGACGAAATCATCGACGAAGATGCGCTGCCGATCAAAATGACTGCGCATACGCCGTGCTTCCGTTCCGAAGCGGGTTCTTACGGTCGTGACACTCGTGGTCTGATCCGTATGCACCAGTTCGATAAAGTCGAGATGGTGCAGATTGTTCGTCCGGAAGATTCGATGGACGCGCTGGAAGAGATGACCGGCCATGCTGAGAAGGTCCTGCAACTGCTGGGGCTGCCGTATCGCAAGATCATCCTGTGCACAGGCGACATGGGCTTCGGCGCATGCAAAACCTACGATCTGGAAGTGTGGATCCCTGCACAGAATACCTATCGTGAAATTTCCTCCTGCTCCAATGTGTGGGATTTCCAGGCTCGTCGCATGCAGGCGCGTTGTCGTAGCAAATCTGACAAGAAAACACGTTTAGTGCATACACTGAACGGCTCTGGTCTGGCAGTGGGACGTACGCTGGTTGCCGTTATGGAAAACTACCAGCAAGCTGATGGCCGTATTCAGGTACCGGAAGTATTACGTCCGTACATGAATGGCCTGGAATTCATCGGTTAAGTCATTTTTCCTTGCTAAAAAAGCGCCTCAGGGCGCTTTTTTTACGCCCGTTTGATGCCGGACAATAACCCTTACTCCATTAGTGGTAATACTGCCTTCGAATGAAAGTCAGTATTTATCTCTGTCTTTGCATAAATTCGATATATAACGGTCTGTATAACGATAGTATCGATATATAAACGACTATACAACGAACATTCCCTTTTTGTTTATTGTGAGCAGCAGAGTGAGCCACTATGAAAACTAAGATCCCCGATGCCGTACTGGCAGCTGAGGTTAGTCGCCGCGGTCTGGTGAAAACGACGGCGATAGGCGGACTGGCGGTGGCCAGTAGCGCGTTTACCCTGCCATTTACCCGTATCGCAAATGCCGCAGAAGCCCTCAATCCAACACAGATTAATGAGAAAGTGATCTGGAGCGCGTGTACGGTGAACTGTGGTAGCCGCTGTCCGCTGCGTATGCATGTGGTAGACGGTGAAATAAAGTATGTCGAAACCGACAACACCGGTGATGACAACTATGACGGTCTGCACCAGGTACGCGCCTGTCTGCGTGGGCGCTCTATGCGCCGTCGCGTCTATAATCCCGATCGTCTGAAATACCCAATGAAGCGTGTCGGCAAACGCGGCGAAGGTAAATTTGAGCGCATCAGTTGGGATGAAGCCTACGATATCATCGCCAGCAATATGCAGCGTCTGATTAAAGACTACGGTAACGAGTCTATCTATCTGAACTACGGTACCGGCACGCTGGGCGGCACGATGACGCGCTCATGGCCGCCGGGTAAAACGCTGGTGGCACGTTTAATGAACTGTTGCGGCGGTTACCTGAACCACTATGGGGATTATTCTTCTGCGCAAATCGCGGCAGGACTGAACTATACCTATGGCGGATGGGCTGACGGTAACAGCCCGTCTGACATTGAAAACAGTAAGCTCGTTGTCCTGTTTGGTAATAACCCAGGCGAAACTCGTATGAGCGGTGGTGGGGTGACCTACTACCTTGAACAGGCGCGGCAGAAATCTAATGCCCGCATGATCATAATCGATCCCCGCTACACGGATACCGGTGCGGGTCGTGAAGATGAATGGATTCCCATTCGACCGGGTACAGATGCAGCGCTGGTTAACGGTATTGCCTATGTACTGATCAGCGAGAATATGGTTGATCAACCGTTCCTCGATAAGTACTGCGTGGGCTATGACGAAAAAACTCTCCCGGCGGGAGCGCCGAAGAACGGTCATTATAAGGCGTATATTCTCGGTCAGGGTAAAGACGGTATCGCGAAGACCCCGGAATGGGCCGCGCAGATAACCGGTATTCCTGCTGATCGAATTGTTAAGTTGGCGCGTGAAATTGGTAGCGCGAAACCCGCCTACATTAGCCAGGGTTGGGGGCCGCAGCGTCACGCCAACGGTGAGATTGCGACCCGTGCCATTTCGATGTTGGCCATTCTGACCGGCAACGTTGGTATTAACGGCGGCAACAGCGGTGCACGTGAGGGATCATACGATTTACCGTTTGAGCGTATGCCAACGCTGGAAAACCCCGTCGAAACCAGTATCTCAATGTTTATGTGGACGGATGCGATTGAGCGTGGTCCGGAAATGACAGCGCTGCGCGACGGTGTTCGTGGTAAGGATAAGCTCGATGTTCCGATTAAGATGATCTGGAACTATGCCGGTAACTGCTTGATTAACCAGCACTCTGATATCAACCGCACGCATGAAATCCTGCAGGATGATAAGAAGTGTGAAATGATCGTCGTTATTGATTGTCATATGACCTCCTCGGCGAAATATGCCGATATTCTGCTGCCGGACTGTACGGCCTCTGAGCAGATGGACTTCGCGCTGGATGCATCTTGCGGGAATATGTCCTACGTGATTTTCACCGATCAGGCGATCAAACCACGCTTTGAATGCAAGACTATCTACCAAATGACCAGCGAGCTGGCGAAACGCCTTGGCGTCGAGCAACAGTTCACGGAAGGCCGTACTCAGGAAGAGTGGATGCGTCATCTGTATGAACAGTCGCGCAAGGCTATACCGGAACTGCCGACATTTGAAGAGTTCCGTAAGCAGGGCATCTTTAAGCAGCGTGATCCTGAAGGACATCACGTGGCGTATAAAGCATTTCGTGAGGACCCCAAAGCCAATCCGCTTACCACGCCATCAGGTAAGATTGAAATTTATTCTCAAGCGCTGGCAGAAATCGCTGCAACCTGGGAACTGCCGGAAGGCGATGTGATCGATCCATTACCGATTTATACACCGGGCTTTGAAAGCTTAAACGATCCACTGGTGGAAAAATTCCCTCTGCAATTAACGGGCTTCCATTATAAATCTCGCGTCCACTCGACCTATGGCAACGTTGACGTTCTGAAAGCGTCCTGTCGCCAGGAAATGTGGATTAATCCGATGGATGCACAACGACGTGGTATTAACAACGGTGACAAGGTACGTATCTTTAACAACCGTGGCGAAGTGCATATTGAGGCTAAAGTTACCCCACGTATGATGCCTGGCGTTGTAGCGCTGGGTGAGGGCGCCTGGTATGACCCGGATGTGAAACGTGTGGATCAGGGCGGTTGTATTAACGTGCTGACGACCCAGCGACCTTCTCCTCTCGCTAAGGGGAACCCATCACATACGAACCTTGTTCAGGTTGAAAAGGTGTAAGGAGTAACCGATGACAACCCAGTATGGATTTTTTATTGATTCCAGCCGTTGCACCGGTTGCAAAACTTGCGAACTGGCCTGCAAAGACTTCAAAAATTTAACGCCGGACGTCAGTTTCCGCCGTATTTACGAATACGCCGGACGTCAGTTTCCGCCGTATTTACGAATACGCCGGCGGTGACTGGCAGGAAGATAACGGTGTCTGGCACCAGAACGTTTTCGCCTACTACCTCTCCATTGCGTGCAACCACTGTGAAGACCCGGCCTGTACCAAGGTGTGTCCAAGCGGCGCGATGCACAAACGTGAAGATGGTTTTGTGGTCGTGGATGAAGATGTGTGCATTGGCTGTCGCTATTGCCACATGGCCTGCCCGTATGGCGCGCCGCAATACAATGCCGCCAAAGGACACATGACCAAGTGCGATGGCTGTCATGAACGCGTTGCTGAGGGTAAGAAACCCATCTGTGTCGAATCCTGCCCGCTGCGTGCGCTGGACTTCGGCCCGATAGAGGAACTGCGTAAAAAACACGGCACCCTGGCCGCGGTAGCGCCGCTCCCTGGTGCGCACTTTACCAAACCGAGCATCGTCATCAAACCAAATGCCAATAGCCGCCCGACCGGGGATACCACGGGTTATCTGGCTAATCCGAAGGAGGT